>NZ_JAVDYB010000001.1:2916818-3223181 GCF_031458235.1 Catenuloplanes atrovinosus | reverse complement strand
CTCGACCGCCTCGTCTCGCGCGGCTGATCCGCCGGAGCGTTGGGATCGCTCCCAGTGCGGAGCGGCCGGACCACCGTTAGGCTCTCGATCGACGTCGCTCAACCCACGTCGTCGGCCGTACGGAGGACGGCTTCCTCATGATCCTGTTGTCACTCCTGCTGGACCTCGCCAACATCCTCGGCGGATTCCTGCTCGCCATAGCCCTGCTGCGCCGGCTGCCCCGCGTCGGTGACGACCTGGCCCGGTTCGCCGACCGCCTCGGCGCGTTCGGCTGGGTGGTCGGCATCGTCGCGCTGGTCACCGGCGGTTTCTACCTCATCGTGCACCTCTTCAGCGGCCCGCAGATCTTCCACTTCGAGATCGTCGGCATCTGCGTGGGCGTCCTCCTGCTCTGGGACCGGCTCACCGGCCGCCGTCCCCTCGGCCGCCCGGACGCGGCCGCCGGCGTCGGCCTGATCCTCGCCATCTTCGGCATCATCGCCATCGCAGTCGGCCTCCAGGGCCTGGTCACCCCGGGCTGACCCCTCCCGCCCCCCGCCCCCGCCCCCCGCCGGGCGCCCGGCGCCCCACCCTGCGCCGATCTAGGCCGGATTCGCGTGATCGGAGATCGAAGTGCGGGAGTTCGCCCTAGATCGGCGCGGAGGGTTGGGTGGGGGGAGGGGGAGGGGGGGTAGGGTGCGTCGATGGGGAAGCCGACGGTGGCGGGGATGTACGACTACTATCTGGGCGGCGTCCATCACACCGCGGGCGACCGGGAGGCCGGCGATCGCATGCTCCGGGCGATGCCGACGCTGCGGGAGGTGACCCGGGCGAATCGCGCCTTTCTGCGGCGGGCGGTTCGATATCTGACGGCGGCCGGCATCCGGCAGTTCGTCGACATCGGGTCCGGCATCCCGACCGTCGGCAACGTGCACGAGGTGGCGCGGGCCGAGGCGCCCGACAGCCGGGTTCTCTACGTGGACGTCGATCCCGAGGTGGTCGCGCTCAGTGCCTCGCTGCTGCGCGGCGACGACCGGGCGGTGGCGATCGAGGCGGACCTCGCCGACCCGGCCGCGATCCTGGGGCACCCGGAGTGCGCGCGGCTCATCGACCCGGCGCGGCCGACGGCGCTGCTGATGCTGTGCCTGCTCCAGTGGTTGCCGGACGAGGTGGTGGTGCCCTCCGTGCGTACCCTCCGCGAGGCCTTTCCGGGCGGCAGCTTCATCGCGCTCTCGCATCCGGTCGCGCCGCCGGTGAACGACCCGACCGCGGCGGTGGGGGAGGTGTACCGGGCGACGGGCGCACGGGCGGCCACGGCGCGCACGCGGGACGAACTGGTGGCGCTGTTCGGTGACTATGTGCCGGTGGAGCCGGGTCTGACCTGGGTGACGCACTGGCGGCCGGACGGCGATCCCGGCGTGCCGGATCCGGTCGGGATGCCGCTGGTGGTGGGTGTGGCGCGCAGGCCGGAGCGCTGATCGGCCACGGCGATCATGAGATGTGACAGGGAACGCGGGCATTTCCTGTCACATAGACTCCGCGTCGTGAGGGCGAAGGTGTTCACCCATGAAGGGAACGATCCGATGCGGTACCTGATGACGCAGATCCCCGCCGCCACCGCTCCGGCGCCGGACGAGAAGCTGTTCGCGGACATGGCGGCGTTCGTGGAGGAGCTGACCGTGGCCGGGCAGCTGCTCGCCACCGGCGGGCTGGCGCCGGCGGGGGTGCGGATGGCGTCGCGGGACGGGGAGATCACCGTGGTCGACGGGCCGTTCACCGAGGCGAAGGAGGTCGCCGGCGGGTTCGCGCTGGTGGAGGTCGCGTCCAAGGAGGAGATGCTGGAGCTCGCGCGGCGGTTCCGGCTCATCGTCGGCGACGGCGTGAGCGTGATCCAGCAGGTGTTCGGCTGAGCGGGGACTGAGTGGAGACCGTCGAGGCGGTCTGGCGACTGGAGTCGGCCCGCATCGTCGCCGCGCTCGTCCGCGTGGTGCGCGATGTGGGCCTGGCCGAGGAGCTGGCCCAGGACGCGCTGGTCACGGCGCTGGAACGGTGGCCGGTCGACGGCGTGCCGGACAATCCGGGCGCGTGGCTGATGACCGTCGCGCGACGACGGGCGATCGACCACGTCCGCCGGTCCCGGGCGGAGGGCCGCGCGCTCGCCGACCGCCACCTCCTCGACGGGCGGGGCTCGCACCCGGAAGGCCACGAGCGGGCCGGAGAACCGGGCGAGGCGGAAGACGCCGGCGGTATCGCGGGAGTCCCGGCCGCGGCACCGGAGGACGACCGGGACGACGTCCTCCGGCTGATGTTCGTCACCTGCCATCCCGTGCTGCCCCCGGCCGCCCGCGTCGCGCTCACCCTCAAGCTCATCGGCGGCCTCACCACCGCGGAGATCGCGCGGGCCTATCTCGTCACCGAGCAGACCATCGCGCGCCGGATCTCCTCCGCGAAGCGGACGCTGGCGGCCGCCGGGGTCGGGTTCGCGCTGCCGGACGGGCCGGAGCTGGCCGAGCGCCTGGCCACCGTGCTGGAGGCCATTTACCTGATCTTCAACGAGGGCTACACCGCCACCGCCGGCGACGACCTGCTCCGGCCCACGCTCTGCCACGAGGCCCTGCGGCTGGGCCGGCTGCTCGCCGTGCTCGCGCCCGCGGAGGCCGAGGTGCACGGGCTGGTCGCGCTGATGGAGATCCAGGCCTCGCGCGAGAAGGCGCGCACCGCCCCGGACGGCGCCCCCGTCCCGCTGCACGAGCAGAACCGCGGGCGCTGGGACCGGCTGCTCATCCAGCGTGGCTTCGCCGCCATGCTGCGGGCCCGCGAGGCCGGCGGCCGGCCCGGGCCGTACGTGCTCCAGGCCGCGATCGCGGTCTGCCACGCGCGGGCCCGCACCGCCGCGGACACCGACTGGGCCCGGATCGCCTCGCTCTACGACGCGCTGGAGACCCTCCGGCCCACGCCGGTGGTGCGGCTCAACCGGGCGGTCGCGGTCGGTGCGGCGCGCGGTGCGGCGGAAGGGCTGGCGCTCGCGGACGCGCTGCTGGACGAGCCGCGGCTGCGCGACTACCACCTGCTGCCGGCCGTGCGCGCGGACCTGCTGATCACACTGGGCCGGCACGCGGAGGCGCGCACCGAGCTGCACCGGGCCGCGTCGCTGACCCGCAACCGGGCGGAGCGCGCCTACCTGAGGCGGCGCGCGGACGGCCTGCCGGCCGACGATCACAACCCGGCCGAGGGTACGCTCCGCGAGCACGCCCGCGACTTTCTGGCGCGACACGACGCCGGCACCCGCCGGTCGTACGCGCAGACGCTCGACCGGCTCCGCCGCGCGCTCGGCGACGACACGCCGCTGACCGCGCTGACCCCGGACGCGGTGACCCGCGCCTGCGCCACCGCCTGGGGCGACACCGCGCCCGCCACCTGGAACCGGCATCGGGCCACCGTCCGCTCGTTCGCGGCCTGGGCGGGCGTGCCCGCGCTCGCGGCCGGGCTGGAGCGGCGCGCCTCCACCCGTACCGTGGCGGAGTCCCTGCCACCCGAGGCGGTGGCCACGCTGTGCGCGGATCAACGGCACCCGCTGCGCGAACGCGTGCTCTGGCTGTTGCTGCACGAGTCCGGCGCGACCGTCGCCGCCGCGCTCGGACTCGACGTGCAGGACCTGGACCTGGACGACCGCCGCGCGCCCGGGAAGGGCGTGACCTGGCGGTCCGGGACCGCGCGGCTGCTGCCGGAGCTGATCGGCGGGCGGGCGCGCGGGCCGCTGTTCCTGTCCGACCGGCGGCCCGGACCGGCGCGCACGCCCGCGGACCCGGCCGACGTGTGCCCGCGGACCGGGCGGCGGCGGCTGTCCTACGAGCGCGCCGAGTACCTGTGCAAGCGGGCGACCGGCGCGACGCTGCGGCGGTTCAGCCCTGGGAGGCGGTGACCTCGTCGGTGACCGTGATCCCGGCCGCGAACGCGACGATCGTGCCGGTGTCCCAGCGCAGGTTGTTCCACAGCTGGATCACCAGCCAGGCGCCGTCGCGCTGCGCGGCGTAGAGCGTGCGGACGCCGCTGTCGCCGGTCCGCAGCACGCCGGGCGCGCCGCCCACGCTGACGATCTCCCCGGGTACGTCCGGGGCCGGCGCGTCGTACTGGAACGAGATCGTGATCTTGTCGACGAACACATTCGGGTCGCGGTTGGCCAGGCCGATCGGCGCGATGAGCAGCGTGGTGCCGGTCGAACTCTGGATCTCCCAGCCCTCCGGCACGACGTCGATCCGGAACCCCTCGGGCTGATCCCCGGTGAACGCGACCAGGCGGACCGGGTCCGTGCCCGCGGGCGACTCCGCGGCGCCGGCGTGCGGCACCACCGGGCCCGAACGCACCCCGGTGCCGGTGTTCGCGCCGAGCGCGCCGGCGCCGAGGGCCGCGGCCACGGCCAGCGCGAGCGCACCGCCCGCCAGCCCGTGCAGCCGCCGCCTGCGGCGCAGCGCGGTCCGGCCGCGGGCCACGTCCGCGTCCACCGCGCCCGGCGACGGGTCGCGCTCCGGCCCGGCGATCCGGTCCAGGTACTGCCGCAGGTCACTCATGGCCCTCGTCCCCAGGCTCCGCGTTGTCTCTTCAGATGACGACACCGGTCACCGACCGGTCGAGCGCCGCGCGCAGCCGCTCCAGCCCGCGCGCCGTCTGACTCTTCACCGTGCCCGTGCTGCAGCCGAGCGCGTCCGCGGTCTCCGCGATGTCCAGCTCGTAGAAGTACCGGAAGACGACGGCGGCCCGCATCCGGGGCGGCAGCGCGCGCAGCGCCCGCCGGACCGCGGCCGCGGCCTCCGGCTCGTCGTCCCGGACCGGCGCCTCCAGCTCCGGCGGCGCGGCCGTGCTCCGCTCCGCCCGCCGCCACGGCCGCCGGTGCTCGTCGACCAGGCTGTTGACCAGCGCGCGCCGCAGGTATCCGTCCGGGTTGTACGCCGCGCGGAACGACGGCCACGCCACGTACAGCCGGGTCAGCGTGGTCTGCACCAGGTCCTCGGCGGTGTGCGCGTCCCCGCCGGTGAGCAGCGTGGCGGTCCGCACCAGCCCGGCCCGCCGCGCGGACACGAACTCATGGAACTCCCGGTCCCGCGCGCTGCCCCTGCCGACGTTCATGATCCCCTGACGGAACCATGCCGGCGCGGGTTGCACGGCGCTGTGTCGGCTGCCCGACAGTCACCGCGGCGGCCCGGCCGCGATCACCGCCTCCGCCTCGGCCACGTCGCCCGGCGGGATCCAGCGCCCCCACCAGGTGGCACCGGCCGCGGCGAACTCGGCGATCAGGTGCGGATTGCCGCTCACCTTGACGTCGAAGCCACGCGCGTCGCCCCGCGCGGCCGTCACCAGCGCCAGAATGTCGTGCACGTCGTCCGGGTCCAGCGGACGCTCCCGGTGGACGCAGGCGCCGTCCCACCGGGTCAGCCGCCGCCGCACGGCCGGCCGCCGAAGATCACCACCGATCCACACGGGCACGCGTGGCCGCCGCACCGGCCGGCCCGGCAGCCGCAGCCCGTCCACCTCGTCGCCGGCCCACAGCCGGTCCAGCGCCTCCAGCCCCGCGTCCAGCCCGGTGCCGCCGGCGGCGAGCAGCGCGAGCGCGGGGTCGGCCCGGTCGCCCGCGCCGGCGCCGAGCACCAGCCGCCCGCCGGACAGCTGGTCGACCGCCGCGGCCTGCGCGGCCAGCTCCCACGGCCGCCGCCGTGGCACCGGCGTCACGGTCGGGCCGAGCACGATCCGGCTCGTCGCGCACGCGATCGCGGACAGGCACACCCACGCGTCCCAGGTCGGCGCGCCGGTGCCCTGATAGTCCAGATAGTCCTCCAGGAACACCGCGTCCCACCCGGACTCCTCGGCCAGCGCGGCCAGCCGCCCCAGCACACCCGGCGTCCGCTCGCCGACCGCCCCGAGCGTGACACTGAATCTCATCCGCGGATCGTAGAACCAGCGCATCGATCTTCGTCCGTCACGGCCGGTCACCACGTATCCCTCCGTGACAGCGTCGCCACGAGAGGTGTGACAGTGACGAACAACCAACCGGAGCCGAAGCCGGCGAGGCGCGCACCGTCCGCGATCGCGGCCGTGGTCGCCACCGCCTCGGGCACGACCGCGCTCCCGCAACTGCTCGGACTCGTCGCGGGTGTGGCCCAGGTCGCGACGCTCACCGCGAGCAACGCCTTCCTGGTCATCAACCTGGTGATCGTGGTGCTCGGCGTGATCGCGCTGTTCGATCCCGGGCACACCGACTATCGCGCGTCCACGGCGCGGGTCGTGATCACCACGATCGCGGTGGGCGTCAGCGGCGTCCTCGCCGGCGTCGGCGTGCTCGACCGGCTGGGCGTGCCCGCCTCGGTCGGGACCACCGAGGCCGCGGCCACCACCCCGGCCGGTGCGACACCGTCGGCGCCGCCGGTCCCGAGTGCCGGACCGACCTCCGCCGCCGCGGCGTCCAGCCCGCCGCAGCAGGTGGACAGCGGCGCACCGGGCATCGCCGCGCCGGACGCGACGACCGCCGGGCCGGGTCCCACGCCGGCGCCGCCACCACCGCCACCGCCGTCGGCCTCGCCGAGGGCGGTCACCACGATGAACTGCCGGCCGTCGTCCTGTGAGACGTCCGACGACCTGATGGATCTCTTCGGCGCGTTTCCCGGCACGCTCGCGGACGGCGAGCAGTTGCGGTTGTTCGTCCAGGCGCCGGACGGGCTGTTCTACGCCGGGTCCACCGGGATCGTGAGCGGCGGGTCGTGGTCCGGCCGGGTGCACCTGGGCAGCGAGGCCGGGCAGGAACAGAGCTACACCTACACGGGCTGCCTGTACCGCATCGACCGGGTCTTCGCGGACGACCTGCGGGCCCGCGGCGACGAGGAACTCAACCGCGGGCTCACCGCGGTGCCCACCACGGGCAGCGCGGTACGGCTGGCCTGCCGGACGCTGGTCTGGAATCGGACGTGAGGCCGGCGGTCAGCGCTGGAGACCGTCCCACGACCCGCCGCGGGCCGTCGTGGCCGCCCGCGGCGGCGTAGCCGGTCACCGCAGCGCCTCGTAGTACGGCTTCATCGACGGGTAGTAGTCGTCGAAGGCCGGCAGCGGGTCGCCGCTGCGGGACGCGGCCAGCATGTCCAGGTAGTACTCCCAGCCGGGGCCCATCTCGCCGACGCCGTCGGGCGACGGCAGGTGGTGCACGAAGCGCAGCTCGGTGACGCCGTCGTCGCGGGTGGACAGGAACAGCTCCAGGTGCCAGGAGCCGTGCTCGTCGACGGCGGACAGGCCCAGCCGGCGGTACGGCTCGCACGCCTCGATGCGCATGTCGGTCCAGGGGGCGCCCTGCTCGTACCCCAGCTGGACCTTGATCGTGGCTCCGGGAGCCGCCTCGCCGGTCCACGTGCCGTACCAGCGGGCGGTGCGCTCCGGCTCGGTGATGCTGGCCCACACGTCCTCGACGGGCGCGCGGAACGTGCGGGTGAGGATCAGGTCGGTGCCGTCCGGCGTGGCGGACAGGCGGCCGGAGGGTGGATTCGTCATGCGCTCTCCTCGGTCGGAATGGTCGAATCCGTCGCAACGGTGCGGCGCCGCTCCCGGCGGGCCCGGTAGACCTCGGTCTCCAGCGCGTCCAGCGCGGCCGACGGGTCGAAGCCGGCCGGACGCGCGGGCGGCGCGGCCAGCCGGGTGAGCCAGTCGATCGGCGCGGCCAGGGATGACACGTCCAGCGAGTAGACCCGCCGGCGTCCGGACACGCTGTCGGCGACCAGGCCGCTCTCGCGCAGCACGCGCAGGTGACGGCTGATCGCGGGCCGGCTGATCGGAAACCGGTCCGCTATCTCGCCCGCGGACAGCGGACGCTCGCGCAGCAGCTCCAGAATCCGGCGGCGCACCGGATCCGCGAGTGCCCCGAGCGTCGCGTCCACCCCGGAAGCGTAACCATCCTGTTACGCTTCAGGCAAGGAGGCCACGCCCGTACGCGCTCTGAGCCGCGGAAGCGCGCTACGAGAAGCGCCGGAGGCGGAGGCTGTTGGCGACCACGAAGACGGACGAGAACGCCATCGCGGCACCGGCGATCATCGGGTTCAGCATGCCGGCGGCGGCCAGCGGCAGGCCGGCGAGGTTGTAGGCGAACGCCCAGAACAGGTTGCCCCGGATGATCGTCAGCGTGCGCCGGGACAGCCGGATCGCATCCGCGGTCGCGGTCAGGTCGCCGCGCATCAGCGTCAGGTCGGCCGCCTCGATCGCCACGTCCGTGCCGGTGCCCATGGCCAGGCCGAGATCGGCCTGAGCCAGCGCGGCGGCGTCGTTGACGCCGTCGCCGGCCATCGCCACCACCCGGCCGTCCGCCTGGAGCCGCTTGACCGCGTCGACCTTGCCGGCCGGCAGCACGCCGGCGATCACCTCGTCGATGCCCACCTCGGCCGCGACCGCGCGCGCCACCGTCTCGTTGTCGCCGGTCAGCAGCACCGGGTGCAGGCCCAGCCGCTTCAGCCGGGCGACCGCGTCCGCGCTGGTGGGCCTGACCCGGTCGGCGACCGCGAGCACGCCGCGGGCGGCGCCGTCCCAGCCGGCCACCACCGCGGTGCGGCCCTCGGCCTCGGCGGTCGCACAGGCCTCCAGGACCTCCGCGGGTACGTCGTAGCCGCGCTCGGCCAGCAGCGCGGGGCGGCCCACCACGACCTCCCGGCCGGCCACCTCACCGCGTACCCCCCGGCCCTCGAGGTTCTGGAAGTGCGCGACCGGCGGCGGGTCGGACTCGCCGGCCGCGATGGCGGCGGCGATCGGGTGCTCGGACGCGGACTCCACCGCGGCCGCGAGCCGGCGCAGCTCGGCGGGGTCCTGCCCGGTCACCGGCACGGTCGCGGCCAGCGTCATCCGGCCCTCGGTGACGGTGCCGGTCTTGTCCAGCACGATCGTGTCCACCCGGCGCGTCGACTCGAGCACCTCCGGGCCGCGGATCAGGATGCCGAGCTGCGCGCCGCGGCCGGTGCCGACCAGCAGCGCGGTCGGCGTGGCCAGGCCGAGCGCGCACGGGCACGCGATGATCAGCACGGCGACCGCGGCGGTGAACGCGGCGTTCCAGCCGGCGCCGGTGCCGGCCCACCAGCCGAGCGTGCCGGCGGCCAGCGCGATCACCACGGGCACGAACACGCCGGAGATCCGGTCCGCGAGCCGCTGCACGTCCGCCTTACCGGCCTGCGCCTCCTCGACCAGCCGCGCCATCTGCGCCAGCCGGGTGTCCGCGCCGACCCGGGTGGCGCGCACCACCAGGCGGCCGCCCGCGTTGACGGTCGCGCCGGTCACCGCGTCGCCGGGACGCACCTCGACCGGCACGCTCTCGCCGGTGAGCAGGCTCGCGTCCACGGCCGAGACACCGTCCTCCACCACGCCGTCCGTGGCGATCTTCTCGCCCGGCCGGACCACGAACAGGTCCCCGGCCGTCAGCTCGCCGGTCGGGACGCGGACCTCCCGGCCGTCGCGCAGCACGGCCACGTCCTTGGCGCCCATGTCCAGCAGCGCGCGCAGCGCGGCACCGGCCCGCCGCTTGGACCGGGACTCGATATAGCGGCCGGTCAGCAGGAACGTGGTGACGCCCGCCGCGGCCTCGAGGTAGATGTTGGCGGCGCCGTCGGACGGGCCGATGTCGAACCGGAACGGGTGCGTCATGCCGGGCTCGCCGGCCGTGCCGAGGAACAGCGCCCACAGCGACCAGCCGAACGCGGCCAGCGTGCCGAGCGAGACCAGCGTGTCCATGGTGGCGGCCCCGTGCCGCAGGTTGATCGCCGCGGCGCGGTGGAACGGCCAGCCGCCGTAGACCACGACCGGCGCGGCGAGGGTCAGCGACGCCCACTGCCAGTAGGTGAACTGCCAGGCCGGAACCATGGCCAGCAGGATCACCGGTACGGACAGCACGGCCGAGACGATCAGCCGGGTGCGCAGCGGATCGTGCTCCGCCCGCGGCTCGTCCGCGGGCGCGGCGGGCAGCGCGGCCGTGTACCCCGTCCTCTCCACGGTGGCGATCAGGTCGTCCGCGGTGACCGTGCCGTCGACGGTCGCGGTCGCCTTCTCCGTGGCGTAGTTGACGGTCGCGGTCACGCCGTCCATCCGGTTGAGCTTCTTCTCGATCCGGTTCGCGCAGGCGGCGCAGGTCATGCCGCCGATCTCCAGCTCGATGCGTCGCGTGTCAGCCATGGGTGTGCCCCGGCTCCCCGTGCTCGGTGGTCATCGTGAACTCCGCGGTCCGGACGGTGCCGCGGTGCTGAAACTCCAGGAACAGGCGGTACGTACCGGGGGAGGGGATCTCCACGTCGAAGCCCAGCTCCGGGCCGTCCACCGGGTGGACGTGCAGGTAGGCGAGGTCGCCGTCGCGCAGCGCCACCAGGTGGCCGCGCGCGCCGAGATACGGCTCCAGGTCGGTGACCGGCGCGCCGTTCTCCGCGATGTCCACGGTCAGCCGCGCGGGCTCGCCCGCGGCGATCTCGCCGTGCAGCGTGACCGTGTAGCCGTCCACGGTGTCCGATCCGGCGGGCGCGGGCAGCGGCAGCGGGCGGTAGTCACCGGCGGCCGGCAGATCGGCGCCGAGCGTCAGCGGCTCGTCCCGCCCGGCCGGATGGAAGTCCGCGAAGACGCGGTAGTCGCCGGGCGCGGCCACGGCCAGCGGCGTCTCCCAGGTGCCGTCGGCCGCCCGCCGCGGGTGCAGGTGCTGGTAGCCGGTGAGGTCGCGGCGGACCACGATCAGGTGCAGCTCGCGCTCGTGGGTGGGCGTGAACGCGGTGACGGCCCGCCGGTCCGGCCCGATGATCCGGAACTGGAACGGCCGCGGCGCGCCGGTGCCGAGCGTGTCGGTGAGCGGGGCGAGCGTGTAGCCGTCCTCGGTGATCTGCAGGCCGGTGGGGTCGTCCGGGTTCTCGTCCGCCGCGCCGTCGTGCTGTGCGCCGTGCGCGGCGTGGGCGGCGGGGCTCGCCGGGGTGTTCCCGTCCGGGCTCGCGTCCGGGCCGATCGTGCGGCCCAGTCCCAGTGCGGCGCCGAAGACCGCCACCAGGGCCAGGCCGAACGCGCCGAGTCGTGCGGGCGTGTTCACCGTGCGTCTCCCTTCGCCGTCGTCCTTTCGCTCCCGACCATACTCATACCCCTGGGGGGTATCAAGGACGGAGGGGTCCGTGTTTCGTCGTCCGCGCCACATACCCCCCGGGGGTTGTATCATCCGTGCCATGAGCAAAACCGCGCCGACCAGGGGCTACACCGCGACCAAGGGAGACCTGCAGGGACGCCTGCGCCGGATCGAGGGGCAGGTGCGCGGCATCGAGCGGATGGTCGACGAGGACCGCTACTGCATCGACGTGCTCACCCAGATATCGGCGATCCAGGCGGCGCTGGACAAGGTGGCGCTGGGCCTGCTGGACGGGCACGCCCGGCACTGCATGCACGAGGGCGCGGCCGAGGGGCGCGCGGACGAGATGGCGACCGAGATGATGGCGGCCGTCGGGCGGTTGATGAAGCGCGGCTAGGGTGTGTCCGGTGGCCTCGTCGCGGGCCGGGGAAGACACCCTTAGGCCGGCGACCGGAGTATCGCGAATCTCGGGCGGGCGCGGACCGTGAAGCCGATCGCCTCGTACAGCCGGATGGCTCCGGTGTTGGTCGCGGACGCGTGCATGAACGGCGTCTCGCCGCGCCCGCGGATCACCTCGGCCACCGCCCGGACCAGGCGGGTGGCCAGGCCCTTGCCGCGGAAGTCCGGGTCCGTGCAGACCGCGCTGATCTCGGTGAAGCCGGGCGGGCGCATGCGCTCGCCCGCCATCGCGATCAGCCGCCCGTCGTGGCGGATGCCCAGGTAGACACCGAGCTCCAGGGTGCGCGGGCCGAACGGGCCGGGCCGGGTGCGCGCGGTCAGGTCCAGCATCTCCGGCACGTCGTCCGGGCCGAGGAGCACCGCCTCCGGGTCCGGCTCGACGCGCAGCGCGGTGTCGACCAACTGCACACCATCCATCATCTCCACCACGGTCCAGTCGTCCGGCGGCGCGATGCGCGGGCCGGTGACCAGCAACTGGGTGCCGGGGCCGGCGAGCGCGGCCAGGTCGGACCAGGCG
The DNA here is from genome assembly GCF_031458235.1 of Catenuloplanes atrovinosus. Taxonomy (NCBI): domain Bacteria; kingdom Bacillati; phylum Actinomycetota; class Actinomycetes; order Micromonosporales; family Micromonosporaceae; genus Catenuloplanes; species Catenuloplanes atrovinosus. The sequence goes on along the minus strand of NZ_JAVDYB010000001.1, from coordinate 3,211,128 downwards.
GCCGGGTCATCCGGGGCGGCGAGCCCGTGGAACGGGCTGACCTCCGGCAGGAAGCCGGCCGCGGCGCCGTGGCGCCGGGCGAGATGGGCGTGCGGGCCGTGGACGACGGACGCCCACACCGGATTGTCGAGCATGGCCACCATTATCCGGACCTTGCGTCGTACCCCCGACAGTACGGGGTCACCCTAGATCAACTTTGCGTGACGGTCGTTATGATCGGGCCGTGACAGAGCCGTTCGGACTTCTCCTCGCCTTCAGCGGCGCCGACGCCGGTGACATCCGGTTCGCCCTCTCCGAGGGTGCCGACGCGCTGCGCTGGCGGGTGCTGCGGGACAGCGCGGGAGTGCTGCGCGGCGCGTCCGACCCGTTCCTGATCCGCGGCGACGACGGCGTCATCCGCTGCCTCGCGGCCGGCGACGGCGGCGTCCGCGTGTGGAGCAGCGCCGACCTGGAGACGTGGTCCGGCCCGCACCCGCTGCCGGTCGGCGTGCCCGGCGTGCGCGCGCCGAAGGCGTACCGGGAGGAGGGCGGCGGTTTCCGGGTGGTCTTCACCGCGGGCGGGCGCGCCGGCAGCGTGCACACCACGGACTTCGTCACCGCCACCGCACCCGCGCCGCTGCTCGACCGCGCCGGCGAGGACGTGGCGCTGCTCCGGGCGAACGGGGCGGAGCACTGCTTCTACGCCGACGGCGGCGAGCTGGTGCAGCAGCGGCGGGACGCCGGCTCCTTCGTCGACGTGCGGCGCGGCATAGGCGGCGGCGAGGCCGCGGTGGTCTTCGCCGGGCTCGGCGGCCGCACCTGGTACCTGCTCGCCGACACCGGCGAGGGCCTGCGTCCGTACGTGACCCGCGTGATCGGCACCGGCGCGTGGCAGCCGGCCAGTCCCGACGGCATGCCGCCCGGCGCGCGCCGCGGCGGTGTCGTAACCGTGACAGAGGACGAGTTCAAGCGCCTGGAGGCGCACGCCTGACGTTGACCTTGGCCTTCGTTCCCGCCATGGTGAATCCATGGGCGCGAATGAGGATTGGTATGAATGGCACCGGCCGTACGACGAGCCCGGTTCGCCGCTCGCGGCCCGGCTCGCCGTGGTGCAGCGGCACATCACCGACTGGCTGGACAGCCGCCCCGGCGAGTTGCTCACCTGCGTCAGCGTCTGCGCCGGCCAGGGCCGCGACCTGCTCGGCGTGCTGGAACACCGCGACGACGCCCGCCGGATCCGCGCCCGCCTGATCGAGTCCGACCCGCGCAACGTGGCCGTCGCCGAGGCCCACATAGCCCGCGCCGGTCTGACCGGCGTCGAGGTGCTCCGCGCGGACGCGGGGCAGCTGGGAAACTACGCCGGCGCGATCCCGGCCGATCTGGTGCTCTTCGCGGGTGTGCTCGGCAACGTGACCGACTCGGACGCGCGCTCGTGCGTGGCGGCGTTCCCGGCGCTGTGCGCCGCGCGCGGCACCGTCATCTGGACCCGCACCCGGCAGCCGCCGGACCTCACCCCGTCGCTGCGCGGCTGGCTGGCGGAGGAGGGGTTCGAGGAACTGGCCTTCGAGGCGCCGCCGGACGCCACGTACTCGGTCGGCGTCCACCGGCTGACCGTCCCGCCACGCCCGCTGACCGCGGGCCGGATGTTCACCTTCGTGCGCTGACCCGGTCCGTTCGTCAGCGGCGGCACTTGATCATGGCGTCGGCCAGGTCGGGGTCGTTCTCCAGGTCGCCGGAGGCGGTGAAGACGTTGCCGGTGAAGCCCCAGCCCGGGTTCTCGCTCAGCGTGGCGTCGATGCGCCAGAGGTGCCGGCCGTCCGTGCACCGGATGTACTGCGGGGTGCGCGCCTTGCCGTCCAGATCGTGGCAGGCCGTGACCGCCAGCTTGCCGTCGATGGTCCGGCCCGGCTTGAAGATCTCGGCGCAGGAGACGAAGAGGTCCTCACCGCTGAGCTCGTCCGCGGGCGGCGCGACGGACGCGACCGGGCTGCACGCACCGGCGACGAGGGTGAGGCCAACCAAGATCATCGATTGAACGGCACGCACGCGGACAATCCTGAGGCCGTCTGGAAACGAAATCAATGTTGAATAACCCGGGTCACTCGGACGGGTGATGTCGCGGTCGCCGGCGCAACCGTACCCCATCCGGCCCTTGCGCGCCCGCCGCGACCCGTGCTCACGGCCACCCACCCACCCACCCACCCGCCGCGTTCTATGGCGGCGATCTAGGCCGGATTCTCGTGTGGGGAGATCGAAGTGCCGGAATGCTCCCTAGATCGACGCACGGGGGTTCCGACGCACGGGGGTTCCGCGGGTTAGGGGTAGAGACCGCGCTGGCGGGCGGCGAGGCGGGTGAGGCCGAGCAGTGCGTCGAGGTGCGGGGTGGGGATGGCGAGGCGGTCACCGATCTCGCGGACGGCGGTGACCAGGGCGTCGAGTTCGATCGGACGGCCTGCCTCGGCGTCCTGGAGCATGGAGGTCTTGAAGGCGCCGAGGCGGCGGGTGACGGCGATGCGGTCCTCGGTGCTCTCCGTGATCGGCGCGCCGATCAGGGCGCCGAGCGCGGCGGCCTCGGTCATGACGCGCTGGATGAACGCGTTGACGAGCGGGTCGTCGAGGATGAGGTCGGCGGTGGCGGTGGTGAGCGCGGAGATCGGGTTCATGGTCATGTTTCCCCACAGCTTGTACCAGACCTCGCGCTGGATCGCGTCGCTCACCGTGATGCGGAAGCCGGCGGAGCGCAACAGCTCGGCGGTACGGGTGGCGCGCTCGGAGGGCCTGCCGGACGGCTCGCCGATGATCAGCTCGTCACCGGCGGTCAGGCGCGCGTGACCGGGACCGGCCTGGCGGGCGGCGAGGTGGACGACGCAGCCGAGCACCTGGGACGGCGGGAGCGCGGCGGTGACGGCCCCGTCCGGGTCGGTCGCGGCGAGGACCGTTCCCTCCAGCGCGCCGCCGAAGTCGTGGAAGAACCACCACGGTACGCCGTTGAGCGCCGGGATCAGCACGGTCGACGGCGTCAGCAGCGGGGTCAGTGCGGGGGCGAGCGCGGGCAGGTGGTGCGCCTTGACCGCGATGATCACGACGTCGTGCGGGCCGAGAGCGGCGGCGTCCGCGTCGGCGGCGGCGACCGGGGCGGAGTCGTCGTCGACGCGCCAGCCGTGGGTGCGCAGGGCCTCCACCGTGGCGCCGCGGGCCAGGGCGGAGACGGGCACGCCCGCGCGGGCCAGCCGGCCACCGATCACGCCGCCGACGGCACCGGCACCGACCACGCACACCCGTGTCTCCACCACCGGGCGAACGTAGCACTCAGGAACCGCCGACCGGGTTGCGGCAGGCGGCGTCGAGGCGGCTGACCGGGCGGACCTGGCGGCCCAGGCCCTCCAGCAGCGAGTCCTCGACGTGGAAACCGCGCACCCACAGGCGGTGCCGGGGCAGTTCACCCTCGGTGGGGCAGAGCACCTGGGCCTCGACGGCGTCGACCGGCACGTACCGGACGCCGCCGCTCTCCTGCAGGATCACCATGCTCACGTCGTCGACCGAGATCACGTGGCCGAGCACGTCCTCGCTCTCGGACCGCTCCACATCGGACGGAGCGGCGCCGCTGGAAGGCGTGGCGGGCGGAGCGGCGCCGCTGGAAGGCGTGGCGGGCGGGGCGGTGCCGCTGGAAGGCGTGGCGGGCGGAGCGGCGCCGCCGGAAGGCGTGGCGGGCGGGGCGGTGCCGCTGGGAGACGTGACGGGCGGGGCCGTCGTACCGGTGATGGTGGTGACGGTCAGGGGCAGCACCGGCGTGGTGATGACCGGCACCGCGGCCAGCACCAGCATCGCCAGCACGACCGTCTGCGCACCGGCCGCCAGCGGCCCCGTCAGCCGCCGGGACAGCGGCCCGGGCACCGCCGGCGCCAGCAGCGGCGGCAGGATGAACAGGGCGACCACCAGCCACTCGCCCTGCCCGGCCGCCGCCGACACGGTCGGCCCGACCAGCCAGCCGTACCCCAGCAGCAGCCCGGCCGCCGCCAGCACCACGCCGCGGGTCGGCGCCGGCAGCACGGGCGTGGCCTGGAACGCCGCGGCGGCGCACGGGACCAGCAGCGGCAGGTAGAGCACCTGCCAGGTGATCAGCGCGAGCAGGAAGCCGGCCACGATGAACCACAGCGGCACCGACTCCGTCCACCGGGCGAACAGCGCCGGTTTCGCGGGCGGCGTGCGGCTGGCCAGCACGACGCCGCCGATGGCGAAGACGGCGACCAGGCCGGCGGAGACGAACCGGGTCGCGGTGGTGAACAGCGCGGCCATCAGATTGATCGGGTCGACGTTCGCGACCAGCAGCAGCGTGGTCTGCAGTTCGCCGCCGGCCTCCACGCCGAGGCGGAGCACGGAGAAGACCGCGGGTACGCCGACGACCATGCTCCAGAACGACTGGCTGGCCCGGGCCCGGCGCTCGTGCTCCACCGGCGTCCGGCCCGGGTCGGTCACCTCGGGGACGCCTTGTCGTCGAAGTCGACCAGCTCGGGCACGTCCTGCGGCTCCGGCTGGGTGACCTCCGTGCCGTCCTCGTACCAGGGGCCGAGCGTCTTGTTGTAGGCGGTCAGCCAGGGGCTGGTCCCGCCGTCGCGGCCCTGCTCGTAGCTCTCCTTCAGGAAGTGCCCGACCACGTCGCGCAGGGCGGTGTCGCCGATCGGCACGCCGACGCAGATCCGCTCGATCGCACCGAGCGGCAGGTCCACCGGCATCAGCTTCTGTGGGTGCTGGGAGCGGAAACCGGCCAGGATCGTCTTGTCGGAGCTCATCGCGTCGAACCGGCCGGACAGCATGCCGTCGACGCACTCCTGCAGGTCCTCGACCAGTTTCACGGCGAAGCCGCGGCGGGCCAGCTCGCTCTCGGTGGTGGAGCTGCCGCTGGAACACACGTCGACGCCGGGCGCCTGGAAGTCCTCCAGCGTCCGCAGCCGGGACTCCGCGGCGACCGGAATGAGGAACGACTGCCGGGTCACCAGGTACGGCCCCGCGAAGCCGATCAGCTTGGCCCGCTCCTCCGTATACGACAGGCTGGCCACCACGAGGTCGACCTTGCCGCCGATCAGGAACTCCAGCCGGTCGTCCGTGTGCACCTCGACGAACCGGATGTCCTTGTCACTGGCGTACCCCAGCGACGCGGCCAGGTAGCGGGCGATCTCCACGTCGAAGCCGGTGTGCACGCCGTTGCGGACCTCGCCCATCAGCGGCTCGTTGGTGGCGACGCCGATCCGCAGCACCGGCTGCCCCCAGATGCTGGACTGCTCGAGGCGCTGCTGCACCGAGGGCGGTGGAGCGGCGCGCTGCTCGGCGCACGCCGCCGCGGTGGCCAGCAGCAGCGTCAGCGCCACGGCCGCGGTGGTCGCCGCGCGGCGCAGCCCGGGCCGGTCGAAGCGGATGCGACGTGCCGGCCACCCGCCGGATCTGGTCCTGCCGCCCACGGCACCTCCCGCCCGAAGGGTCACAGGATAACCGCGGGGTGTTACAGGTTGCTAGCACTCGATGACGTTCACCGCGAGGCCGCCGCGCGCGGTCTCCTTGTACTTGACCTTCATGTCCGCCCCGGTCTCCTTCATGGTCTTGATGACCTTGTCGAGGGAGACGTGGTGCCGGCCGTCGCCGCGCATCGCCATCCTCGCCGCGGTGACCGCCTTCACGGCCGCCATGCCGTTGCGCTCGATGCACGGGATCTGCACCAGCCCGCCGACCGGATCGCAGGTCAGCCCCAGGTTGTGTTCCATGCCGATCTCGGCCGCGTTCTCCACCTGCTCGGGCGAGCCGCCGAGCACCTCGGTCAGGCCGCCCGCGGCCATCGCGCACGCGGAGCCGACCTCGCCCTGGCAGCCCACCTCGGCACCGGAGATCGACGCGTTCTCCTTGAACAGCAGCCCGATCGCGCCGGCCGCGAGCAGGAACCGGACCACGCCGTCGTCGTCCGCGCCGGGCACGAAGTTGACGTAGTAGTGCAGCACCGCGGGGATGATCCCGGCCGCGCCGTTGGTGGGCGCGGTGACCACCCGGCCGCCGGCCGCGTTCTCCTCGTTCACGGCCATGGCGTAGACGGTCAGCCACTCCATCGCGTGCTCGGCCGGGGCACCGGCGGCGCGAAGCTGGCGGGCGGTGGTGGCGGCGCGGCGGCGGACCTTCAGGCCGCCGGGCAGCAGGCCCTCGGCGTCGGTGCCACGGGCCACGCACGCGCGCATCACGTGCCAGATGTCCAGCAGACCCGCGCGGATCTCCGGCTCGGTGCGCCACGCGGTCTCGTTGCGGCGCATCAGCGCGGAGATGGACAGGCCGGTGTCGCGGGTCAGCCGGAGCAGCTCATCGCCGGTACGGAACGGGTGGCGCAGCACGGTGTCGTCCACCTTCACCCGGTCGGCGCCGGCCGCCTCCTCGTCGACGACGAACCCGCCGCCGACCGAGTAGTACGTCTTCGACAGCAGCGTGGCACCGGTCTCGTCGCAGGCGTGCAGCGTCATGCCGTTGGCGTGGTACGGCAGCGACCGGCGCCGGTGCAGGATCAGGTCGGTGCCCGGGTCGAAGGTGATCTCGTGCGCGCCGAGCAGCGACAGCGTCCTGGTGGTGTGCACGTGCCGCACCCGCTCGTCCGCGGTGGTGATGTCGACCGTGTCCGGCGCGTCACCCTCCAGGCCGAGCAGCACGGCCTTGGGCGTGCCGTGCCCGTGCCCGGTCGCGCCGAGCGAGCCGAACAGCTCCGCCCGCACGGTCCGGGTGTGCGCGAGCAGGCCCTCGTCCTTGAGCCGGTGCACGAACATGCGGGCTGCGCGCATCGGCCCGACGGTGTGTGAGCTCGACGGGCCGATGCCGACCGAGAAGAGGTCAAAGACCGAGATGGCCACGGTGTTGTCTCCGTCGGGTTCTCCGGGTGATCCATGGCAACGGTATCCCGGGCGCGTTGGTAGGTTCCCTGCTGACGCGTGATGTTGTCTGAGGGGTTGCCCGCTCGTCGCCGGGTGAATCCCGTCTCGGGGGGTCTGCGATGAGGGTCGTGCGGGTGCAGTCGCCCACGGAGGAACGGAACCCGGCCACCGCGGAGATCGACCGGCTGGACACGCTCGGCGTACTCCGGCTGATCAACGCGCAGGACGCGACCGTGGCCACCGCGGTCGGTGCCGCGCTGCCGGAGCTGGCGCGGGCGGTGGAGCTGGGCGTCGCGGCGCTGCGCGCGGGCGGGCGGGTGCACTACGTGGGCGCGGGCTCGTCCGGGCGGCTCGGCGTGATGGACGCGGCGGAGATCCCGCCCACGTACGGGTATCCGCGCGACCGGTTCGTGGCGCACCTGGCCGGCGGCGGCGCGGCGATGACGGCCGCGGTGGAGGAGGTCGAGGACTCCGCCGAACTGGGCCGTGCCGACCTGGCCGGCGTCGCCGGGATCGACCTGGTGGTGGGGCTGGCGGCGTCCGGGCGCACCCCCTATGTCGGCGGCGCGTTCGAGGCCGCGCGGGCGGTGGGCGCGCCGACCGTGCTGATCACCGCGAACCCGGCCGCGCCGCTCGCCCCGGACGTGCTGGTCTGCGCCGCCACCGGGCCGGAGGCGATCGCCGGGTCGACCCGGATGAAGGCCGGGACCGCGCAGAAGATGCTGCTGCACACGTTCTCGACCGCGGTGATGATCCGGATGGGCCGCACGTTCTCGAACCTGATGGTCGACGTGCGTGCCACCAACGCGAAGCTGCGCGGCCGGATGCTGGCCACGCTCGCGGAGGCGACCGGCGCGGCCGAGCCGGAGTGCCGCGCCGCGCTCGCCGCCGCGGACGGCGACCTGAAGGTGGCGATCACGTCGGTGCTGGCCGGCGTCGACCCGCCCACCGCGCGACGGGCCCTCGAGGCGAGCGGCGGGGTGGTGCGGTCCGCGCTGGCCCGGCTCGGTGGCTGAGCGCGATGACACTGGTGGCCGGGATCGACGTCGGCGGGTCCGGCGTCCGGGCCCGGGCCGTGTGCGACGGCCGCGTCGTGGCGGAGACCTCCGCCCCCGGGCCGGTACGGATCTCGGGCGCCGACCTGGCACCGGTGATCACGGAGCTGCTGCGGCCGCTGTCGCCGGACGTGGTGGTGATCGGCTGCGCGGGCGTGGCCACGTTCGGCCCCGCGCTGCGCGATCCGCTGCTGGCGGCCGTGACGGCGCCGCGCGTGGCGGTCTGCTCCGACCTGCTCACCGCGTACGCGGGCGGCCTCGGGCTCACCGCCGGCGCACTCCGGGAGGACGGCGGCGCCGGCGTGGTGCTCGCGGCCGGGACCGGCGCGGTCGCGTTCGGCGGCGCGCCGAGCACCGGCTGGCGCCGGGCGGACGGCTGGGGCCACCTGCTCGGCGACGACGGCGGCGGCGGGTGGATCGGGCGGGCCGGGATGCGGGCGGCGCTGCGCGCGGTGGACGGCCGCCCCGGCGGCTCGGCGCCGCTGCTGGAGCTGCTGCGCGCCCGGGCCGGCGAGCCGGCCGCCGTGGTGGCGGACCTGACCGGGCGCGCGGACCGGGCCGGCGTGCTGGCCGCGTTCGCGCCGTCCGTGGCCGAGGCCGCCGCGGACGACCCGGTGGCGGCGTCGATCCTGGCGGAGGCGGCCGGGCACCTGGCGGACACCGCCCGCGCCGCCGCGGGCTCCGGCGCCCGGGACGTGGCGGTGACCGGGAACCTGGTACGGCCGGGCGGGCGGCTCGCCGGGCTGCTGGAGCGCGCGTGCCGCGCGCGCGGGCTCGAGGCGCGGGCCGGGGCGGGGACGCCGCTGGACGGCGCGGTCACGCTGGCGTCCGCGCTCGGCCGCGGCGACGTGCCGGCCGCGCTCGCGGAGGCGGGCGCGCTGACCGTGCGCGATTGACCGTGCGCGATTGACGGGTTCGGAGCCGCACGCCGTACCGGATGGGTGGTTGTCGGCAAGTCCACACCGCGCCATCCGCGCTGAACCGGCCGCCGAACCTGCCCGTGGGAACCAGCCACGTCTTCCACGGAACCCAGGGGTAGGGGAGATCCATGTCCACGATAGCGCGCAAGGCGGTGGCCGGCACGGCGGCCGCGCTGATAGCGGGTGCGGCCGGATACGTGCTCGCACCGCCGGCCGCCGACGCGTCCAGCCACCGGGAGGCGCCCGCGATCGCGGCCGACCCGGCCGTCGACAACACCGATCTGTACGCGTTCACCAGCCCGGACCGGCCCGGCTTCGTGACGTTCGTGCTCAACGTGATGCCGTTCGAGGCGCCGGACGGCGGGCCGAACTTCTTCCCGTTCGCCACGGACGCCACCTACAACATCAAGGTCGACAACGACGGGGACGCGCGACCGGACGTGGTGTTCCGGTGGACGTTCCGGACCGACGACCGGCGCGGCGACCGCACGTTCCTCTACAACGACGGGCCGGTGACCGCGCTCGACGACGAGAACCTGCTGGTCCGGCAGAGCTACAGGCTGGAGGCGTCGTTCGGCGGCGCGCCGTTCGAGACCGCGGTGCCGAGTGCGCCGGTCGCGCCGTCCCGGGTCGGCGACGCGTCCATGCCGGAGTACCAGAAGCTGCGCGACGCGGCCACGATCACGCTCGACGGCGGCTGGCGGATCTTCGCCGGGCAGGCCGACGACCCGTTCTTCCTGGACCTGCGCGTGTTCGACCTGCTCTACGGCGGCGACCTGAGCGAGACCGGCACCGACTCGCTGTCCGGGTTCAACGTGAACACGATCGCGCTGGAGGTGCCGTACAAGGACGTGGCGCTCGGCCACGACGCCACGCGCAACCCGGTCGTCGGCGTCTGGTCCACCACGGAGCGCCCGCGGGTACGGATCACGGGCGAGCACCGCGGCGTCACCGGCGACACCGTGCAGGTCTCCCGGCTCGGCAACCCGCTGATCAACGAGGTGATCGTGCCGGCCGGGCTGAAGGACGGCTTCAACGCGTCCACGCCGGACCGTGACGCGGACAACGCCACGCTGGTCGCGCGGGTCAACGAGCCCGAGGTGCCGAAGCTGATCGAGCAGATCTACGGCATCCCCGCGCCCGCCACGCCCCGCGCGGACCTGGCCGAGATCTTCCTGACCGGGCTCACCACCAAGGCCGGCGGCCCGATCAAGGCGGACCTCAACTCGCAGCTGGCGAACGCGGACGCGGACCCGGACGCGTTCCGCCCGTCCGAGCAACTGCGGCTCAACCTGACCACGCCGGTCACCGCGGACCCGTCCCGGCTCGGCGTGCTCGGCGGCGACCAGCAGGGCTTCCCGAACGGGCGCCGGCTCACCGACGACGTCGTGGACATCTCGCTCCAGGCGCTGGCCGGCGCGGCGCAGACCGGCAAGCTGGTCGACGCGCTCGGCACCGGCGACCAGGTGGACGCGAACGACCAGGGCTTCGCCGGCACGTTCCCGTACGTGGCGCTGCCCAACACCACGTGGGTCCGCGCGGCGGCGGCCCCGGCCGCGGACCAGCAGGGCACCGGCATGGTGCCGCAGCTCGCGGCGCGGTCCGGGCCGCTCGGCCAGACCATGCTCACCACGGTCGCGGCCGGGCTCGCGGGCGCGGCCGGGGTGGCGCTGGTGGTGTTCGCGCTGCTCTGGCGCCGCCGTCAGGTGCGGGTGGCCGCGGTGCCGGCCGGGTCGCCACCGGTGCCGTTCACGCCCGGCCGGGTGGTGGGCACGGCCCGGGTCGCGGACGATCCCACGCTGCTCCCGCCGAGCGACCCGTTCGCGACCAAGGGCGAGTGACGATGCCGGGCGGGAGGCGGCCGGTGCGGGCCGCGCTGCTGACGGTCGCGGCGGCCGTGCTGCTCACCGCGGGCGCGGCGGTGCCGCACCGGCCGGACGCGGCGGCGACGGTCACCGCGACCGGGGGCGCGCCGGCCGACGCGATCGCGGTGACGCAGGACCGGCTGCGGTCGGTGCCCGGGGACTGGGCGTCCTGGGCGCACCTCGCCGTGCTGCACGTCGAGCGTGCGCGGGGCACCGGCGACCCGGGCGACTACGCACGGGCGGAGGAGGCGGTGCGCCGCTCCCGGGCGCTGCGCCCGGCCGGGAACGTGGACGCGCTGGTCGCGGACGGGATGCTGGCCAACGCGCGGCACGACTTCGCGGCCGCGCGCGACCTGGCCACCGAGGCGCTGCGGCTGGACGGCCACGACGCGGCGGCGCAGGCGGTGCTCGCGGACGCGCTGACCCAGCTCGGCCCGGCCGGCACCGCGACCGGGGCGGTGCAGCGGCTGCTGGACCTGCGGCCGGGACTCTCGGCGTACGCGCGCGGCTCCTATGATCTGGAACTTCGCGGCGACGACGCGGGCGCGGCCGAGCTGATGGGCCGCGCGCTGACCGCCGCCACCACGCCGGCCGACCTCGGCTTCTGCCACGCGCACCTCGGCGACCTCGCGTGGAACCGCGGCGACCTGGCCGGCGCGTCCGCGGCCTACCGGGCCGGGCTGCTGGCGGACCCGCACGCCGCGGCGCTCCGGCGGGGCCAGGCCCGGGTGCTGGCGGCGCAGGGGCGTACCGTCGAGGCCCTGAAGATCTGGGCGGCGCTGCCGCCCGAGGCCGGGAACCTGCTGGAGCACGCGGACCTGCTGCGCGCGCTCGGCCGGGACGACGAGGCCGCGGCGCAGGTGGCGCTGGCGACGGCGCAGCACGGGCTGTTCACCGCGAACGGCGGCGTGGACGGCATCACCGGCGCGTCGCTGGCGATCGCGGCCGGCGACCCGGACGCGGCGGTCGCGGCGGCGCGCGCCGAGTACGACCGGCGGCGGCACCCGGACGTGATCGACGCCTACGCCTGGTCGCTGCACGCGGCCGGGCGCGACGCGGAGGCGTTGCCGCTGGCCAGGGCCGCGCTGGCGGGCGGCGCGCGGCCCGCGTCGCACCTCTATCACCTCGGCGTCATCGCGCACGCGCTCGGCGATCCGGCCTGGCGCGGGCACCTCGGGGAGGCGCTGTCCCGCAACCCGCACTTCTCGCCGTCCGGCGCCGCGGACGCGCGCCGGCTGCTGGGCGTGACCGCGTGAGCCGGCGGGTGTCCGCGCTGGTGGCGGGCCTGATCGCGGTGCTGCTGTGGCCGGCGGCGCCGGCCGCGGCGCACCCGCTCGGGAACCTGTCCACCAACCAGTACGTGGGTCTCACCGTCCGGCCGGACCGGGTCGAGGCGCTGGCCGTGCTCGACCTGGCCGAGCTGCCGACGCTGCGCGGCGACGCGCCCGGGTGCGCCGAGTTCGCGTCCGCGATCACGCTGCGCGTCGACGGCACGGCGGTCGGGTGGGAGGTGGCGCCGCGCGGGTTCGAGTACCGCCCCGGCGACGGCGGGCTGCGGACCAGCCGGCTGACCTGCTCGCTGAGCGCGCCGGTCCGGGCGGTCTCCCAGATCGAGATCATCAACGGGTACGCGCCGGAGCGCGTCGGCTGGCACGAGCTCACCGCGATCGCGGTGGACGGGGTACGGCTGGTGGACCCGCCGGTGCCCGCGGCCAGCGCGAGCGACGTGCTGCGGTCCTATCCGGTGGACCCGCTGGCCGCCTCCCCGTCCGTGCGGTCGGCGGTGCTGCGGGTCCAGCCCGGGTCGGCGGCGCCGATCTCCGCGGTGGTGCCGGCGGGTGCGGGGCCGCTCGGGGAGTGGGCCGCCGCCGCGGAGGCCGCGTTCCAGCGGCTCGCCGCCGGGCGGCTGACGCCGGTGGTGGGCGTGCTGGCGGTGCTGCTGGCGCTGGCCCTCGGCGCCGGTCACGCGGCCCTGCCGGGCCACGGGAAGCTGGTCATGGCGGGTTACGCGCTCGGCTCGGGCGCCCTGTGGGCCGACGGCGGGAGCGCCTCCCGCGCCGGCGGACGTGCCGCTTCCGGCGGCACCGGAGTGCGGGCGCGATGGGCGCGGCTCCGGGCCGGGCGGGCGCGGCGCTGGCGGGACGGTGGCGCGGTCGTGCTGGCCGTGACGGCGTCGCACACCGGTGCGGTGCTGGTGGTGGGGCTGCTGCTGTCCGCGACCTCGCTGGTGGGGGAGCGGGTGCTCGGCTTCCTGGGCGTGGTCAGCGGCATGATCGTGGTCGCGGTCGGGATCGGGATGTTCCGGAACCGCCTCGGCGGTCACCACCATGGCCCGGACGGGCACCCGCACGGCCCCGGCGGGCACGGGCTTGATCTCGGCCGGCACCTGCACGAGTCGGACGGCCCCGACGGGCACCCGCCCAATACCGGCGGCCACTGGCACGGCCCTGACCAGCACACACCCAACCTCAGCGGCCAGGTGGACGGCTCCGAGGGGCGCACGCCGAACCTCGGCGGTCACGTGGACGGCCCCGACGGGCGCATGACCAACAACGGCCGCCACTGGCACGGTTCCGACGGGCGCGCGCACCAGGCCGGTGGCCCGGGAAAGAGCCACGGCGACGCGGAGGAGCGCCCCGCCGATCACCGTGCCGGGGTCGGTGGACTCGCGGTTCTGGCCGGACCGCCGGTGGCCGCGCCCGCCGGGGCGCATCACCATCACCATCACGGAGCGGCCGGCGGGAGAGGGGCGCTCGGGCCGGCCGGGATCGGGCTCGCCGGTGGGCTGGTGCCGAGCCCGAGTGCCGTCGTCGTGCTGCTCGGCGCGATCGGGCTGGGCCGTACCGCGTTCGGGGTTCTGCTGGTCGTCGCCTACGGCGTCGGCATGGCGGCCACGCTGACGATGGTCGGGCTGGCACTCGCCGCGGTCCGCCGCCGGCTCGGCCGGCTTCCCCGGCTGCCGCGCGCGGTGCGGTGGCTGCCCCGGCTGGCACCGCGCGGCACCGCGGTGCTGGTGATGATCGTCGGCCTGGGCATGGCCGCGCGGGCGGCGGCGATGGTGTGACCGGGGCGCGACGGCGCCGGTGGACCGACCGCCGGTGCCGTCGCGCCCGCGGGGATCAGGCCTGCTTCGTCTCCCAGAAGATCGTCGAGATCTCCTCGATCTTCTGGAGCAGCCGGTCCGCGACCGCCGGGTCCGCGGAGCCCTTGGCGCCGCTCGCGCCGGCCAGCTTGGTGGCCTCGTTGAACAGCGCGTGCAACTGCGGGTACTTCTCGAAGTGCGGGGCCTTGAAGTAATCCGTCCAGAGCACCCACAGGTGGTGCTTGACCAGCTCGGCCCGCTGCTCCTTGATGATCAGAGCCCGGGTGCGGAACTCCGGGTCCTGATTGGCCTGGTACTTCTCGCAGATCGCCTTGACCGACTCGGCCTCGATGCGGGCCTGTGCCGGGTCGTACACGCCGCACGGCAGGTCGCAGTGCGCGCTGGCGACGGTGGTGGGCGTGAGGAAACGCGGGAGACGCAACTCAGTGTCCTTTCGGGGCGGTGACCGTGCTGAACGTACGGTCGTGGTGAATCAGGCGGTCGCCGTCCGGGCCGAGCGAGATGTCGACGACCTCGGCGACCACGACGGTGGACGTGCCGACCGGCAGCAGGTGCAGCGGACGGCAGCGGAGCGCGGCCTGGGCGCCGCGCAGCAGCGGCTCGCCGGTGGGCAGTGTGTCCCAGCCCTGCTCCGGCGTGAACCGCGGCGCGCCCGGGCGCGCGAAGTCCCGGGCGACGGCCGCGTGCGCGGGCCCGAGCAGGTGCACCACGAACGCGCTCGCGTCCGTGACGACCCGCGCGGACGGCGAGCCCATCACGGAGAACGACAGCGCCGGCGGCGCCACGGACACGGACGAGACGCTGGACGCGGTCAGGCCGGCGGGCCCGTCCGGGCCGGCGGCGGCGATCAGCGCCACGCCGGTCGGATAGCAGCGGAACGCTTCCCGGAACCGGGTGGACAGGCCGATGTCGATGTCGCTGGTGGTCACGTGGTTCCTCGTTCGCCGCGGGTTGTGCTCCGGAGAACGGTAGAACTTAAACCTCCCTTCAGGTCAACCGGACGCGCGAGACCGTCGTCACGGCCGGCCGAGCCGGTTGAGCGCCTCGGTCAGCGCACCGGTGAACCGGGCCATCTCGTCCGCGTGCGGATCCGGCTCGGCGGCGTCGAGCGCGGCGTTCGCGGCGGCCATCACCGCGGCGGCCATCTCGTCGATGTGCAGGCGGCGCAGCCGTGGGTCGAGCTGGATGCCGGTGATCCGCCCGTCCCGGCCCGCGGTCACCGTGACCAGCCCGTCCAGTGCCTGGCCTCGGCCCTCCCGATAGTCGATCGCCATCACCACTCCCCCCGTCGTGGTCGTCGGCGTACCATGCCATTCGACCACGCGCATGCAAGGGCGTCTATGGAAAAAACACCAGCTTGGCGATGGCGGTCAGGCCGATCACCACGATCAGCGTGCGCATCGCGAGCGGCGGCGGCATCCGGCCGACATCAGGCCGCCCGCCAGCGACGCGGGCAGCAGGCGGCGGAGCACGGGCGCGTGCGCGGACAGCTCGCGGCGGTACCCGAGCGTGCCGGTGATCCCGCCGCCGACCGGGCCGAGGTTGTTGACGATGTTCGCGACCAGCGGCGGATATCCGAAGAACAGCAGCGTGGGGAACGTGACCAGGGTCCCGGAGCCCACCACCACGTTGATCATCCCGGCCCGGAAGCCGGCGGCCAGGACGGCGAGCGCCTCGATCACGCCGCCACCGTAGTTGATCGAGACGTCGGCATCCGTCATCGAACCCCGGACCCCGATGTTCCCGCTTCCGGCCCGCCCGCGCTCCGCATGCTCCCGCGGGCCAACCTCGCGGCGGCTCCGCCGCCGCTCCGCCGCCGCATCGGAGCCGGTCACGCCGCTGGTCACCGCGAACCGCGGGTTCCGCCGCCGCTCATCTTCCGGCCGCGGGTGGTCGGCGAGCGGTCCGGGGCCGGTGGCGCCGCCGGTCAGCTCCCGGCCGCGCGGGCGGCGAGTGGCCGGGAACGCGGGGTGGTCACCGGGTGGGGCGGACGCGGGTGGGGTCGAAGATGCGGGACATCAGGTGGGCGGACCGGCGGCGGCTCATGACGCGGCTCATCGTGACGAGGAGCCGGTTGGCGGGGCCGTCGATGACCGTGGGGCCGGGGTCGCGGCGGCCGAGGTGGCGCAGCGCGGTGGTGACCACGTCCTCCGGGCGGCGGACGCCGCCGGCGGTGAGCACGGCCGCGTCCGGGCCCATGCCGTCCGTGAACGCGGTGGCGGTGGCGCCGGGGGAGACGGCGAAGACGGTGAGGCCGGTGCCGCGGAGTTCGGTCCACAGGGATTCGGTGAAGCTGAGCACGAATGCCTTCGTGGCGCTGTAGACGGCCATCCGCGGCGACGGCAGGTAGCCGGTCACGCCCGCGACGTTGATCACGAAGCCGTTGCCCTCGCTCACCAGCTGCGGCAGGAACGCGGCCGTCACCTGCACCGGTGCGGCGGCGTCGATCGCGATCTCGGCGGCCAGCTGCCCGGGGTCGGCCTCGGCGAACGTCGTGAACGACCCGATCGCGGCGTTGTTGATCAGGCTGGTGACGTGGAGCCCGCGGTCCGCGACGGCCCGGCGCAGTGCGCTCGCGGCGCCCGGGTCGGACAGGTCCGCCGGGATCGTCTCGATCCGGGCCCCGGTGGTGCGGCGCAGCTCGCCCGCGAGGGATTCCAGCCGGTCGGCGCGGCGTGCGACGAGCACCAGGCTCGCGCCGCGGGCGGCCAGCGCGCGGGCGAAGGCGGCGCCGATTCCGGAGCCGGCGCCGGTGAGCAGGACGGTCTGTGAGCGGTAGTCGACGATCATGTGTCCAGTCGACGGCCCGCGGGCGGTCCGTGTCCAAGATCCGTTTCGCAACCCGTCATGCGCGGGACGCATAACGGCGTCAGCGGGCGAGCAGGTTCCGCGCGGAGCGGACGAACTCGGCGACCAGCGGGTCGGCGTCCCCGGCGCGGGTGGCGACCACGACCTGGCACGGCTCGAGGTCCTCGACGGGCACCGTGACCAGATCGGGGCGCAGCGTGAAGCGCCGGTCGCCGGCCGGGACCAGGGCCACGGCGTCGCCGTCCGCGACGGCCTCCAGCTTGTCGTCGTAGGTGTCGGCCAGCGTGGCGCCGAGCGGGGCGGGCGCGCCGTCCGCGCGCGGTTCGAGCCGCCAGAACGCGGTCCAGTCGCCGCCCATGCCGGTGCAGCCGACGAGCGGTTCGGCGGCGAGGTCGGCGGTCGTGACCGACTCCTTGCCGGCGAGCCGGTGCGTGGCGGGCACGACCAGGACCCGGGGCTCGTCGTAGAGGACCGTCACCTCGAGGTCGCCGGCCGGGACCGGCAGCGGCGTGCGGGCGACCAGCGCGTCGACCTGCCGGGCCGCCAGCGTGCCGGCGTCGCGGGTGCCGAGGTGACGGACCCGGACGTGCGCCTCCGGGAACCGGTGACGCAGGTCCCGCACCGCCGTGGTGATGATCAGATCGTCCGCGTAGCCGATGGTGATCGTCCGTGCCGGTGCCGCGGCGCGCGCGGTGAGCACGGACTGCTCGGCCGCGTGCAGCAGCCGCTGCGCCCGCGGCAGGAACGCCGCGCCGGCCGCGGTGAGCCGGCTGCCCTGGGTGGAGCGCTCCAGCAGGCGCACGCCGAGCGCGTCCTCGAGGCGCTGGATCTGCCGGCTCAGCGAGGGCTGGGCGACCCGCAGTTCCTCGGCCGCGCGCGCGAAGTTGAGCCGCTCGGCGACCACGGTGAAGTACCGGACCAGGCGCAGATCCAGATCGGGGACCACGCCGGAAGCGTACCCGTCATGCGTTCAACGCATCACGACACGCGGCGGCCCGCCCCGGCACCGTAAGCGACGACGTCCAGCCACGCAATGCGGACGGTTGGACACTCGCGTATTGCCGCGCATTGTCCATTCTCGATCGGTCTGGACATCTCCGCGCGTCGGTAATCTGGCGCAATGAATGATCGAATAGCGTATTACCGCGGAGGACATTGACATGTTGCTGCGCCTCGCTGTTGTCGCCGCCACGGTGATGTCCCTGGTCCCTCCGGTCGCCACCACCGAGAGAAAGCCTGATTGCGACTGGACGCAGTGGGGGCAGAACGCCGCGCACACCGGGCGGTCCTGTGCGCCGGGTCAGCGTGATCTGCGAATGCTCGCGCGCATGGTGGTGGACCCGTTCGCGGAGCAGGAGGCCGCCGAGTCGCAGTTCGGCGGCTACATTCCGGTGCACCTTCCCACGCCGCTGACCGACGGCGACGGAAACGTGTTCGTGTTGCGCAAGGGCGGCGAGTACGTCAACTGCGACGCGCCCGGCTCGGGCACGCCGGCCCCGTGCGGCAACAGCATCGGCAACCTGGAGCGGCAGACGTGGTCGGTGCAGGCCGCGCGCTGGAAGGGTGACCGGCTGCTGCCGACCTGGTCGTTCACGTCCGACTGGAAGCCGAGCCGGATCTACGGCCGGGAGAGCCTGTTCCAGTCCGCGATGAGCGGCGACGTGCTCTACGTGCCCGGCGCGGGCGGCACCGTCTTCCAGGTCGCCAAGAGCACCGGCCGGGTGCTCCGGCGGATCAACCCCTTCGGCGGTACGGTCGACCCGGCCGCATTCACCTCCGGCGGGCTCACGCTGGACGCGCACGGCACGCTCTTCTACAACGTGGTGCGCAGCGAGACCCGGCCGGACGGGCTGGAGGACGTGCACGGCTGGCTGGTGCGCGTCACCCGGGACCAGAAGATCAGCATGGTGGACTACCGGACGCTCGTGCCGGGCGCGCCGAAGGCCACGGACCTCTGTTACGAGGAGTTCACCGGCGAGATGCCGTTCCCGCCGCCCCCGCAACCGGACGGCTCGCCGACGATGCCGGTGCGGTCGCCGTGCCTGTCGCAGCGCGCCGCGATCAGCCTCGCGCCGGCCGTCGCGGCGGACGGCACGGTCTACACGGTCACCCGCGCGCACAACCGGCGCGGCGGGCGCAACTACGGGTACGTGGTCGCGCTCAAGCCGGACCTGACGCTCAAGTGGGCCACCTCGCTGCGCGGCATCCTCAACGACGGCTGCGGCGTGCTGGTCCCGTACGGCGACGGCCAGTTCGACTGCCGGCCGGGCGCGGCGTTCGGCGTCGATCCGTACACCAACGAGCAGCCGGCCGCGGGCGTGGACGACGGCAGCACGGCGTCCCCGGTGGTGCTGCCCGACGGGAGCATCCTCTACGGCACCCGGAACGTCTACAACGGCCGCCGCGGGCACCTGATGAAGTTCGACCACGCCGGACGGTACGTGACGAACTTCGACTACGGCTGGGACATCACGCCGGCCGTGCACCGCCACGACGGCACGTACTCGCTGTACATCAAGGACCTGAACTACGAGGCCGGGCCGTACAACCTCACCCGGCTGGACGCGGACCTGAAGCGCGAGTGGTCGTACGCCAGCACCGAGACCCGGAGCTGTGAGCGGCTGCCCGACGGCACGGTGAGCTGCGTCGACGAGGGCAACCACCCGCACGGCTTCGAGTGGTGCATCAGCGCGCCCGCGGTCGACCGGGACGGCACGGTCTACGGCCTCTCCGCGGACGGTCACTTCTACGTGGTCGACAGCCGGGGCAACCTGCGCGACAAGGTGTTCCTGTCCAAGACCATCGCGTCGGCGTACACACCGGTGTCGCTCGACCCGCGCGGCCGGGTCTACGCCCAGAACAACGGCGAGCTGTACGTCCTCGGCCGCTGACCCGCTCCTGCGTCAACCGCCGCGCCGGTCGCGATCGTGACCGGCGCGGCGGCGATCCGTGTTCCGTTCGGGAAGGAGACCACCGTGCACGTCGACAGGCGCGCGCTGCTCCTCGGCGGTGCGGGCGTGGGCCTCGCCGGGCTCGCGGGCTGCGCCACGCCCGCGGCGGCGCCGGAACCGCCGGCCGTGGCGGTGCCGCCGGCCGTGGCGCGCCAGCCCGGCGTGGTGACGCCGCCCGCCGCGGAGACGGAGTTCGTGGCGTTCGACGTGACCGCGCCGGACCGGGACGCACTCGCCGAGGCGCTGCGCGCGCTGAGCGTGCCGGCCGCCGGCGTCACCGTGACGGTCGCGGTGGGCGCGTCGCTGTTCGACCGGCCGTTCGGACTGGCGCGCCCGCGCCGGCTGACCCGGATGCCGCCGTTCCGCGCCGACGTGCTGGACGCCCGGTGGTGCCACGGTGACCTGCTGGTGCAGGTCGGCGCGGACACCCGGGAGCGGATCGACGCGGTGCTCGCCCGGCCGCTGCCGCACCTCACGCCGCGCTGGCGGCTGGCCGGCACGCAGCGGGACCGGAACCCGTTCGGGTTCACCGAGGGCGCCGGGAACCCGGACACGGCGAACGCGGAGCTGATGGACCGGTGCGTGTGGGTGCAGCCCGGCGACGACGAACCGGCCTGGTGCGCGGGCGGCACGTACCAGGTCGTCCGGCTGATCCGGCTGGCCGTGCCGGCCTGGGAGGCGGAGCCGGCACACGTCCAGGAGCGGGTCATCGGCCGGCACAAGGACACCGGCGCGCCGCTCGGCCGCACCGCGCCGGACGCGGTGGTCGAGTTCGCGGCCGACCCGGACGGCGCCGTCATCCCGCTCGACGCGCACATCCGCCGCGCGTACCCGCGGGCCGGCCGGGAACGCCGGATTCTGCGCCGCGGCCACGCCTACCGCCGCGACCCGGCGGACGTCGGCCAGATCTTCGTCTGCTTCCAGCGCGACCTGGAACTCGGCTTCGCCACGGTGCAGCGCCGGCTGGCCGGCGAGGCGCTGGAGCGGTACGTGCGGACCTTCGGCGGCGGCTACTACTTCGTGCCGCCCGGCGGCGGGGACTTCATCGGCGAGGCCATGCTGGCGTGACGCCGGTGAAAACGAATCGGCCGGGGATGTCGAGAACGGGTGGGCGGCTCCGTCCCCGGGGCGGATGTGGCGACAATGGGTCGCACCCGCACCGAGGAGAGACGTCATGGCCAAGTACCTGCTGCTCAAGCACTACCGCGGCGCGCCTGCGGCGGTGAACGACGTACCGATGGAGAAATGGACACCGGAGGAGATCTCCGCGCACGTGACCTACATGCGGGACTTCGCGCGCCGGCTGGAGCGGACCGGTGAGTTCGTCACCGAGAGCGCGCTCGCGCCGGAGGGCGAGTGGGTGCGGTACGACGGGGAGGGCCGCCCGCCGGTGACGGACGGGCCGTTCGCCGAGACCAAGGACCTGATCGCCGGCTGGATGGTGATCGATGTGGACAGCCACGAGCGCGCGATCGAGCTGGCCGGTGAGCTGTCCGCCGCGCCGGGTGCCGGTGGCCGGCCGATCCACGAGTGGCTGGAGGTGCGCCCGTTCCTGGCCGCGCCGCCGCTGATCACCGAGTGAACGAGATCCGGAGCCTCGTCCCGGCCGTGATCGGCATCCTCGTCCGCCGCGGAGCCGACTTCGCGGCGGCCGAGGACGCGGTCCAGGACGCGCTGGTCGAGGCGGTACGGGTGTGGCCGGACGACCCGCCGCGCGACCCGAAGGGCTGGCTGGTCACCGTGGCGTGGCGCCGGTTCGTGGACGCGACCAGGGCGGACGCGGCCCGCCGCCGGCGCGAGGACGTGATCGACGCGGAACCGCCGCCCGGCCCGGCGTCCGCGACCGACGACACGCTGCGGCTGTACTTCCTGTGCGCGCACCCGTCGCTGACGCCGTCCTCCGCGGTCGCGCTCACGCTGCGCGCGGTCGGCGGCCTGACCACGCGGCAGATCGCGGCGGCGTACCTGGTGCCGGAGGCGACCATGGCGCAGCGGATCAGCCGGGCCAAGCGCACGGTCGCGGGCGTGCGGTTCGACCAGCCGGGCGACGTCGCCACCGTGCTGCGCGTGCTCTACCTGGTCTTCAACGAGGGCTACTCCGGCGACGTGGACCTCGCGGCCGAGGCGATCCGGCTGACCCGGCAGCTCGCGGCCGTGTCCGGCCATCCGGAGGTGTCCGGCCTGCTCGCGTTGATGCTGCTGCACCACGCACGGCACGCGTCGCGGACCGCGCCGGACGGCGGCCTGGTGCCGCTCGCCGAGCAGGACCGCGGCCGGTGGGACACCGCCATGATCGCCGAGGGGGTGGAGATCCTGCAGGCCGCGCTCGCCCGGGACCGGCTGGGCGAGTTCCAGGCGCAGGCCGCGATCGCGGCGCTGCACGCGGACGCGCCCACGGCCGCGGAGACCGACTGGATCCAAATCCTCGAGTGGTACGACGAGCTGGTGCGCCTGACGGACAGCCCGGTCGTGCTGCTCAACCGCGCGGTGGCGCTCGGCGAGGCGGACGGCCCGCACGCCGGCCTGGCCGCGCTGGCGGAACTGGACCCGTCGCTGCCCCGGCACACCGCGGCGGCGGCGTACCTGCACGAGCGTGCCGGGGACCCGGCCACGGCCGCGCGGCTCTACGCGGAGGCCGCGCGCAAGGCCACGAACCTGGCCGAACGCGACCACCTGACCCGCCAGGCCGCCCGCCTCAACACCCGATGAACCAGCTCGGGTCGTGGTGACCGGCCACGGATCTGACAGGAAGGCCGGCCACGGCCGACCGGTGCCCGCGGGAGCATGC
Organism: Catenuloplanes atrovinosus; assembly: GCF_031458235.1. Classification (NCBI taxonomy): domain Bacteria; kingdom Bacillati; phylum Actinomycetota; class Actinomycetes; order Micromonosporales; family Micromonosporaceae; genus Catenuloplanes; species Catenuloplanes atrovinosus. Next base: position 3,188,763 of record NZ_JAVDYB010000001.1, on the reverse strand, counting down.
GGCCGGCGGCCACGCCGGAAGCGGGTACATGAGGTTATTGATCGTGTCTCGGCGGGTCGATGACCTCGTACGCCGTGATCAGGCCGAGCAGGTTGCCGAGCGCGCCGGTGCCCTCGGTGAGCGCGTCCGTGAGTTCCGCGTTGAGGGAGAGGCGGGGCGCCAGCTCCGCGGTGGGCGTGCCGAGCGCCTCCGCGGCGGAGGAGACCAGGCCGACCACGAACGCCTCGTCCGCGGGCAGATTCAGGCGGCGGGCGAGGTTCTGGGCCATCCGGGCGCGGCCGAGCCCGGCCGGCGTCTGGCGCAGCACGTTCTCGTCACCGACGGTGTCGCCGGCCAGCATCAGCGTGGTCCAGTCGCGCAGCCGGTCCTCGCCGAGCAGCAGGATCGCCTCCTGCACGGACTTGACCTGCACCGGAAGGCCCAGCGGGTCCGCGTTCGCGGCGGCCAGCATGCGCACCGAGAGCGTGGCGTCGGACGTGATCAGCGAGTTGACCTGCGACGGGGGCAGGTTGTTGTCGACCAGCATGCCGAGCAGTTCCATGCCGCGCAGCCGCGGCGCGGGCAGCGCGGCGGCGGAGACCACCTCGGGGCGGGAGATCGCGTAGCCCTGGAAGCCGTCGAAGCCCGCGGCCAGCGCGAACTCCATGTGCTCCGCGTTCTCGACGCGTTCCGCGATGACCGTGATCTGCGGGTACGTGCGGCACAGCGCCAGCGTCTCGAGGATCTCGTCGCGCGTCGACTCCAGCACGTCGACCTTCACGTAGGCGGCCAGCGGCAGCAGCCGGTCCGCCCCGGTGCCGGGCACGAAGTCGTCCAGCGCCACCTCGTAGCCGTCGTTGACCAGCCGGCGCACGCCGTCGACGACCGAGTCGTCCACGTCGATGGTCTCCAGGATCTCCAGGACCACCTTGTCCGGCCCGAACGGCAGCGGCAGCTCACCGGTGACGAACTCGCGGGTCAGGTTCAGGAAGCATCGCGCGCCGCCACCCAGCGACTCCAGCCCGATGTCCGTGATCGAGGTGACGATCACCTGGCTGGTCGCGCCGGAGTCACGGTGGGTGGCCTCCAGCGACGCCGAGTCGCGGCGAAACAGCAGCTCGTGACCGATGACCGCCCGCTTGCGGTCGAGGACCGCCTGGCGGCCCACGTGTACGGTCCGCGCGGCGCGCGCACCTTCCGGGGAGTTGGACATGGCCGCTGTATCGGCGGCCCGCTCCCGGAGCTGAACCTTTCCCGCACCGTCCCCGCTACCGAACGAACCGCGCGATCTCGTCCAGGTGCTCCGGCTGAAGCCCGCGCCGCGAGTCCGGCGCGATCAGCAGCCCGCGCCCGTCCGCGGTGAGCGCGTCCCGGTCCGGCCCCGGCGGCGGCAGCGCCTCGTCGTCGGTCCAGATCAGCCGCCGCCCCTCGGTGTGCACCACGTCACGCGCCGCCGCCAGCTTCAGCGGCCAGCACTCCGCCCCGCGCGGCAGCGGCCTCCGGGTGAGCGCGGAGCCCAGCGGCGGCAGGGACCAGAGCCGTTCCAGCCGGTACGCCTCCGGACACCACGTCGTGCACCAGCGCACCTCGACCGCCTCCGCCTTGATCAGCTCCTTGATCCGCACGATCAGCGCGGGTGCGAACCGGATCGGATAGGCGTAGTCGTCCTCGGCGGAGTAGACCTCGCGGCGCAGCGGCGGCCCACCCCAGCCAGGGCGCTTCGCGTTGATCACGCCGTCCACGTCCAGCAGCCAGACCGGCGCGGTCATGCCCCGGTCGCTCCCGGCCAGCCGATCTCGGCGAGGAAGCGGTCGGCCTCGGTGACGACGCGGGCCAGCGCGTCCAGCGTCTCGCTGAGCGGTCCCGGGACGTACAGGCCGTGGTCGCCGCCCTCGATCTCCACCACGCGCGGGGTGAGCCGGTGCGCGACCGCCGTGTCCCAGCACGGGTCGGCGGTGCCGCCGACCAGCAGGAACGGTGCGGTGGTCCGCTCCAGCGCCGCGACGACCCACGGGTGGAACAGGAGTGGGGTGAGCCAGATCGCGGGCAGCCCCCGGTCGGCGGCCACCGCGGCGGCGTTGCTGCCGAGCGACTTCCCGATCAGCAGCGGCTCGGTCATGGCGTCGAGCGTGGCGGCGATCTCGCCGTGCACCCAGGTCTCGACGGTGGCCCGCTCCGGGTCCGGAGGGGCGCCGGTCCAGGTGTGGCGGTGCACGGTGGCGCCGCGGCGCTCCGCCACGTCGCCGGCGTAGAGCAGCATCCCGGTCGTCGACCCGTACCGGCCCCCGGGTATCACCAGTGCGTCGGCCATGCGCCGACTGTAGTGGGCCGGTGCGCTTCGGCGATCCCCGATTTCCGGTCGCGCGTGGGTGGTGAGCGGCGGCGGGCCTCGCGGGGGTGGGGGTGACCAGCGGCGGGACCGGCTCCGATGCGACGGCGGAGCGGCGGCGGAGCCGGCGCGAGGTTGGCCCGCGGGAGCATGCGGGCCGCGACCACGCCGGGAGCGGGAAACATGGATCTTGGGCTTGGTGCCCGTGGGAGTCGGTGGGCCGGGACCACGCCGGGAGCGGGGACATCGGGGTCGCGGGGCACGTGGGCCGCACCACGCCGGGAGCGGGAAGATCGGGACAGGTGTGCGCGGGACGCGGCACCGTGCGAGAGCCGGACGGTGCCGCGTGGCCGGTCATGCCGCCTGGAGGCCGGCGGGAAGCGCCGCCGGGGTCAGCTCGCGCATGCCCCACGGGGAGCCGTAGGCGGTGAGGAGGTCGAGGAACGGGCGGGCCGGGAAGGCCTCGGGGCCGAGGACGCCGGTGCCGGACCAGGCGCCGGTGGCCAGCAGTTCCAGCGCGACGACCGGGTTGATCGCGGTCTGCCAGACGACGGCCTGGCAGCCGTACTCGGCCATCGACCACTCGTTGTCGACCACGTGGTAGAGGTAGACCTCGCGCGGTGCGCCGTCGCGGGTGCCGCGGACCCAGGTGCCGGCGCAGGTCTTGCCGCGCATGCGGGCGCCGAGCGTGGCGGGGTCGGGGAGCGTGGCGGCGACCACGTCGCGCGGGGAGACGGTGACCGGGCCGGTGGGGCCGGGGACGATGATCGCGTCGGTGCGGTCGAGGCCGATCTGGTGCAGCGTGCGGAGCGTGCGGATGAACTCCTCGCCCAGGCCGTACTTGAACGTGACCCGGCGGGCCGGGACCCAGCGCGGGATGAGCAGCACCTCCTCGTGCTCCACGTTGACGCACTGGACCGGGCCGATGCCCTCGGGGAAGTCGAAGACCTCCGGCTCGCTGAACGGCGCGGTGGTGAACCAGCCGCGGCCGGACTCCCAGACCACCGGCGGGTTCAGGCACTCCTCGATGGTGGTCCAGATGTTGAACGACGGCGCGAACTCGTGGCCGTCCACGGTGAGGTTGGCGCCGTCGCGGACGCCGATCTCGTCGATCTCGTCGAACAGCGCGTCCGCCGCGTGCCGGGCGAACACGTCGGACAGGCCGGGCTCGACGCCCATGCCGACCAGCGCGAGGCGGCCGTCGCGGGCCCACGCCTCGGACTGCGCGAACTGGTCGTCGCCGAGCTTCACGCCGCACTGCGCGTAGGGCGCGTCCGGGTGCGGCCGGGACAGCGACATGGCCATGTCCAGGTAGGTCACGCCGGCCGCGCGGGCCGCCTCGAAGATCGGCATGACGAAGCGCGGGTCGACCGCGTTCAGCACCACGCCGGCGCCGGTGCGCCGGATCAGCGCGGTGATCGCCGCGGGGTCGGCGGCGTCCACCCGCTCGGCGCGGAACCGGGGGTCGCGGACCGCGGTGACGGCGGCCTGCGCGCGGGCGAGGTCGTAGTCGGCCACGACCATCTCGTCGAAAAACTGTCGCCGGGCGGCGATTCGGGTGATCGCCGTTCCGACACCGCCTGCACCCATCAGCAGGACTCGCATGGGGGAGAGACTCCAATCCAGCTCACGTCAATGTTGTGGGGCCCCGCCGCTGATCAAACGCGTCCCCCTCGCGTAAGGTCAACTGTGTTGGCATAAGAGTTCCGGGGAGGTCCGATGCCGAAGACGGTGGTACCGGAGGAGAAACGGCGACGCCGGCGGCCCACCCGCAGCGGCACCGTGCTGTCCGAGACACTGATCGTGGACACCGCATTGCGCCTGCTCAGGGAGCATGGCAGCGCGGGCCTCAGTGCACGGCGGCTCGGCCTGGCGCTGGACTGCGACCCGAGCGCGCTGTACCGCTACTTCCGGGGCATGGACGAGCTCACGCTTGCGATCGGCGACACACTGATCGGTCAGGCGCTGCACGGCTGGTCGCCGACCGGCTCGTGGCGCGAGGACCTGCGCACCCTGGGGCTGCGCATCCACGCGGCCTACGTGGCGCACCCGCAGGCCGCGGTGCTCACCACCAGCCGGGTGACCGGCAAGGCGAACGAGCTGGCCGCGGACGAGGCGGTGCTGGCGGTGCTGCACGCGTCCGGGCTGCCGGTTCCGGAGGCGGTCGGGGTGTACCACGCGTTCATCGACCAGACCTTGGCGTTCGCGGCGCTGGACGCGGCGTCGCTGGCGCTGCCGAACGCGGCACTGCTCGCCGAGGAGGAGGTGTGGCGGTCCACCTACGCCCGGCTGCCGTCCGCCACCCACCCGCACATCGCGGAGGCGGCGCCGCTGCTGGCCACCCAGATGGTGTCCAGCGCCTTCCCGGCCGCGCTCGAGCTGCTGCTGGACGGCGTCGCGGCCCGCATGCGCAGGGCCTGAGGACCGAGCCTACCGGGTACGCACGTGCGCCCGTCGATGCGGTGCGGGCGCTGTGGCGTGCGCCCGGCGCGCGGGACCGGGGCACGCGCGGCGAGCGCGGACGCGGCATGCTGTCAGGGTGATCGTGCTTGTCGTCGTGGCGTGGGCCGGGGTGGGGGTGACCGCGCTGCTCTGGGGCCGGTCCTGGGTGCGCTGGCTGCGGCTGCGACGACGGCCGGTGCTGCACTGCGACCAGCTCTCCGGCGTCAAGGACGGCAGCCCGGTCACCGTCGGCGGCACGACCGCGGCGGACGACGGCCGGGTCGGGCCGTGGTCGCGGCTGCCGTGCGCGTGGCACGGCGAGACCGTCCGGCGCGGCTATCGTGAGGACGGCGGCTACGTGGAGTGGCGCACCGACGTGGAGCGCGGCGAGGGAGACCGCGGCATCCGGCACGGCGGCGTCCGCGTGGAGGTTGACGAGGAACTGGCGCGGCAGGGCCTGTTCGCGCTGCGCGCACCGATGATCGAACGGTCCTATCAGGACAACGGCCGGGAGCCGTCCGGCGCCCGTCGTCCGTACTCGGTGGCCGAGCACCTGGTGCGCCCGTCCACCGCGGTCGTGGTCACCGGCACGCTCCTCGTCGACCCGGACGGCACCCGCCGCCTGATCCGCGGCGGCTGGGCGGACGGCACCGCCCACGGCGACCCTCGCGAGGTCCGCGGCCGCTACGCGTCCTACCGCCGCCGCCTCCTGCTCACCGGCACCCCATTCCTCCTGGTCGCGGCAACCCTGACCACCCTGATGGCGCTGGACATCCTCCGCTAGCCCCCACCGCGCGCCGGTCCCTGCCGCGTGCCGGTCCCTGCCGTGCGCCGGTCCCTGCCGCGTGCCGGTGCCTGCCGCGTGCCGGTGCCTGCCGCGTGCCGGTCCCCGCCGCGTCGATCTAGGGCGGATTCACGTGATTGGAGATCGAAACGTTGGAATCCGCCCTAGATCGACGCGGCAGAGAGGGGCGGGGCGGAGGGGGCGTGGGGGTGGAGGCCGGCGACGCGCGGGACCGGCAGGGAGGAGCGCCAGCGACGACCGGTGCCCGCGGGAGCATGCGGACCGCGACCACGCCGGAAGCGGGAAAAGCCGCCGCCGGAGATCCGTGGAACGCTAGCGGGCCGGCACCACCGGGACGATGGCGCCGTCGTCGGTGAAGTGGAGGCGGTCGATGGCGGTTTCGCGGTGGGTGCCGTCGCCGCCGGGGACGGCGAATCGGTGGTAGGCGATGTGCCAGTCGTCGGTGCCGGGCTCGCGGACGACGGAGTGGTGGCCGGTGCCGAGGATGCCGCGGGACTCGTCCTTGGCGAGGATGACGCCGCGGCGCGGGCTCCACGGGCCGAGCGGTCCGTCCGAGGTGGCGTACGCGACCCGGTAGTCGGCGCTGCGCGTGTCGTTCTCCGACCACATCAGGTAGTAGACGTCGCCGCGCCTGATCACGAACGGCGCCTCGTTGTAGCCCTCCGGCGTGTGCACGTTCACCTCGGCCGGGTCGAACGACACCAGGTCGTCGTGCAGCGGGACCTGGTAGGCCGCGCCCTGTCCCCAGTAGAGGTACGCGCGGCCGTCGTCGTCCGTGAAGACCATCGGATCGATCATCTGATCCGGGTACGCGTCCGCGGCGATCAGCGGCTTGCCGAGCGCGTCGCGGAACGGGCCGGCCGGCGAGTCGGCGACCGCGACGCCGATCGCCCGGTCCGCGCAGAAGTACAGGTAGTAGCGCCCGTCGCGCTCGACCGCGGCGGGCGCCCACGCGTGCGCGTCAGCCCAGGTGATGTCCGTGGCCAGGTCGAGGATCACGCCGTGGTCGGTCCAGCGGGTCAGATCGGTGGAGGAGTAGGCGCGGAACCGGGTGCCGGACCAGCCGTCGAAGCCGTCCGTGGTCGGGTACAGCCAGTACGTATCGCCGTAGACGACCAGGTGCGGATCGGCGGTGAATCCGGGCAGCACGGGGTTGTTCATGATCCCGGACTGTACGCGGGCCCGTACCTGGCCAGCAGCGCCGCGTGCTCGGCCGCGGTGACCGGCAGCACGGTGCCGTGCCGGGGCCGGGACGGCAGCGCGTAGTCCGCGGACACGGTCCACCCGCCGGAGCTCAGATCCGTGGTCTCGAACGGCACGTAGCCGCGCCCGCCGAACTCGTCGATGAACAGGTACCACTTCTCCTCGCTGTTCGACTTGAAGACCAGCGGGCCTTCGCCGCGGGCGAGCGCGCCGCTGCCGATGCACTCGGCGACGAAGTCCCAGTCCGTGTCCAGCAGCGTGCCCGACCGCTCCGCGATGATGAACTTGCTGCACGGCGTGGACGAACTCGGGTTCCGCTCGTCCTTGGTGAACCGGTAGTACGTGTCGCCGTCCCTGATCACGGTGGAGTCGATGACCGAGTAGCCGGGGTCCTTCCAGACCCGGGCCTCGCTGAACGTGCGGAAGTCGCGGGTGGTCGCGTACATCATCCGGTTGTACGAGTCGCCGGTGTGCCGCGGATCGTCGGCGGCGTAGAGCTTCGAGGCCCAGAACACCACGTACGCCCCGAGGGCCTCGTCGTAGTACGCCTCCGGCGCCCAGGTGTTGCCCGCGGTCTCCGGCGACACCTGGACCAGGCGCTGATCGGTCCAGGTGACCAGGTCCGTCGATTCCCACACCATGATGGACCGGCTGCCGGTGCGCTGTGCCGCGTCCCAGTCGCCGTTGCCGTAGATGCGCAGATCCGTGGCGATCTGGTAGAACTTGTCGCCCTCGGGCGAGCGGATGATGAACGGGTCGCGCAGCCCTTGCTCGCCGAGCGTGGAGGTGAGCACCGGCGCGCCGCCGTTGAGCTCCTGCCAGTGCAGCGGATCGTTGCCCTGGCTGAGCGCGAAGTAGACCTGCTCGCCGTCGGCCGTGCCCTCGCCGGTGAAGTAGCTGAACAGGTAGCCCGCCATCGGCTCGGGTCGCGGCCGGGCGCGCACCGTCGCCGTGAACGTGCGGTGGGCCCGTGCCTCGCCGAGGGTGACCGTCGCGGTCAGCACCACGCGCGCGGCGTGCCGGCCGCGGTGCACCTCGCCGGTCGGCGTGATGATCCTGGGCGCGGACGATCGCCAGCGGATCGCGGTGCCGTGCAGCCCGGCCGCCGGCAGCGTCAGGTTGCCGCGCACGTCGCCGAGGTCGTGGAGGGTGATGGCGGCCGCCGCCGCCTTGACCGCGGCCCGGTCCGGCGGCGGCTCCGCGGCGGTCGCCGGAGTGGCGGCGAGCAGCAGGGACAGCAGCGGCGTGAGCGCCAGCAGCCGGCGGTCCATGGCGAGCCTCCGAGACGTGGTGGGACCTGGTTGGCGGAAGTCTCGACCAGCCTCGACGCGCTCGTCAAGAGCGATGTCAATGCGTCTATGGCCCGACTCGCCGATGCGAGCTGGGGCGATGTGTGCCGATCCGACACGACGATCGGTCACGAAAACGCGGTATCGATCACGCACGGTTCGCATCGGTGACAACCCCGCAACAAAGCGTGTCCGTCTCGTGACTCGCGGCGGTCGGATCTACCACAGTGATCCGGGAGGAGCGACCCGGGGAGTGGCTTCATGATCGACGAGCGGATCGGCGCGCTGCTGGCACAGGTTCGCGACGGCGCACCCGAGGCGGCCGACCGTCTCTGGCGTACGGCCCAGGCCTCGGGCGGGCCGCTGATCTCCCCGGGCCCGGGCGGCACGTCGCTGGTGACGTTCTGCTGGCGCGGCGAGGCGGAGACCACCGCGGTGCGCTGGGGCGTCGAGGCCCCGCTCGACCGGGTGCCCGGCACGGACCTGTGGCACGCGACCGTGGCGCTGCCGTCCCGGCTGCGCACGCTCTACTACCTCGGCCACGGCGCCGCCGCCGTCTCCCCGCGCGACACGACCGGCGTGGGTGCCACCCACGTCGACCCGCTCAACCCGCACACGTTCCTGTTCCCCCGCGACCCCGGCGACCCGACCGACCGCGACTGCTGGGTCTCGCTGCTGGAACTGCCGGACGCACCGCCCGAGCCCTGGCTGTCCGGCCCGCCGGTCCCGGCCGGCGTGCGCGAGCAGACCGAGGTGGCCAGCGCCGCGCTCGGCGGCGCGCGCCGCGTGACGGTCCACCGCCCGACCGGTACGCCCGCCGCCGCGCTCGTCGTCTTCGACGGGCACCTCTCGCAGACCGTGATGCGCATGCCCGACCTGATCGACCGGCTCGTCGCCGCCGGGCGGGTCCCGCCGCTGGTCACGCTCTACGTGCACGTCGAGGACGCGACCCGCGACCAGGAACTGGGCACCACGCCGGCGTACGCGGAGTTCGTGGCGCGCGAGCTGATCCCGTGGGCGCACGCGGAGTTCGGCCTCACCGCGGACCCGGCGCGGACCGCCGCCGCCGGCATGTCGCTGGGCGGGCTGACCGCGGCGTACGTGGCACTGAGCGCCCCCGACGTGTTCGGCCGCGCGCTGTCGCACTCGGGCAGCTTCTGGCGCGCCGGCCCGGACGGCGAACCGGAGTGGCTGACCCGCGAGTACGCCCGGCGCCCCCGCGCCGACCTGAGCCTCTACCTCGACGTCGGCGACCGGGAGACCGGCCCGGGCCCCGGCGGCGCGGCCTCACAGGTGGACGTGAACCGGCGCATACGGGACGTGCTGATCGGCCGGGGCTACCCGCTGGCGTACCGGGAGTACCTGGGCGGCCACGACTACGTCAACTGGCGGCGGCTCTTCCCGGACGCGCTGATCGGCCTGCTGGGCCGCTGAGGCGGCGCGTCAGCCGAGATCCTGCTGAATCTTATCGATGCAGCGGCGCCGGTGCCGATCCAGGATCGGGTCGATGTCGTCGGTAGCGTACGCAACCGCGAGGTCGAAGACGCGACGGTAGTACTTGATGTCCTGCTCGCCCCGCGAGACCAGGCCGGTGTTGTACAGCTCGATGAACAGAAGGTCCTCTCCGAAGAGCACGAAGCCGTGGTTGAGCAGCATGTTTATCTCGGCTTCATCGGGGATGATCTGAACGGTCACGTTCGGCAGCGCCGCCATGTCGCGCAGATGATCGATCTGGGCCAGCATCTCCACCGCGGAGCAGACATGTCGGCGCAGCGCGATCTCCGCGATCACGGCGTGCAGGCGTTTGGCCGGGTCTGCCAATGCCTCCTGCCGCTTGATCCGCAGGGCGACCGCCGCGAGGATCGCCCGCTCGTCGACCGGGGTCCGGCGGGACCGGACGAGCGATTCGAACAGGATGAGAACGGCCTTCGCGTACCCGCTGGTCTGAAGCAGGCCGGGGATGAGGGTGATCTCGAATTCCCGCACATCGTCGACGGCGGCCTCCCAGTCCGCGACCACCTCCTGCCGGTCGACGATGCTGTCCGGGGCCGATCGCCACTCCACGATACGGTTGTGCGCGTTCGCCGTACGCTGCACCAGTTCCTTCACCACGACGTCGTCCGCGCCGAGAGCGCGGGCTATGGCCTCGATATCCCGCGGATCCGGCGAGCCTCTCCCCCGCTCGATCCGTGAGATCTTGGGCTGACTCATCCCGACCGCGGCCGCCAACTCGGCTCCCGACAAGCCGCGCGCGCGTCGCAGGCGTGCCAGTACGACGCCGACTGGCTCATGCCGGTTCGGAGGGGTCCCGCCCTGCCGGGTCATCGAAGATCCCCTCCTCGCCTCAGTGCGTACCGATCAGGAGATCGTGCGAAGCGCGTCGATCAACAACCGTCGCGGAACCTCGACCAGCATCTCTCCGGCAGGAAGGGTGATGCCGGCGTCGGCCGCGGAGACGATGTAACCCTGAACCACGATCTTTCCTGGATCGCCCTCGTAAACAGTCGGGCAGCTACCTGTCCCGCAATCGGTGGCGGCGAGCGTTCGGAGGGTCGTAGTGCGCGCGTCATTCGCAATTCTAGTCACGAGATCATACCTTCATTCATGTTACGCGAGTTGTCTAGTGTGAACCCGAGTCCGCATGCCGGGTGGCTGACTGCTACCTCGCGGCCCGCGAACTAGCCGCTGGCAACCTTGCTGACCTGGTGATATTCAAGCTGATTGTTTCGTAGTCTGCGTAGGGCCTCCTCATTCATGACGGCTTGAATAACATTTTCACCAGGACTTCGGTGTCGGGGCGAAAGGGAAAGAATCATGTTGCCGGAACAGCCTGGGTTGTACGTGCTCATTGCGGTGCTTTGCCTGGTGGTCGCGATGAAATCGATGCGGCGTGCGCCAGAGCCGGTCGGGGTGGTCGCCGAGATGCTCAGGGCGACGTTCGTGGTGGCGTTCGCGATGGGCGTCGCCTTCGTCTTCGTACTGGCCGCGGCGCTCACCGCGTGACCAGGCAAGGTCTGGGGGGATCGGCATGTCGACGTTCGTGGCGTTCGTCGTGGTTGCGGCGATAGTCGTCTTCTTCGTGCTCGTGGAGCTGGCCGCGGCGACGCTTCCGCTGCTGATCGTGGTCACGCTGGTGCCGCCGGGGGAGCGGCGCGAGCTGGCGGAGGTGCTGGCGGCGCTGGATCGCCGGCGCCGCCTGCGGATCTGGCCGGCGCTGCGGGCGGCCGTCGCGGCCCGCCGCCGGACGTGCCGATCCCGCGCCGACCGGTACGGCGCTCGATGGTGGTGACGTTCGCACGGGGTCGCTCCAGCCTCGATGGTCGCTGGCCACGCGCGATATATCGCTGGACCGGGCTCGATATTCTGAGCGTGTAATGGATATCAAGCGAACGAGCAAACGGCTCTCCCTCATCCTCCGGCATCGCCCGGACAGCGTCGGCATCACCCTCACGCCCGACGGCTGGGTCGCCGTCCCCACCCTCCTCGAGGCTCTCGCCCGGCACGGCCTCACCCTGACCCGCGATCAGCTCGGCCGGGTCGTCGACGAGAACGACAAGAAGCGGTTCACGATCGAGGGCGCACCCGGCGGTGGCGAGCGCATCCGCGCCAACCAGGGGCACTCGATCGACGTCGAGCTCGGCTATGAGGCGCAGGGACCGCCGGAGACGCTGTATCACGGGACGGCGGACCGGAATCTGCCGGCGATCCGGGAGCAGGGGCTGGTCAAGGGCAGACGGCATCACGTGCACCTCTCGCCGGACCCGGCAACGGCGCGCACGGTCGGCACCCGGCACGGGCGGCCGGTGGTGCTGACGGTGGCGGCGGCGCGCATGGCGCGGGACGGGCACACGTTCTTCCGCAGTGCGAACGGGGTCTGGCTGACCGACGCCGTACCGCCCCGGTACCTGAGCGAACCACGAACCTAGACTGGGCCGATGAGCGCCACCTCCGCGGAGTACACCGATCCCCGGACCGTGGCGCTGTACGACGCGCTGCACCCCGATCCGCCCGAGCACCCGTTCTACGTCGACGTGGCGGCGCAGTTGCCGGCGGTGTCGGTCGCGGACGTCGGGTGCGGCACCGGGCGGCTGGCGGCGGAGCTGGCGCGGCGCGGTCATCGGGTCACGGCGGTCGATCCGTCCCGGACCATGCTGGACCTGGCCCGGCGGCGGCCGATCGGCGCGCTGGTCAGCTGGCGGCTGGGCGACGCGCGCGTGTTGCCGGAGAACGCGTTCGAGCTGGTCGTGCTGGCCGGCGGCGTGGTCGCGGAGATCACCGACGACCGGGAGCTGATCGCCACGTTCGCGGCGGTACGGCGGGCGCTGCGGCCCGGCGGGCGGCTCGCGTTCGACGCGCGGCGGTTCACGGCGCGGGACTGGACGGGGTGGACGCGCGCGGGTTCGTACCGTCGGCTGGCCAACGGTGCGGCCGTGTGGCGCGAGGATGCCCGGGTGCTCGGCGACCGGGTTCGCTATCTGGCCGGCTATCGGCTGGCGGACGGCACCGAGCTGACGTTCGAGCGGGAGATCCGGTTGCGGTCCGATGTCTGGTACGCGACCGTGCTGGCCGAGGCGGGGTTCCGGGTCGACCCGGTGGACGACGACGCGCCGGGGCTGGTGGTGATGGCCACGGCCGGGCCGCCGCGGCGCGCGTCGGGGCTGTGCTTCGAGCGGGTCGCGGGACGGCTGTGGGCGGTGGTCGACGACGACAGCGGGCGCCCGGCGCGGGTGCCGATGCCGGACGACTCCCTGGAGATCATCGCCCGGCTGCGCCTGATGGGGGTCGCGCTGGACCAGGTGGTGGCCGCGGCGGCGGCGGCCGGGCTGGACTGGGATCCGGCCGGCGAGGTCCGCGCGCGGTCGGAGGCGGACATGGACGAGTGGCGGCGCCGCGACCGCGAGGAGCGCGAGCGCCGCAAGCGCGCGTTCCGCGACCGGATGGCGCCGTGAGCGGCGGCCTCAGGGGCGGGCCAGCGCGCGGGCGATGACCAGCCGCTGGATCTGGTTGGTGCCCTCGACGATCTGGAGCAGTTTCGCCTCGCGGAACCAGCGCTCCACCGGATGGTCGGTGACGTATCCGGCGCCGCCGAGCACCTGCACCGCGTCCGTGGTGACGCGCATGGCGGCGTCCGTGGCGAACAGCTTGGCCTGCGCGGCCTCGGTGCGGAACGGCAGCCCGGCGTCGCGCAGCCGGGCCGCGGTGTAGAGCAGTGCCCGGGCCGCGCTGATCGAGGTGGCCGCGTCCGCCAGCATGAAGCCGATGCCCTGGAAGTCGATGATCCGCGAGCCGAACTGGGTGCGCTCCCGCGCGTAGCCGACCGCGTAGTCCAGCGCGGCCTGGGCGAGCCCGACCGCGCACGCGGCGATGCCGAGCCGGCCCGCGTCCAGTGCGGACATCGCGATCCGGAAGCCCTGCCCGTCGGTGCCGACCAGTCGCTCGGCCGGCACCCGCGCGCCGTCCAGCACCACCTGCGCGGGCGCGCCGGCGCGCAGGCCCATCAGCCGTTCGCGGGCCTGCGGTTCCAGGCCGGGCGTGGCCGCGTCGAGCAGCAGGCAGGAGATGCCGTCCGGGCCGGGCCCGCCGGTGCGCGCGAAGACGGTGTAGAAGTCCGCGTACCCGGCATGGGTGATCCACGCCTTGGTGCCGGTCACCACGTACCCGTCGCCGTCCGGCACGGCCCGGGTGGTGAGCGCGGCGGCGTCCGAGCCGCCGGCCGGCTCGGAGAGGCAGTACGCGCCGAGCAGTTCGCCGCCGATCAGGTCGGGCACCAGTTTGCGCAGCCGGTCGTCGCCGTGCACCGCGGCCGGGTAGCAGGACAGTGTGTGCACGCTGACCGCCTCCGCGACGGTCAGCCAGCGGTAGGCGAGGCGCTCCAGCACGCGCAGGTAGACCTCGTACGGCTGGCCGGCACCGCCGAGCTCGGCCGGGTAGGGGAGTCCGAGCAGGCCGGCGCGGCCGAGCGTACGAACGATCTCGCGGGGGAACTCGCCGCGCGACTCGTGGTCGGCGGCGGTTCGCGGGGTGAGTTCGCCGTCGGCGATCTCCTCGACGAGACCGAGCAGGTCGCGGGCCTCGTCGGTGGGCGGGATCCACATGCGCGAAGCTTAACGGTCGTTAGGGAGTACGGGCGAGTAACCGAGGCGGCCGGACGGTAGGGTCTGCAGACCATGGAGTACGTGCGGCTCGGCACCACCGGCCTGAAGGTGTCCCGGATCTGTCTCGGCATGATGACCTACGGCTCGCCGTCCTGGCGCGAGTGGGTGCTGGACGCGGACGCGGCCAAGCCCATCGTGCGCCGCGCGGCCGAACTGGGCGTCACGTTCTACGACACCGCGGACATGTACTCGCTCGGCGGCAGCGAGGAGGTCACCGGCCGGCTGCTGCGCGCGTTCTTCCACCGCCGCGACGACTACGTGCTGGCGACCAAGGTCTACCACCCGATGGGCGACGGGCCGAACGAGCGCGGCCTGTCCCGCAAGCACATCATGGCCTCGATCGACGACTCGCTGCGCCGGCTCGGCACCGACTACGTCGACCTCTACCAGATCCACCGCTGGGACTACGAGACGCCGATCGAGGAGACCATGGAGGCGCTGCACGACGTGGTGCGCGCCGGCAAGGCCCGCTACCTCGGCGCGTCCAGCATGTTCGCCTGGCAGTTCGCCAAGGCGCAGCACGCCGCGGACGTGCACGGCTGGACCCGGTTCGTGTCGATGCAGCCGCAGTACAACCTGGTCTACCGCGAGGAGGAGCGCGAGATGCTGCCGCTCTGCGCGGACCAGGGCGTCGGCGTCATCCCGTGGAGCCCGCTCGCCCGCGGCCTGCTCGCCGGCTCGCGTACCCGGGACGGCGAGCACACCACCCGGGCCCGCACCGACGCCATCGCGCGCGAGCTCTACAGCGACGACGACCTGGCCGTGGCGGAGGAGGCCCGCCGGATCGCGGACGCCCGCGGCCTGCCCGTGGCCCAGGTCGCGCTGGCCTGGGTGCTGTCCCGCCCGGTCGTCACCGCCCCGATCGTCGGCGCGTCCCGCACCGGCCACATCGAGGACGCGGTCGCCGCGGTCTCGGTCACGCTGACCCCGGAGGAGATCGCCGCGCTCGAGGCGCCGTACCGGCCGCACGTGGTGACGGACCATTCCTAGTTTCCCGCTTCCGGCGGGTCCGGTTCCGCATGCTCCCGCGGGCACCGGTCGGCCGTGGCCGGCCTCCCTGCGGCATCCGTGGCCGCAAGAGCCCGGGCGACTTTCCCGGAAACCGAGGGACGGAAGTGAACAGGGCGACAAAATGAATCGGTGACGGGATCGCACCGTGCTCCGGGCCGGCACCACCAGAACCAGCCGGGCAACCAGCGCTGGCGCTGGCTCGTGGGCATGGGGGCGGTGGTCGCGCTGGGCGCGCTCGGCGTGCACCAGGTGCTGGCGGAGGAGACACCGCCCCCGGCGCCGGTCGAGCAGTTCACCAGCCGGATCACCGGTGTGAGCGCGCTGCCGGAGCCGCCGGACGGGCCGAGCTGGGCGCCGGACCGCCGGACCGCGCCGAACGGGCTGAAGGTCGCGGCGCAGGCGATGGGCGAGCAGTTCGTGCTGTACACCAAGTCCGGCGCGAAGACGTTCCTGCCCGGCGTCAACCTGGGCTCCACCACGCCGGGGCACCAGCCGGGCGAGCTGGCCGTCACGGCCGAGGACTACCGGACGTGGTTCGCGGCGATGGACCGGATGGGCATCCGGGTGGTGCGCGTCTACACGATCCACCCGCCGGCGTTCTACCAGGAGCTGGCCGCCTACAACCGGACGCACCCGGAGCGCGCGCTCTACCTGGTGCAGGGCGTCTACCTGCCGGACGAGTCGTACGCGCGGAAGGGCGACCTGTACGACGAGGCCGTCACCACCGCGTTCGTCGACGAGCTGAGGGACGCCTCCGCCGCGGTCTCCGGCGGGCTCGAACGCGAGCCGCGGCGGGGACGCTCGCACGGCACCTGGACCGCGGACGTCAGCCCGTGGCTGGCCGCCTGGATCATCGGCGTGGAGTGGGATCCGAGCGGCGTGCACGAGTCGGACCGCAAGAACGCCGGCCGGCCGTCCTTCACCGGCAGGTACTTCCGCAGCACGCCGGAGGCGACGCCGACCGAGCGGTGGCTGGCCACCCGGATGGACGAGCTCGCCTCCGCGGAGGCCGCGCGCGGGCGCAGCGCCCCGGTCGCGTTCGTGAACTGGCCGACCACCGACCCGCTGCGCCACCCGGAGGAGCCGCTGCCGCAGGAGGACCTGGCCGGCGTGGACGCCAACCACGTGCTGCCCACGGAACAGTGGCCCGGCGGCACGTTCGCCAGCTACCACGCGTATCCGTACTACCCGGACTTCCAGCGGCACGAGCCCGCACTGCAGAAGGCGATCTTCAACGGCCGCCCGGACCCGTACGCCGGCTACCTGACCGCGCTGCGCCGCCACCACAAGGGCATGCCGGTGATGGTGACGGAGTTCGGCGTACCGTCGAGTCTCGGCACGGCGCACGCGGGACCGCTCGGCCGTGGCCAGGGTGACCACGGCGAACGCGAGGCCATGACGATCGGGGCGGAGCTGCTGCGGGTGATCCGGGGCACGGGCATGGCCGGCGGCTTCCTGTTCGGCTGGGCCGACGAGTGGTTCAAGTTCACCTGGAACACCATCGCTCACCAGGCGCCCGCGGAGCGGCGGCAACTGTGGCACGACCCGCTCACCAACGAGCAGCACTTCGGCATCATCGCCACCGATCCGACCGGGCCGCCCGAGGGCTGGCCGCGGCAGGTGCTGGACGAACCCGACTCGCCGATCGCCACCCGCGCGGTCGCGGCCGTCGACGAGGCGTACCTCCAACTGGGTGTCGATCTGGCGAAGCCCGCGCCCAAGGCGCTCACCATCGGCCTGGACGTGCTCCCGGAGATCGCCGGCAGCCCGCCGCCCGGCTCCACCGACGAGGGCGCGGACCTGGCGATCCAGCTCGACCTGGCGAAGCTCACCGGGCAGGTGTGGGTGCGCGAGCGGCTGGACCCGCTGCCGCTGGACTACCAGGTGCCGGCGGGCCTGCGGGCGAAGGCGGTCAACGGCTGGCAGCGGTACCAGCTGGTGATCAACCGGGATCTGACCGTGCCGACCACCGGCCGGAAGCTGCCCGCGGAGCTGTTCGACGTGGGCGTGCTCAACCACGGCGTGTGGGATCCGGCCGCGCAGAACGCGGACAACCGCAACCTGTGGCGGCTCACCGGCGACGGCACCCTGACCATCCGGGTACCGTGGGCGTTCGCCGGGTTCGCCGACCCGTCGTCGCTGCAGGTGCTGGTCCCGGACGGCAACGTGCCCACCACGCGCACCGCCACCGGCGTCCGCGTCCGGCTGGCCGCCGACGGCGCGCTGCAGCCGCTGGACGAGATCACCTGGGAGCCGTGGAACCGGGTCTACTACGCGGAGCGCCTGAAGGCCGGCGCGGACGTGCTGCGCGCCGCGATGCTGGAGACCGGGGCCGGCGCGCTGCCCGCACCGTCCTCCTCCCCGGCACCGTCCGTGACGACATCCCCGAATGACGGCACTGTCGGTTAGCGGGGTAGGTTCTTCGCGTGGAGGAGATCGACCGGGCGATCGTGACGGCGCTGACCGCGGACGGGCGGCTGTCGTACACGGACCTCGCGGAGCGCGTCGGACTGTCCGTGTCGGCCGTGCACCAGCGCGTCCGCCGCCTCGAGCAGCGCGGCGTCATTCGCGGCTACACCGCGCGCGTCTCCTACGAGGCGCTCGACCTCCAGCTCACCGCGTTCGTGGCGATCCGGCCGTTCGACCCGTCGCAGCCGGACGACGCGCCGGAGAAGCTCGCCCACCTGCCCGAGATCGAGTCGTGCTACTCGGTGGCGGGCGAGGACTTCTACATGCTGCTGGTCCGGGTGGCCAGCCCCGGCGAGCTGGAGCGCCTGCTCCAGCAGATCCGCACCGCGGCGAACGTGACCACCCGTACCACCGTGGTGCTGTCCACCCCGTACGAGGGACGCCCGCCCGCGGTCAGCGCGAGTTCCACTCCAGAATGACCGGCCGGCCGTGCTCGAACCCGAGCCGGCACAGCGTCGCCGTGTCCAGCCGCAGCCGCCCGCCCACGCGTACCGGCTCCTCGATCCACCGGGCACCCACCACGCGCAGCGCGTGACCGTGCGCCACCAGCGCGACGTCACCGTGCTCCAGCGCCGCCCGCGCCTTCGCCAGCACCCGGTCGATGCGTGCGCCGATCCGCTCCGGTGACTCGCCGCCGGGCACGCCGTCCGTCCACAGGTACCAGTCCGGGCTGGTCTCGTGGATCTCCTTCGTGGTGATCCCCTCGTAGTCGCCGTAGTCCCACTCGGCCAGATCCTCGACGATCTCGGTCACCCGGAGGCCGGCCAGCTCCGCGGTCCTCCGGGCCCGCACGCGCGGGCTGCACAGCACCTGCGCGAACTCCCGCCCCTTGATCCTCTGCCCGATCGCCCGCGCCTGCTCCTCCCCGACCGGGGTGAGCGGAATGTCGGTGCTGCCGGTATGCCGCCCGGCCACACTCCACTCGGTCTGCCCATGCCGTACCAGAACGATCTCCGCCATGATCCCTAGTCAACCAGAGCCTCCCGGCCCGCGCCTTCGGCGCGGCCCTCACCGGAAATCCAGCTAGCCTCCTAGGATGCCGTAGGCGGGGTGATGCGGCAGGCGACCGGGGAGTGGCGCTGGTGCTCGCGGAATCGTTGCCCGGGCATCGGCCAACTCGCCGACCAGCCCGGCTCGCCGCTGCTCGTGGCGAGCCGGGCTGCGCGGCGAGCAGCGGCGTCGACAGCCGCGTGCGGCGATCCGGCCTCCCGCTGCCCCCAACCCCAACCCCGCGTTGATCTAGGGCGTATTCCCGTACGTTGATCTCCAATCACGCGAATGCGGCCTAGATCGACGCGATTGGGGGGTGCGCGGGACGCGCCGGTGGTGGGCGGGCGTGGTCAACGGCCAGCGGGGAGCCGGGTGGTGGGCGCGGCCAGCAAGGCACAGGACGGCGGAGCGACACAGGACAGTGAATCTGACGACGGCGGAACAGGGTCCGGGCGGGCGTGGTCGGCAGGCCCGCCACCGTCGGTACAGGCGAGCAGGCGGCTGGGGATTCAATCTAGCTTCCTAGGACGCACTACACGTGGTGCTCCGCACCACAAGGCTCTGAAAAGCAAAAACGTGCCTTCGGCACCGATGACCAAAGAACATCTTTTGTTTGCCGGTCGCGCGGGGGAGAGAAGGCGAGGGGCGGTGCGGCGACGCCACCGACGATGAGCGGCCACGGGCCGTGGCGGCCGCCGCGCGAATCCGCCGGGCGGTGAGCACGCGAAGGACGCGTCGGGGACGCGCTCGCTGATCGAGGGGACGGCACACGTACGACGGGGGCTCGGACAGGTGAATCCGGACCCCCGTCGTATGTGGATCGTCGTATTCTCGGCGCCATGTCCGGTGACCTGCGGCGTGTGCGGGAGTTGGCCGCGGCGGGCGACGGCCGGGCGCTGGCCGCCGAGTTGGTCGGGCTGGCCGTGCGGAACGGTGACGTGTGGCGGCAGGACGCGGCCGCGGTCCGTGCCGTGGTGTGGCGGTTGTCGCCGGCGCGCCGGCATGCGCTGATTCTGGACGTGGCGGAGCTGGCCCCGGTGCACGAGGTCGTGGGGTTGCTGGGCTGGCTGGGGTACGGCCTGGAGGCGGACGCGCTGTCCTGGCGCGCGGGTCTGATCCTGATCGAGGCGGCGTCCGCGCGGATGACCGCGTTCGTGGACGATCTGGCGGTGTTGGCGCGGGTGGCGGTGCGGGAGACCGGGGTGGTGCCGCCGGGGCTGGTGGCGGTGATGCGGCGGACGGAGCGGTGGCTGGGGCGGGGTGGGACGTCGTTGCGGCCGTGGCTGGCGTCGGTGGCGGAGCCGTTGAACGCCGGTGAGGTGTGGGCGGAGGCGGCGAACGCGGAGTGCCCGGATCGGCGGTTGCTGGGTGCGGCGCTGGAGGTGTCGGGTCCGCGGCCGGGGGTGGGGTGGTCGCGGCGGGTGGCGGTGCTCGCGGATGAGTGGGGGGTGGTGGGGTGCCGGAGGCTGGTGCACCGCTGGTGTGGGCTGGTGCCGGCGGGCCGGACGATCGTGTTGCGGCGGGCGGCGGATGAGCCGGATTGGAACGGGGTGCTGGATCCGTACAACGCGCGGGCTTTGCGGGGTTTGTTGTTCGTGCTGACGGTGTTGCCGGTGGATGAGGGGGATGTGCCGGTGGCGGGTGGGCTGGGGGAGTTCGCGGCGCGGAAGGTGCCGGGGCACGGGCCGCGGAGTCAGGTGGTGGCGTACGCGGCGGTGCGTGCGCTGGAGTCGTTCGGGTCGGTGGCGGCGTTGCGAGAGTTGGAGCGGTTGCGGGCGTTGGGTTTGGCGCGGGGGGTGGCGGGGCGGTTGGATGCGGCGATCATGCGTCGGCGTGCAGCACGTGGGTGAGGACGCGGCGGGTGATGTCGGTGTCGGTGCCGGTCCAGAGGGTGTCGAGCCAGGGTCCGGTGAGGAGTCCGACGAGTGTGGGGGTGCCGTCGGCGTCGGTGGCGTCGAGCCATTCGCTGATCGATCCGGTGGCGGGGCCGTGGATGCGGAAGTATGCGGTGGCGGGCCAGAAGCGGGTGGTGGCGCGGATGATGATCTTTTCGACGCGTCCCATGCCGAGCCGGGTGAGGGCGAGGCGGTGTGGTGCGGGTAGTGGTGGGGTGATGGTGATGGCCGGGAGCGCGCCGATGGGGACGGTGACGATGACGGCGTCGCAGCGGAGCGTTCCGTTGATGGTGACGTGGTCCGGGAGCAGGTCGATGGTGTGTACCGGGGTGCGGAGCGTGATGTCGAGTCCGTCGGCGAGGTGGGTGACGAGGCGCTGGTAGCTGCCGATGATCCATCGGTCGCCTTGGCCGACGCCGGGTTCGAAGCCGTGGCGGGCGCTGAGCCAGTCGAGTGACACGCCGGTGTCCATGGTGATCTCGGTGTCGACGAGGCGCCGGAGTTCGTCCGGGGGCGTGGGCCAGGCGGCGAGGACGTCGGCGACGGAGGCGTGTTCGGGTGCGGTGGCGAGGCGTTGGCGGAGCGTGTCTTCGAGTTCGGGGTGTCCGGAGCCGAATTCGGTGGGTACGACGGGGAGCGCGAGTTTTTCGGCGAGGCGCGCGAGGATGTTGTCGTCGTACTGCTGGAGCCAGTTGGCGCCGAGGTCGAAGGTGAAGCCGGCGAGGTCGATGCCGGTGGTGCGGCCGCCGATGCGGTCGCGGGCTTCGAGGACGCGGGTGGTGATGCCGTGGTCGCGCAGGCGTTGGGCGGCGCCGAGGCCGGCCATGCCGGCGCCGACGACGGTGACGTGGCGGTGTCCGTGGGTGGCGGCCCAGTCGGCGGCGGTGATGCCCTGTTCGTAGGCGCCGTGGGTCATGCCGGCGCGGGTGGGGTGGGTGGCTTCGCCGGCGATGCGGAGGCGGTCGTGGACGGGGGTGCCGAGCGCGGTGCGGTCGGCGGGGGTGCCGTGCCGGCCAATGAGGCTCCAGGCGCCGCGGGTCCAGGGGTCGTCGGCCCAGTGGGTGACGGCGCTGGCGATGATCGGCATGGGCGGACGCTAGCAGCGGGTGGCCCAGTGGGCGCGGCCTTTTTCGGGGAGTGTGTCGATCGGGTCGTAGTAGGGGTAGCCGGTGGTGACGGTGTCGTCGGTGAGCGGGGTGCGGTAGTTCTTGGTCCAGTGTGAGATGCCGAGGACGCGGTCGTAGGCGGCGGCCATGTGGACCCAGCGTTTGCCGACGTAGGGGACGTCGCAGACGATCCGTGGGGTGGCGTATCCGGGCAGGTAGCCGAGGATGTCGTGCTGGAGTGTCTGGGCGTGGTGGAGGGGGAGCCGCCAGTGTTCGGCGCCGGGGATCATGTCGCAGAGGTAGAGGTAGTAGGGGAGGATGCCGGCCTCGCCCTGGAGTGCGAAGCAGAGGTCGAGCAGGTCGTCGGCGGTGTCGTTGATGCCGCGGAGGAGGACGCCCTGGTTGCGGACGTCGCGGATGCCGGCGGCGAGTGCGGTGTGGGTGGCGCGGGCGACGAGTGGGGTGAGTGTCTGTGCGTGGTTGACGTGGGTGTGCAGGGCGAGGTTGACGCCGCGGCGGGCGGCGGTGCGGGCGACGCGTTCGAGTCCTTCGACGATGTGGGGTTGGAGCCAGTGTTGGGGGAGTGCGGCGAGGGCTTTGGTGGCGAGGCGGATGTCGCGGATGGTGTCGAGGTCGAGGAGTCGCATGAGGTAGGTCTCGAGGCGGGGCCAGGGGATGTTGGCGAGGTCGCCGCCGGAGACGACGATGTCGCGGACCTCGGGGTGGTGGCGTAGGTAGTGGAGGTGGGCGTCGTGGCGGTCGGCGGGGGTGAGGGTGAGTTTGAGTTTGGTGACGGCGGGGGTGTTGGTGCCGACGAGGTCCATGCGGGTGCAGTGGCCGCAGTACTGGGGGCAGGTGGCGGTGAGTTCGGCGAGGACCTTGGTGGGGTAGCGGTGGGTGAGTCCTTCGGCGGCCCACATGTCGTGTTCGTGGAGTGAGTCGCGGGTGGACAGTGGGTGGTCGGGGATGCGGTCGGTGTGGAGGGGGAGCATGTAGCGGCGGATGGGGTCGGCGCGGAGGGCGTCGGTGGTGGTGGGGCCGTGGGGGACCATGGTGTTGAGCATTTGTGGTGGTAGGAGCATGGGCATGGTGGCGGTGCGGGCCTGGTCGGTGGCGAGGTCGTCGTAGAAGGTGTCGTCGGCGAGGGGGCCGAGGACGTGGTGGAGCTGCCGGATGTTCTTGATGCAGTGGGCGCGTTGCCATTGGGCTGATTCCCATTGGTCGCGGGTGATGTGGCGCCAGCCGGGGTAGCGGGTCCAGTCGGGTTCGGTGAGGGTGCGGCGGGTGTAGGCGTAGGGCTGCCGGGTGCTGGTTGGGGTGTGTGTCACGACGCCTCCAGCGAGTGTTTTTTCTTCCGTACGGCGCAGACTACTGGAAATCTTCCGGCGTTCAGAATATTCTGCCGTAAGTTTTCTCGTCGGAGGTGGATGCGGTGTGGGTTCCGGGTGGGCGCCGCGTCCTGGAGCCGGTGGGCGTGCTGCCGCAGGCGGCCTGGCGGCTGGATGCCGAGCCGGAGATCGCGCCGGACGAGGTCCGGGTGCGGGTGGAGCGGCTGAACCTGGACGCGGCGAGTTTCCGGCAGCTGCGGGAGGCGCACGGCGACCGGGTGCGTGACGAGGTGCTGCGGATCGTGGCGGCGCGCGGCAAGATGCACAATCCGGTGACCGGCTCCGGCGGCATGCTGATCGGCGTGGTCGAGGAGGTCGGGCCGGAGGCGACGCTGCGGGTGCGGCCCGGCGACCGGATCGCGACGCTGGTCAGCCTGACGCTGACGCCGCTGCGCCTGGCGGACGGGCTGGCGCGGTGGGACGGCCGGTCGGAGCAGGTGCCGTGCGACGGCCACGCGATCCTGCACGGGCGGACCGTGGCGGCGGTCCTGCCCGATGATCTCGATCCGCGGCTGGCGCTGGCGGTGCTGGACGTGTGCGGCGCGCCCGCGCTGACCGCCCGGGTGGTGGCGCGCTATTCGCGGCCGACGGTGGCGGTGCTCGGCGGTTCGGGGAAGTCGGGGTCGTTGTCGCTGGTCGCGGCGAAGGGGGCGGGCGCGGTGCGTACCGTGGCGGTCTGCCCGGACGAGGCGGAGGCGGCGCGGGTCCGCGGGCTGGCGGACGAGGTGGTGGTCGCGGACGCGCGGGATCCGGCGGCGGTGGCCGGGCGGGTGCGGGCGGACGTGACCGTGGTGTGTGTGGACGTGCCCGGCTGTGAGCACGCGGCGATCCTGGCGACCGCGGACGGCGGCACGGTGATCTTCTTTTCGATGGCGACGAGCTTCTCCGCGGCGGCGCTCGGGGCGGAGGGTCTGGCCGCGGACGTGACGCTGCTGATCGGCAACGGCTACCTGCCCGGTCACGCGGAGATGGCGCTGGGGCTGGTGCGCGCCACGCCGGGCCTGCGGGAACTGTTCGCCGCCCGGCTGCGGGCAGACTGTGCGTCATGAGGATCCTCTACCGTGGCGGGACCGTGTACTCCGCCGCCGACCCGCACGCGACCGCGCTGCTGGCCGACGGCGACCGGATCGCCTGGCTCGGCGACGACGCGGGCGCGCCGGCCGCGGACCGGGTGGTCGATCTGGACGGCGGGCTGCTCACGGCCGCGTTCGTGGACGCGCACGTGCACACCACGTCGACCGGGCTGAACCTGGCCGGGCTGGACCTGACCGGCGCCCGGTCGGCCCGGGAGGTGCTGGACGCGGTGGACAAGGCGGCGCGGGACCTGCCGGCCGACGGTGTGCTGCTCGGCCACGGCTGGGACG
Source organism: Catenuloplanes atrovinosus (assembly GCF_031458235.1). Taxonomy (NCBI): domain Bacteria; kingdom Bacillati; phylum Actinomycetota; class Actinomycetes; order Micromonosporales; family Micromonosporaceae; genus Catenuloplanes; species Catenuloplanes atrovinosus. Next base: position 3,164,338 of record NZ_JAVDYB010000001.1, on the reverse strand, counting down.
AGTCCACCTGGGAGTCGCCGGCGCTGCCGTCCGCGCACGAGCTGGGCGTGGCGGCCGGCGGGCGGCGCGTCTACCTGTCGCAGGTGTCGGTGCACTCGGCGCTGGTGTCGTCGGCGCTGCTGGAGGCGGACCCGACGATCCACGCGGCGGCCGGGTTCGACTCGTCCGGCTGGCTGCGCGTCGACGCGCACCACACCGTGCGCGATCTGGCGCTCGGCTCGGTCGGCCCGGCGCAGCGGCGCGCGGCGCAGCGGACCGCGCTGCGGCACGCCGCGCGGCTCGGGATCGGTGCGGTGCACGAGTGCGGCGGCCCGCGGATCTCCAGCGAGGACGACTTCGCCGAGGTTCTCGCGGCCGGTGGGCCGCAGCGGGGGCATCCGGAGGTGTTCGGCTACTGGGGCGAGCTCGGCGCCGCGGCGAAGGCCAGGGAACTGGGCGCGGTCGGCGCGGGCGGTGACCTGTTCGCCGACGGCGCGCTCGGGTCGCGCACCGCGTTCCTCGGCCACGACTACGCGGACGAGCCGGGCAGCCGCGGGCACGGCTACCTGAGCGTCGACCAGGTGCGCGACCATCTGCTCGACTGTCACGCGCACGGCATGCAGGGCGGTTTCCACGCGATCGGGGACGCGGCGATCGCCGTGGTGCTGGCCGGGATCGGCGAGGTCGCGGCGCGGCTCGGCATCGAGGTGGTCCGGGCGGCCCGGCACCGGATCGAGCACGCGGAACTGCTGGACCGGACGCTGATCGCGCGGATGGTGGAGTACGGGGTGGTCGCGTCCGTGCAGCCGGCGTTCGACCGGCTGTGGGGCGGCGGGACGCGGATGTATGCGGCCCGGCTGGGCGTGGAGCGGGCGCTGACCGCGAACCCGTTCGCCGCGATGCACAACGTCGGCGTGCCGCTGGCGTTCGGCTCGGACGCGCCGGTGACGGCGCTGGACCCGTGGGGCGGCGTGCGGGCCGCGGTCGCCCACCACACGCCGCACAGCCGAATGGGCGTGCGCGCCGCGTTCGCGGCCCACACCCGCGGCGGCTGGCGGGCGCTGCCCGGCGCGATGGCCGGCGGCGCGGTCGAGCCGGGCGCACCGGCCACGTTCGCGGTCTGGGACGGCGTCGGCGGGCTGGACGCCGCGATCGAGGCGACGCCGGCCTGCCGGCGCACGGTGGTGCACGGGGTCACGATCCACGAGGAGTAGTACGGAAGGGGTGCGATGGCCGGGAAGCTGAACCTGGACCCGTCGACGGTGGCGCGGGCGCGGGCGCTCGCGGCCGAGGCCGGGCGGCCGGTCGTCGAGCTGGCCCGCACCCACACCACCGTGTCCGTGGAACGGGCGATCCTGCGGCTGTGCGGCCTGACCGGCGCGGACGCGGACGGCACGCCCTGGGTGAACCGGCTGACCGACCGGATCGCCGGGCAGACCGGGCTGGAGCACGGCGTGCTGCTGCCGGCGCTGCACGCGCTGCGCCGGTTCCAGCCGCTGTCCGCGCCGGCCGCGTCGTTCGGGGACGGCCTGCGGCGGCTGGCGGAGAAGCCGGTCGACGTCGCGCTGCCCACCGGCCGGGACCTGGCGTCGGCGCGGGGCACGGCGGCCCGGCTGGCCCGGCGCGCGGTGCGGCGGCTGGACGCGGCGCGGGCGACACGCGACAGGCTGATCCGGCGGTACGGGGACGCGCCGCGCCGGCCGTGGATCTACCTGATCGTGGCGACCGGCGACATCCACGAGGACATCCCGCAGGCGGTCGCGGCCGCGCGGGCCGGCGCGGACGTGATCGCGGTGATCCGGTCGACCGGGCAGTCGCTGCTGGACTACGTGCCGGAGGGCGCGACCCGGGAGGGGTTCGCGGGCACGTACGCGACGCAGGAGAACTTCCGGCTGATGCGGGCCGCGCTCGACGGCGTCTCCCGGGACCTCGGCCGGTACGTGCGGCTGACCAACTACGCCAGCGGGCTGTGCATGCCGGAGATCGCGGTGCTGGCCGGGCTGGAGCGGCTGGACATGATGCTCAACGACAGCATGTACGGGATTCTGTTCCGCGACATCAACCCGATCAGGACGTTCGTCGACCAGCGGTTCTCCCGGCAGATCCACGCGCGCGCCGGGATCATCATCAACACCGGTGAGGACAACTACCTGACCACCGCGGACGCGGTCGCGGAGGCGCACACCGTGACCGTGTCGCAACTGCTCAACGAGTACTTCGCGCACGAGGCCGGGCTGAGCGACGCGCAGTTGGGGCTCGGGCACGCGTTCGAGATCGACCCGGACCTGCCGGACTCGCTGCGGCTGGAGACCGCGCATGCGCTGCTGGCCCGCGAGCTGTTCCCGGACGCGCCGCTGAAGTGGATGCCGCCGACGAAGCACATGACCGGCGACGTGTTCCACGGCAATCTCCTCGACGGCATGTTCAACCTGGTCGGTGCGCTGACCGGGCAGGGCATCCTGCTGGTCGGGATGATGACCGAGGCGGTGGTGACGCCGTGGCTGTCCGACCGGGACGTCGCGCTGCGCAACGTCCGCTACGTGCTGCACGCGGCCGGGAACATGGCGGAGGACTTCGTGCCCGCACCCGGCGGTTTCGTGCAGCGGCGCGCCCACCAGGTGCTGGCGGAGGCGGTGACGCTGCTGGAACGCATCGCCGGCGAGTCGCTGCTGACCGCGATCGCGCACGGCACGTTCGGCATCATGAGACGCCCGCCGGACCGGGGGCGCGGACTGTCCGGTGTGGCCCGGGTGTCGGACGTCTACTACAACCCGTTCGCGGAGCTGCTGTCATGAGCGAGCGTGCGAACGAATCGTTGGCTCAGCGCCGGCCACGCCGGAACCGCAGCCGTGAAGGGAGTCCGGCATGAGCGACGTGGTGCGGCCGTACGGGGACACGTCCGGGGACGGGATGGTGCAGACGTCGTTCACGCTGCCCGTGCCGGCCGGGAGGCGCGCCGACGGTGCCGCGCTCGCGCTGGCCGCGGCGATGGGCCTGGACCCGGCGATGCTGGTCCACGCCCGGCCGGTCGGCGACGGGCACACGTTCTTCGTCGTGTACGGACGGGTCCGGCACGCCGTCGACCTCGACGCGGTGCGGGTGGCCGAGCGCGACTATCCGTTGCTGTCCGCCGCCGCGATCAACACCGCGATCCGGCGGCGGCTGCGCCGCAAGCTCACCGTCGTCGGCGCCTGCATCGGCACGGACGCGCACACGGTCGGCATCGACGCCATCCTCAACGTCAAGGGCGTCGCCGGTGAGAAGGGCCTGGAGTGCTACCGGGAACTGGCCGTCACCAACCTCGGCGCGCAGGTTCCGGTGCCGGATCTGGTCGCCGCCGCGGCCGGCGCCGACGCGGTCCTGGTCTCCCAGGTCGTCACGCAGCGCGACGCGCATCTGCGTAACGTGCGGGAGCTGTCCGCCGCGTTCCGGGCGGCCGGGCGCCGGCCGCTGCTGATCGCGGGTGGCCCGCGCTTCGACGAGTCGATGGCCGCCGACCTCGGCGTCGACCGGATCTTCGGCCGCGGCACCACACCCCGCGAGGTCGCCTCCTACCTCGTGCACCGGCTCGCGGAGCCGCGATGATCGGGACGACCGTGAGCCATCGCCGGTACGTGGCCGACGGGCACTACGGCGGCGGGCTCGTCGACGGCGCGTACGCGCTGGCGCTCTTCGGTGACGTGGCCACCGAGGTGTGCATCCGCACCGACGGCGACGAGGGCCTGCTGGCCGGCTACGCCGACGTGCGGTTCCTGGCGCCGGTCCGGGCCGGGGACGTGGTCGAGGCGACCGCCGTGGTCGTCGCGGCCGGCGCCCGGTCCCGCACGCTCGACCTGCGCCTGACCGTGCTGTGCCGGGCGCGCCGCGACGTGCGCCCGTCCGCCGCCGAGGTCCTCGACCCGCCGCTGCCGGCCGTCACCGCCCGCGCCACCGTCGTCGTCCCCTGACCGGGCGATCAGGACGTGGGGAAACGAAACCAAAGAGAAAGCAAACCCCGGTTGACGGGGAACCGACCCGGACGCGTAGAGTTCTTTAGTCCATACGCGGGCAGGCGACTCCACGTTCGCTCCAGCCCCTTCGTCCGCTGGCCGACCAGGCCACGCAGGCGGGGGTCGGCGGGGCGGCGCGAACCGGGGGCGTCGCCGGCGGAACGAACGGCGAGGAACGCGCGGCCAGTAGACAACGGCCATACGGGGGCAACCAGCCGTCGTGAGGTCGGTCCGAAGGTCTCGTCACCTCGTCCGACGCGCCGGACCGCTCTGGGCCAGGGAGCAGCGGGGCGCGGCCGAGCACGGCCGGGCCCCGCTTTCTCATCCACGAGGACCGGGCGTCCCGATCGCCGGGAACCGGCCCGCCTCGTTGTGCCTCACCCCCTCGGCGGTGCCGGGCGGTACCCTTGAGCGCCGCGACGACGAGAGCATCAGGTGAGGCACGGGTGACCATGGTCGACACAGCCGGCGCGCCGGGCGGGGAGCCCGAGGCCGGCACGCAGCCCGCCACCACGTCCACGCACCCCGCCATCCGGCCGCTGTGGGCGTCGCTGCTCACCGCGGTCGCGGCCGGCGTCGCGCTGCTGCTGTCGTTCCCGCCGTACGGGCAGTGGTGGCTCGCCCCGGCCGGTGTCGCGCTGCTCGCGGCCGCGATCCACGGCCGGCGCGCGCGGGCCGGGGCCGGGCTCGGGTTCGTCACCGGCGTGGTGCTGTTCATGCCCATGCTCAGCTGGACGAACCTGCACACCGGCTACCTGCCGTGGACGCTGCTGTCCGTCGCCGAGGCCGGTTACCTGGCCGCGATGGGCGCGGCGTACGCGTTCGCGGCGCCGCTCGCCGACCGGCGCCGGGCGCTGACCCCGCTGCTGATCGCGACGCTGTGGGTGGCGCAGGAGGCCGCCCGCGCCCGCACCCCGTTCGGCGGGTTCCCGTGGGCGAAGCTGGCGTTCGGGCAGGGGGAGGTGCCGCTGCTGCGGTGGGCCGTGATCGGCGGCGCGCCGCTGGTCACGTTCATGGTCGCGCTCACCGGCGGGCTGCTCGCCACGGCCGTGCTGACGCTGCTGCGCCGCGGCGTGCGCACGGCGCCGGCCGTACCGGTGGCGTGGGTCGCCGGCGCGGTGGCGGCCGCGGTCGCCGGGACGCTGGTGCCGACCGCGACGCCGTCCGGGGACACCGTCACCGTCGCGTTCGTGCAGGGCAATGTGCCGCGGCTCGGCCTGGACTTCAACGCGCAGCGGCTCGCGGTGCTCGACAACCACGTGCGGGGCACGCTCGCGCTCGCCGAGCGGGTCGCGGCCGGCCGGGAGAAGCAGCCCGATCTGGTGGTCTGGCCGGAGAACGCCAGCGACGTCGACCCGCTGCGCAGCCGGGTCGCGGCCGACCAGATCACCCGCGCGACCGAGGCGATCGGCGTGCCGATCCTGGTCGGCGGCGTCACCGGCGGCAGCACCGACAGAACCGTGCGGAACATCGGCGTGCTGTGGTGGCCGATCGGCTCCGGCGGCGGCAAGACCGGCCCCGACCTCGACCAGCTCTACGCCAAGCGGCACCCGGTCCCGTTCGCCGAGTACATCCCGATGCGCACGATCGCCCGGATGGTGAGCAAGGAGGTCGACCGGGTCAGCCGCGACTTCGAGGCCGGCGCCAGGCCCGGTGTCGTCGACAGCGGCGCCACCGTCATCGGCGACGTCATCTGCTTCGAGATCGCCTACGACGACGTGGTCCGCGACGTCGTCACCGGCGGTGCGCAGATCATCGCGGTCCAGACCAACAACGCCACGTTCAACACCGCCGAGGCGGAGCAGCAGCTGGCCATGGTGCAGCTGCGCGCGGTCGAGCACGGGCGGCACGCGCTGATGGCGTCCACGGTCGGGGTGTCCGCGTTCGTCGCCCCGGACGGGCACGTGCAGGACCAGACCGAGTTCAACACCGCCGCGGTCGTGGTCCGGGAGCTGACCGAGAGCACCGAGCGGACCGTGGCGACCCGGCTGGGGTACTGGCCGGAGCTGCTGCTGACCCTGCTCGGCCTGGGCCTGCTCGCCGCGGCGGCGGTGGTCCGGCGGCGGCGCACCGCGGCATAGCGGGCTCACAGCGGGACATCAGGAACGCGTGGCATGCTGTCGATGAGAGTTGTTCGGCGCCGCGCTGAACGATCCTCGGTGGCAACCTTTCACATAGGGAGACAGCCATGCAGGCCACGCCGGTGACCCGTCCGCGAAGCCGGCTGCGCACCTGGGCGCCACTCGGCCTCGCCGGGCTTGCGGTCGCCGAGATCGCCGTGTTCATCCTCATCGCGCAGCAGATCGGATACCTGCTCACCATCCTCGTCGGCATGGCCCTGTCCATCGTCGGCGCCGCCGTTCTGCGCCGCGAGGGGCTGCGCGGCTGGCGGCGGTTCCGGGAGGCGGCCCGCAGCGGCCGGCACCCGGGCACCGAGGGCATGGACGGCGTGGTCGGCATCATCGCCGGGCTGCTGCTGTCCGTCCCCGGTTTCATCACCGACCTGATCGGGCTGCTGCTGATCGTCCCGCCGGTCCGGGTGCTCACCCGCAACGCGCTGATCCGGCGCACCGAGCGGCGGATGACCGCGGCCCAGGCCGGTGACCTGTTCGGGCCGCGCCGGGTCCGGCCGGCCAACGACTACGCGCACGCCGGCACCGCCGCACCCGCGGCCGGCACCGCCACCGGGCCGGAGCCGGGCAGGGCGGCCGGCGGTGACGAGGTCATCGAGGGCGAGATCGTCTGAGCGCACACGAAAGCCCTCCACCGTACGGTGGAGGGCTTTTCGATGTCGTGCGGGTCAGGCGACCTGGCCGCGACGGGCCCGGACCTCCTGCAGACGCTCCTGGAGAATGTCCTCCAGCTCCGCGATGGAGCGGCGCTCCAGCAGCATGTCCCAGTGCGTGCGCGGGGGCTTGACCTTCTTCTGCTCCGGCTCCGTGCCGTCGACCAGCCGGGCGACGCTGCCGTCGAACTTGCACTCCCAGGTGATCGGGACCTCGGCGTCGACCGCGAACGGAACCTCGAAGCGGTGGCCCTTCGCGCACAGGTACTCGCGCGTCTGCCGGGGCGCCAGCTCCGTGTTGCGGTCGGACTCGTAGCTGACTGCGCCCAGACGGCTGCCGCGCAACATGCGCTCGCCCATGAAGCTTCCCCTCGCTCGGTGCTGATCTTGCTTGTACTACAAGGTATCGATGGTGTGCAACCCGTGCCCAGGGTGTGCAACGAGCCGGCCGCCCCGACGATTCCCCTCGGATCGGCTGTTGTGTCGGCAGTGTTAACGGTATTGAGGGTAACCGGCCGGTAGACGGTTCGTCGATCTAGGGCAAACCGCCCGGTACGGCCGTTGCATACATGACTACCCCGAATCGGCGCCGCCATTCGTCGCCCGGGTGCCGAGGTTCGCCAGCGCGGACGCCAGGTTCGACACCTGACCGGCCAATTGGCCCGCGTGCGCGACCGCCGCGTCCCGCTCCGCGCGGACCGCGTCGAGCTGCGCCGTCAGCTGCGCGACCTCCCGGTCCCGGGCGGCGAGCGCGTCCGCGACGGTACGGGCGCCGGCGAGCTCGGCGGTGAGTTGCGCCACCCGGGCGGTCTGCCCGGCCAGTTCCTCGCGCACGCGCGCGGTCTCCGCCTCCCGCTCGCCGATCCGCCGGACCGCGTCCGCGGTCTCCCGCCGGGCCCGCGCGGTCTCCTCGCGGGAGGCGGCCAGCGCGTCCGCGGACTCGGCCAGCCGGGCCTCGGCCGCGGTCAGCGACTCCCCGGCGCGCTCCAGCTCCGCGGCGAGCGCGGCCCGCGCGGCCTTGACCGTGTCCAGCTCCCGGGACAGTTCGTCCTGGTAGCGGCGCTCGGACTCCAGCTCACGCCGCAGCGCCAGCGCCTCGGCGCGCGCGGTGTCCCGGTCGTCCTCGGCCTGCCGGCGCAGCGCCTCCGCGCCGGTCGCCCGCTCCTCGGCCGCGACCCGCGCCGCCCGCGCGTCCTGCGCGGCCCGGTCCGCCGCGGTGGCCCGGTCGTGAGCGGCGTCGGCGCGGCGCTTCTGCTCCGCGGCCCGCTCCTCGGCCGCCGCGGCCGCGTGCTCGGCCAGCGTCCGCGCGGTCCCGGCCGCCTCCGCCTCCTCGCGCGCCTCGTCCCGGGCCGAGTGCGCGGCCGCGACCTGCGCGGCCGTCTCCGCCCGCACCTCCGCCAGCTGCCGCTCCACCCCGGCCGGGGACAGCTCCGCGTGCAGCGCGTCGCTGAGCGTCTCCACCAGCTGATCCAGCCGGTCGACCGCCTCCCAGGTGCGGGCCACCTGCCCGGCCAGGCCCGGCGCGCTGCGCTGTCGCATCCGCGACGCGCGGGACGCGCGCTGGCACTCGCCGTCGTTGTCCCGGCAGTAGCGGAACGGCCGCCCGGCGCTCGCCCGCTGCGGCACCGGCCGGCCGCAGTGCGCACACGGACGCGTCGTCTCCTCCGCCTGCGTCTCCATCGCGGCCGGAGTCTAGCGGCAAAGTGTCGTACCCCCGTGGAAGGCTCACGGGTGTCGGAATTCGGGCCCGCCCGGCAAACCGACTTGACCTGTAGCCGGGGTGAGGTTCTACGGTCCGGGGCGTGAAGACGGTCCAGGGGGGACAGACATGGTGAGCGAATCGGCCCGGCGGTGCCGCGGCATGGGGGATAGCGGTGGCACGGGCGCATCATCGGCTCGGCGCCGCCCACGGTGTGACCGCGGCGTTGGGGGAGATCCGGCATGAGCATGGAGATGACGGCGTGGAACTCGCTGTACCACGCGATGAACGCGCAGCAGGGGAAGAAGCCGTTCAGCAAGGCCACGCTGCGGCGCATCCTGGCCTTCGCGCGACCGCACCGGCGTAAACTCGCCGCGTTCCTGGCGGTCGGCGTGGTCACCGCGCTGCTCGCGGTCGCGGCGCCGATCCTGGCCGGGCGCGTGGTCAACGCGATCGTCGACGGCGCGCCCTTCGACACCGTCCTGGTGCTCGCGATCGCCATCGGCGTGATCGCGATCTCGGAGGCCGCGCTCGGCATGCTCAACCGCTGGCTGTCCGCCGGCATCGGCGAGGGGCTCATCCTCGACCTGCGCACCGCCGTCTTCGACCACGTGCAGCGGCAGCCGATCGCGTTCTTCACCCGCACCCGCACCGGCGCGCTGGTCAGCCGGCTCAACAACGACGTGATCGGCGCGCAGCGGGCGTTCTCCGACACGCTGTCCGGCGTGGTCGGCAACACCGTCACGCTGATCCTCACGCTGATCGTCATGATCGGCATCTCGTGGCAGATCACCCTGATGGCGCTGGTGCTGCTGCCGGTGTTCGTGCTCCCGGCCCGGCGGATGGGGGGCCGCATCGCCCGGCTGGAGCGGGAGGCCGCCGCGCACAACTCCGCGATGAGCACGCAGATGACCGAGCGGTTCTCCGCGCCCGGCGCCACGCTGATCAAGCTGTTCGGGCGGCCCGCGGACGAGTCGGCCGAGTTCGCCGCGCGCGCCCGCCGGGTCCGCGACATCGGCGTGCGCACCGCCATGGTCCAGTGGGCGTTCATCACCGCGCTCACGCTCGTCTCCACGCTCGCGCTCGCGGTCGTCTACGGCGTCGGCGGCTTCTACTCGCTGCGCGGCCAGCTCGACCCCGGTGCGGTCGTCTCGCTCGCGCTGCTGATCACCCGGCTGTACGCGCCGCTGACCGCGCTCGCGTCCGCCCGCGTCGAGGTGATGAGCGCGCTGGTCAGCTTCGACCGGGTCTTCGAGATCCTGGACCTGCGGCCGCTGATCGAGGAGCGCACCGACACCCGCCCGGTCCCGGACGGGCCGCTGTCCGTCGAGTTCGACCGGGTGCGGTTCTCCTACCCGTCCGCGGACAAGGTCTCCCTGGCCTCGCTGGAGGAGGTGGCGGTGCTGGACACCCGCGGCGGCACCGAGGTGCTGCACGAGGTGTCGTTCACCGCCGCGGCCGGCGAGATGGTCGCGCTGGTCGGCTCGTCCGGCGCGGGCAAGTCCACGATCGCGCAGCTGCTGCCCCGGCTGTACGACGTGGACGCCGGCGCGGTGCGGATCGGCGGCGTCGACGTGCGCGACCTGTCCTTCGCCGACCTGCGAGACACGCTCGGCCTGGTCACCCAGGACGGGCACCTGTTCCACGAGTCCGTACGGTCGAATCTGCTGCTGGCCCGGCCCGAGGCCGGCGAGGACGAGCTGTGGGACGTGCTGCGCCGCGCCCGCCTCGACGACCTGGTCGCCTCGCTGCCGGACGGGCTGGACACGATCGTCGGCGAGCGCGGCTACCGGCTGTCCGGCGGCGAGCGGCAGCGGCTGACCATCGCCCGGCTGCTGCTGGCCCGCCCGCGCGTCGTGGTGCTGGACGAGGCGACCGCGCACCTGGACAACACGTCCGAGGCGGCGGTGCAGGCCGCGCTGGCCGAGGCGCTGGCCGGGCGGACCGCCGTGGTGATCGCGCACCGGCTGTCCACGGTCCGCGCGGCCGACCAGATCCTGGTCGTGGAGGCCGGCGACATCGTCGAGCGCGGCCGGCACGAGGAACTGCTCGCGGCCGGCGGGCGGTACGCGGAGCTGTACCGCACCCAGTTCGCCTCCGCGACCGGCGACGCCCCCGAGGAGGCCGCCGTGCCCGCGTAGGCGCGTGGTCAGCGTCACGTTCCCTGCCGTTACCGGAGCGTATGCGCGACAGTATGTGCGCGGTCTGCCACTCTCAGGACTTCCGGCCCTGGTGTGTGGCGGGCCGGGCGGCATGACATCGCACCGGCGGAGGCGGACGTGAGCGACGTGACGGCACCCGACACCCTCCGTACCCCGGCCGGGGTACTCGACGATCTGATCGCCGGCAACGAGCGCTTCGTCGCCGGCGTCAGCGTCCACCCCAACCAGGACGCGGCACGCCGGGCCACGCTGGTCGACGCGCAGGCGCCCAAGGCCGTGCTGTTCGGCTGCTCCGACTCCCGGCTCGCCGCCGAGATCATCTTCGATCAGGGGCTCGGTGACCTGTTCGTGGTCCGTACCGCCGGGCACGTGATCGGCAGTGAGGTCCTCGGCAGCATCGAGTACGCGGTGTCCGTGCTGCGCACGCCGCTGATCGTGGTGCTCGGCCACAACTCGTGCGGTGCCGTCAAGGCCGCCCGCGAGGCCGACGCGACCGGCGCGTCCCCGACCGGTCACCTGCGCGCGGTCGTCGACGCGCTGATCCCGAGCGTGCAGTTGTCCGCCGCGCGCGGGGTCACCGACGTCGACGGCATCGTCGACGTGCACATCCAGAACACGGTCGACCGGCTCCGGGCGAACTCGGCCCCGCTCGCCGCCGCGGTCTACGCCGGCACCTGCGCGATCGTCGGCATGTCGTACCAGCTCGGCGCCGGCCGCGCCCAGTTGGTCACGCCCGACCCGCGCTGACCCTCACCTCGCGGAGACCGCTCCCGGCCCACCGGCCGGGGGCGGTTGTCGTTGTGCGCGGCCCCGGACCGGCGTATTGTCAGACCGACGGTCGGTCTGGTTATGAAGCGAGGACTCGTGGCACGGACGGTGGACCCGGTGGCGCACTCGACGCGGCGGGACGCGTTCCTCGACGCGGCGCAGCGGATCATCCAGACCAAGGGCTACGAGGCGCTCAGCATCCAGGACGTGCTCGACGCGACCGGCGCGTCCAAGGGCGCGTTCTACCACTACTTCGGGGGCAAGGCCGCGCTGCTCGACGCGATCGTCGCCCGCATGGTCGACCAGGGCGCGGCGCGGTTCCCACCGCCCGGCGGCAGCGCGCTGCACCGGCTGGACGCGGTGTTCGGCGGGCTCGCCGACTTCAAGGCCGGGCAGAAGGACCTGATCGTCGCGATGATCCGGGTCTGGATGTCCGACGAGAACGCGGTGGTCCGGGAGCACTTCCGCCGCCGCGCCATCGCCGCGATCACGCCGGTGCTGGCGGAGATCATCCGCCAGGGCGCGGCCGAGGGCGTCTTCGCGGTGACGGACCCGGACGCCACCGCCGCCGTGTTCGCCGCCATGGTCCTCGGCGCGAACGAGGCCACCACCGCGCTGATCGGCGAACACGCCACGTACGAGCAGGTCATCGACCGGCTCGGTGCGTTCGGCACGGCGTTCGAGCGGGTGCTCGGCGCCGCGCCGGGCGCGCTGCGGTTCGACCGGCGGCTCGACGCCGTCCGGGAATGGTTCGATGCGATCGCCTGATCACCTCAGGGGCTGAGAGAGGGCAGCAATGATCATCGAAACGGAAGGGCTCACCAAGCGCTACGGACGCCGCCGCGGCATCGACGACGTCACGCTCGGCATCGACCAGGGGGAGATCTTCGGGTTCCTCGGGCCGAACGGCGCCGGCAAGACCACCACCATCCGCACGCTCCTGGGCCACCTGCGCCCGACCGCCGGCCGCGCCCGGATCTTCGGGCACGACGTGACCGCGAACCCGGTCGCGATCCACCGCCGCCTCGGCTACCTGCCCGGCGAGTTCGGCCTCTACGACCGGCTCACCGGCGCGCAGACCGCCGACTACTTCGCCCACCTGTACGGCGGCGTCGACCGCGGCTACCGCAACCGGCTGATGGAACGGCTCGGCGTCGACCCGGGGCGGCGGTTCCGGGAGCTGTCCAAGGGCAACAAGCAGAAGGTCGGCCTGGTCGTCGCGTTCCAGCACCGGCCCGACCTGCTCATCCTGGACGAGCCCACGTCCGGGCTGGACCCGCTCGTCCAGCAGGAGTTCCACGCGCTGGTCCGGGAGGCGCGCGACGAGGGCCGCACCGTGTTCCTCTCCAGCCACGTGCTGTCCGAGGTCGAGGCGGTCTGCGACCGGGTGGCGCTGATCCGCGACGGGCGGATCGTGCGCACCGGCAGCGTCGAGTCGCTGCGCGACCTCGCCCACCACCAGGTGCTGCTGCGGTTCGCCGGCGACGTGCCGGTCGCCGCGTTCGAGAACCTCCCCGGTGTCTCCGACGTCCAGGTCACCGGCCGGACGCTGCGGCTGCGGGTCGGCGGGCCGATGACGCCGGTGGTGCGCGCGGCCGCGGCATACGACCTGCTCGACTTCGAGTCCCGGGAGCCGGGGCTGGAGGAGACGTTCCTGCGCGCGTACCAGGCGGCGTCATGATCATGGTTGTGCGGCACACGCTCCGGGACGCCCGGCGCGGGCTGATCACGCTCCTGATCCTGCTCGGCGGTCTGGTCTTCGCCGTGCTCGGCGGCGTGGCGTCCGCCTACCCGACCGTGGCGGCCCGCACGGAGATCTCCCGGATCGCCGAGTCGCTCGGCGCCGCCTCCACCGGCCTGACCGGGCCCGCGGTCAACGTGGGCACCATGGGCGGCTACGTGCAGTGGAAGTACGGCACCGTCCTCGTCGTGATCGCCGGGATCTGGGCGATCCTGGCGCTGACCGGCACGCTCGCCGGTGAGGCCGGCCGCGGCAGCCTGGACGTGCTCGCCGCCACCCCGCTGTCCCGGCGCCGGCTCGCGCTCGCCAAGCTCGGCGGGCTGCTCGCGGTGCTCACCGCCGGGTGCGCCGCGGCCACGGCCGGCGCCTGGCTGGGTGGGCAGGCGTTCGCCCGGCTGCCCGGTGACGCCGTGCCGGTCGCGGACGCGGCGGGGCTCGGCGCCTGGCTGTGGACGATGGCGGTCGCGTTCGGCGGTCTCGCGTTCGCGCTCGCCCAGTGGCTCGGCCGCGCGGTCGGAGCGTGGATCGCCGGCGCGCTGCTGATCGGCGGGCTCGTCGCGGTCGGCTACCGGGACTTCAGCCCGGTGCTGGACGCGATCGCGCCGTTCACCCCGTGGGACTGGACGTACGCGCACCTGCCGCTGGCCGGCCGGCTGGACTGGGCGTCCCTCGCCTGGCCGCTGCTGGCCGGCGTGCTGCTGCTCGGCGCGGGCGTGGAGGCGTTCGCGCGTCGCGATCTCGGCGCGGTGCTGTCGCTGCCCCGGGTCTCGCCGCCCGCGTTCGGGGTGCGCGGCGTGGCCGGGCGGGTCTTCGCGGACCGGTTGCCGGCCGCGCTCGGCTGGGGCGGCGGGCTCGCCGTGCTCGGCTTCGTGCTCGCCGCGTCCAGCGCCACCATGGCCGAGCAGTTCGTCCGGTCGCCGTCGCTGGCGGAGTCGTTCGGCGCGATGTTCCCGGACTTCGACGTCAGCACACCGGGCGGATTCCTCCAATTGGTCATGCAGCTCATGTTCGTGCTGGCCGGGTTCGCCGCGGTGAGCCTGCTCGGCGGCTGGGGCGCGGACGAGGACACCGGGCGGATGGAGATGCTGCTCGCCACGCCGGTCACCCGCGCCGGCCTGATCCTGCGCGGCGGGCTCGGGCTGCTCGGCGCGGTCGCGGTCGTCACCGGGCTGGCCGCCGCCGGGGTCGCGCTCGGCGCCGTCGCCGCCGGCAGCGCCGACATCCTGCGACCCACCGCCGGTACGGGCGTGCTCGGCCTCTTCGCCGCCGCGGTCGTCGGCGTCGGCGTGGCCGCGGGCGGGCTCGCGCGGATGTCCGCGGCCGGCACGGTCGCCGGCATCGCGGTCGTGGTCACGTACCTGATCGACCTGGTCGCGCCCGCGCTCGACATGCCGGACTGGGTGCGCGAGATCGCGCTCACCGCGCACCTCGGCCGGCCGATGGTCGGCGACTGGGACGTCACCGGCGTCACCGCCTGCCTGATCCTCGCCGCCGGGGGACTGCTCGTCGGCGCGGCCGGGCTCACCCGCCGGGATCTCAGACACTGAGACGGTACGGCCGCGTCGCGCGGCCGTACCCCCTGGTCATGGTTTGCGGCTTTTCCGGCGGGACATCGGGGCCCGAACCGGGGAGCCGGAGCAGATGCCGGGTCGGGTAGTCTTGACCACCGGGCCGAGAGGCGCTGCGACGGGGCCGGCCCCCGCCACGCTCGACCTGGATCGACTTCGACAAGGGCGCCTCCGAGACAGACTTCGGAGGGGGTCGACAGTGAGTGACACCACGCGCATCGATGCGTTGAAGCGGCTGCTGAGCGAGCGGATCGTGGTCCTCGACGGCGCGTGGGGCACCATGCTCCAGGCCGCCAAGCTCGCCCCCGAGGACTACCACGGCCCGATGATCCCGGCCGACCATCCGAAGGACGTCGCCGGCGACCCGGACCTGCTCATCCTCACCCGCCCCGACCTGATCCTCGACGTGCACCGGCAGTACCTCGCGGCCGGCGCGGACATCACCACCACCAACACGTTCACCGCGACCAGCATCGCCCAGGCCGACTACGGCCTCGAACACCTGGTCCGGGAGATGAACGTGCAGGGCGCGCGGCTCGCCCGGCAGGCCGCGGACGAGGCCGTCGGCGACAAGTGGGTCGCCGGCAGCGTCGGGCCGCTCAACGTGACGCTGTCGCTGTCCCCGCGCGTTGACGACCCGGCCTACCGCGCGGTCACGTTCGACCAGGTCAAGGCCACCTATGCGGAGCAGATGTCGGCGCTGGTCGAGGGCGGCGTCGACATCTTCCTGATCGAGACGATCTTCGACACGCTGAACCTGAAGGCCGCGATCTCGGCCGCGCGCGAGGTCGCGCCGCAGATCCCGCTGTGGATCTCCGTCACCATCGTCGACCTGTCCGGGCGGACGCTGTCCGGCCAGACCGTGGAGGCGTTCTGGCGCTCCGTCGAGCGCGCCGAGCCGCTCGCGGTCGGCGTGAACTGCTCGCTCGGCGCCACGCAGATGCGCCCGCACGTCGCGGAACTGGCCAAGCTGTCCAACGTGTACGTGTCGTCGCACCCGAACGCGGGCCTGCCGAACGCGTTCGGCGGTTACGACGAGACGCCCGCGGAGACCAGCGCGCTCGTCGCGGAGTTCGCCGAGTCCGGGTTCGTCAACATCGTCGGCGGCTGCTGCGGCACGTCCCCGGCACACATCAAGGCGATCGCGGACGCGGTGCGGTCGTTCCCGCCGCGCGCGATCAACCCGCCGAAGCCGACCACCCGCTTCTCCGGCCTGGAGCCGTTCGAGATCGGGCCGGACACCGGCTTCGTCATGATCGGCGAGCGGACCAACGTCACCGGCTCGGCGAAGTTCCGGCGGCTGATCGAGGCCGAGGACTACCAGGCCGCGGTCGACGTGGCTTTGGAGCAGGTGCGCGGCGGGGCGAACCTGCTGGACGTGAACATGGACGCGGACCTGCTCGACAGCGAGAAGGCCATGACCACGTTCCTCAACCTGATCGCGACCGAGCCGGAGGTCGCCCGGATCCCAATCATGATCGACAGCTCGAAGTTCTCCGTGCTCGAAGCGGGCATGAAGTGCGTCCAGGGCAAGGGGGTCGTGAACTCGATCTCCCTGAAGGAAGGGCCGGAGGCGTTCCTCGCGCAGGCCCGGGTGATCAAGTCCTACGGGCTCGGCGTGGTCGTGATGGCCTTCGACGAGCAGGGGCAGGCGGACACCACCTCCCGCAAGGTCGACATCTGCGGGCGGGCCTACGACCTGCTGGTCAACGAGGCCGGCTTCGCGCCGGACGACATCATCTTCGACCCGAACGTGCTCGCGGTCGCGACCGGCATCTCCGAGCACAACGGGTACGCGAAGGCGTTCATCGACGCGCTGCCGCTGATCAAGCAGCGGTGCCCGGGCGCGCGCACCTCCGGCGGCATCTCCAACCTGTCGTTCGCGTTCCGCGGCAACGACGTGGTCCGCGAGGCCATGCACTCCGCGTTCCTGCTGCACGCGGTGCGCGCCGGCCTGGACATGGGCATCGTCAACGCCGGCCAGCTCGCCGTCTACGCCGACATCCCCGCCGACCTGCTCGAACTCGTCGAAGACGTGATCTTCGACCGGCGGCCGGACGCCACCGACCGGCTCGTGTCGTTCGCGTCCACCGTGACCGGCTCCGGCACCAAGCGCGAGGTCGACCTCTCCTGGCGCGAGGGCACGGTCGCGGAGCGGCTGTCGTACGCGCTGGTCCACGGCATCGTCGACTACGTCGAGGCGGACACCGAGGAGGCCCGGCAGGAACTGCCCCGGCCGCTCGACGTGATCGAGGGCCCGCTGATGGACGGCATGAAGGTCGTCGGCGACCTGTTCGGCTCCGGCAAGATGTTCCTGCCCCAGGTGGTCAAGAGCGCGCGCGTGATGAAGCGCTCCGTGGCCTACCTGGAGCCGTACATGGAGAAGGAGAAGGCGTCCGGCCGCGGGCAGGGCAAGGTCGTGCTCGCCACCGTCAAGGGCGACGTGCACGACATCGGCAAGAACATCGTCGGCGTCGTGCTCGGCTGCAACAACTACGAGGTCATCGACCTCGGCGTGATGGTGCCGGCCGCGAAGATCCTGGAGACCGCGCTGGCCGAGGGCGCGGACGCGATCGGCCTGTCCGGGCTGATCACGCCGTCGCTGGACGAGATGGTCGCGGTCGGGCAGGAGATGCAGAAGCGCGGCATGACCATGCCGCTGCTGATCGGCGGCGCCACCACCTCCAAGCAGCACACCGCGGTACGGATCGCGCCCGCCTACGCCGGCTCGACCGTGCACGTGCTGGACGCGTCCCGGGTCGTCGGCATCGTCTCCGACCTGCTCGACCCCGGCCGCGCCGCCACGCTCGACGCGGCCAACCGGCAGGAGCAGGAGCGGCTGCGCGTCGCCCACGAGAACCGGCACTCCCAGCCGCTGCTCACGCTCGCCGCCGCCCGAGACAACCGCGAGCGCGTCGCCTTCGACGACGTGCCCACGCCCGCGTTCACCGGCCTGCGCCGCGTCACGCCGTCGATCGCGGAACTCCGCGAGATGATCGACTGGCAGTTCCTGTTCCTGGCCTGGGAGCTGAAGGGCAAGTTCCCGGCCATCCTGGACCAGCCGGTCGCGCGCGAGCTCTACGACGACGCCAACGCGATGCTCGACAAGATCATCGCCGAGGGTACGCTGCGGGCGTCCGGCGCGTACGCCTTCTGGGCCGCGCACTCCGACGGCGACGACATCGTGCTCCCGGACGCCGGCGTCACGTTCCCGATGCTGCGCCAGCAGACGCAGAAGCCGGACGGCCGCGCGAACCGGTGCCTCGCCGACTACGTGGCGCCCGCCGGTGCCGGCGACCACCTCGGCGGGTTCGCGGTCGCGATCCACGGCGCGGAGGAACTGGCCGCGGCGTACGAGGCCGAGCACGACGACTACAAGGCGATCATGGTGAAGGCCGTGGCCGACCGGCTCGCCGAGGCGTTCGCGGAGTACCTGCACCTCCAGGCGCGCCGCGAGTGGTTCGAGCCGGACGCCCAGCCGGACCTGGCCGACCTGCACGCGGAGCGGTTCCGCGGCATCCGGCCCGCGCTCGGCTACCCGGCCAGCCCCGACCACAGCGAGAAGCGCGACCTGTTCGACCTGATCGACGCGGAATCGATCGGCATCGGGCTGACCGAGTCGTTCGCGATGACGCCGGCCGCCGCGGTCTCCGGCCTGATCTTCGCCCACCCGCAGTCGCGCTACTTCACGGTCGGGCGGATCGGCCGCGACCAGGTGGAGGACTACGCGGCCCGGCGCGGCATGCCGGTCGAGGAGATCGAGCGCTGGCTGCGGCCGAACCTGGCCTACGACCCGGCGTAACCCTCAGCGGAGCACGGTCATCAGCGTGCCGTCCGCGGCGTAACCCACCACGCCGGTGATGTGGTCCGACCCGACCCCGTCACCGGCGGGCAGCCACACCGCGTACGCGCCGACCCGGGACGCGGTCAGTGGCACCACCGCGCCGGTCGCGGCGTGGCCGGACATCGTCACGGTCACCTCCGCGATCTCCCCGCGCACCGTGCCGACCATCAGCATGCGGTCCCGGTCGTAGTCGTGCGGCGTCATCTGCGGCGCCGGCTTCCCGCCCAGCGCGGGCGGGCCGTCCTCGGCGAGCGCGCCGAGCCCACGGCACGCCGACCCCTGCTCGAACCGGCGCGGGTCTATCGCGCGCACGCAGAAGCCGGACGAATCGGTCAGCCACGCCTCGACGGTCCAGCCCGGGATCGTCGTGTCCAGCACCACGCTGCCCGGCACGGCGGACGCGGTCGGACGCGGTGGTGCGTTGTCGACGGTGACGGTGCAGCCGGTGCCGGTCAGCAAGATCGCGGCGAGCGTGGACAGCACACGCGTACCCATGCCCGCATTATGCTCGCCGACTATGCAAGATCGTGTGCTCGCGGCCTTCGCGGCCGAGGCCGCCGCGCTGACCGCGGCCATGTCGGCCGTACCCGCGCAGTCCTGGAACCTGCCCTCGCCGTGTCCGCCGTGGACGGTGGCCGGCCTGTTCGGCCACGTCATCGTGACCGTCGGCCGGGTGCCGGCGATGATCGACGGCGCGGCCCCATCGGCCGCGACCGTCGACGCGGCCGGCTACTACCGGCCCGACGCGCGCTTCTCCCCGGCCACGAACGCCGCCCGGATCGCGGCCGGCGGCGACCGCGCGGCGCTGCCGGGCCCGTCGCTGGTCACCGAGTTCGCCACCACCAGCGGGTACGTGGAGGAGCTGTGCCGCCGCGAACCGCCCGGCCGGCTGGTCCGCACCCGCCACGGCGACGCCATGCTGCTCACCGACTTCCTGCTGACCCGCGTTGTCGAGGTCGCCGTCCACGGCCTCGACCTGGCGGCGGCCCTCGACCGCCGTCCCTGGCTCACCACGGAGGCCGCGGACGCGCTCCGCACCCTGCTCCTCGGCGACGCCGCGGTGCCACTGGGCTGGGACCACCTCACGTTCATCCGCAAGGCGACCGGGCGGGCCCAGATCACCCCGGGGGAGCGGGAGGCGGCCGCCCGGCACGGCGTGCGCTGGCTCGCGCTGGGCTGACACCCGTGCGCCTTCGCACTGCTCACCCGGCATCCCGGGACCGCGTCCCCGCCGGCTTTGCTCTGCTTACCTCGCCGGCCGTGGCCCGGCGGCGCCGTCCATTTGCTCTGCTTACCTCGCCGGTCGCGGTCCGGCGGCGCCGTCGCTTTGCTCTGCTTACGTGCCGGGCGTGGTCCGGGCGCCGTCGCTTTGCTCTGCTTACCTCGCCGGCCGTGGCCCGGCGGCGCCGTCGCTTTGCACTGCTTACATGCCGGGCGTGGCCCGGCGGCGCTGCCCCTTTGCACTGCTGACGTGCCGGCCGTGGCCCGGCGGCGCGGTCGCTTTGCTCTGCTTACCTCGGTGTTGCCGTACCGTGGAACGACAAGCACCTGCCCGTGGTGGGGGCGCGGCGCCACCGGGTTGGCGCTGCTCACCCGCGACGCGCCGCGGGTGAGCAGCACGACGGACGTCGCGGGTCTTCCGTGACCGCCCGGGGACCGGCTCCGATGCGGCGTCGGAGCGGCGGCGGAGACGCCGCGAGGTTGGCCCGCGGGAGCGTGCGGATCGCGACCGCGCCGGAAGCGGGCAAGGAATGTCGGTTTTTCTTCGTGGACACCGCACCTATAAACGGTGTGTATAGTGGCGGGCATGTCGGTTGGTTTCGCGCTGTTGGGGCTGCTGGAGGCCGGGCCCGCGCACGGCTATGACCTGAAGCGGACATATGACGAGCGCTTCGGGGCCGGGCGGGCACCGCTGCACTACGGGCAGGTCTATTCCACGCTGGCGCGGCTGCTCAAGCACGGGCTCGTCGAGGTGGAGTCCGAGCCGGGCGACGGGCCCGAGCGGAAGCGGTACGCGATCACCGACGCCGGCATCACGGACGTGGCCGAGTGGCTGGGCCGGCCGGAGAAGCCGGAGCCATATCTGCAGACCACCCTGTTCACGAAGGTCGTGCTCGCGCTGATGACCGGGCGCGACGCCAACGATCTGCTCGACACGCAGCGGCACGAGCACCTGCGGCTGATGCGCGAGCTGACCCAGCGCAAGACCAGGGGCGACCTGGCCGACGCGCTGATCTGCGACCACGCGCTGTTCCACCTGGAGGCGGATCTGCGCTGGCTGGAGCTGACCGCGGCGCGGCTCGACCAACTCGCCGAGGGGATCGCGCGATGACCCTGCTCACCGCCAGCGACCTGCGGCTGACGTTCGGGCCGACGACCGCGCTCGACGGCGCCTCGCTGACCGTGCGCGCCGGTGAGGTGCTGGCGCTGATGGGGCCGTCCGGGTCGGGCAAGTCCACGCTGCTGCACTGCCTGGCCGGCATCCTCGCGCCCGAGTCGGGGCGGGTCGAGTTCGAGGGGCGTGACCTGGCGGCCATGTCCGACGCCGAGCGCAGCGCGCTGCGGCGCACCACCTTCGGGTTCGTGTTCCAGTTCGGGCAGTTGGTGCCGGAGCTGACCTGCCTGGAGAACGTGGCGTTGCCGCTGCGGCTGAACGGCGCCCGCCGCAGGGAGGCGCGCGCCGCGGCCGCGGGCTGGCTGGAGCGGCTGGAGGTCGCCGACGTCGCGGACAAGCGGCCCGGCCAGGTCTCCGGCGGTCAGGGACAGCGGGTCGCGGTCGCGCGGGCGCTGGTCACCGGGCCGCGCGTGGTGTTCGCGGACGAGCCGACCGGCGCGCTCGACTCGCTCAACGGTGAGCGGGTCATGCAGTTGTTCACCGCGGCGGCGCGGGAGACCGGTGCGGCCGTGGTGCTGGTGACGCATGAGGCGCGCGTCGCGGCGTATTCCGACCGGGAGGCGATCGTCCGCGACGGCCGCGTGCGCGAGCAGGCCTTCGTGCGATGACGCCGCCGCCGATCTCGCCGCGGCGGCGGTCCGCCGTGCGCCGCTGGGCCGCCGACCTGGCGCTCGGCGCGCGGCTGTCCGTCGCGGGCGGGCGGGCCGGCTGGACGCGGCTCGGCCTGATCACGGTCGGTGTCGGCCTCGGCGTGGCGATGTTGCTGATCACCGCGACCATCCCCACGCTGGTCGCCGCGCGCAGCGCCCGGCTCGCCGAGCGGGCCGAGCCGGTCTCGGCGGAGCAGACCGTGCGCCGGGGCGACACCACCGTGCTGGTCGCGGTCGCGAACTCCGACTTCGGTGGCCGGTCCGTGCACGGGCGGCTGCTCCAGGCCGAGGGCACCCGGCCGGTGCTGCCGCCCGGCGTGACCGTCCTGCCCGCGCCCGGCGAGATGGTGGTGTCCCCGGCGCTGGCCGCGCTGATGGACTCCGGCGACGGCGCGGTGCTGCGCGAGCGGTGGGACGCGCGCGTGGTCGGCGAGATCGGCCCCGCCGGGCTGGCCGGGCCGGCGGAGCTGGTCGTGTACCTCGGCACCGACCGGCTCACCGAGGAGACCGCGCAGCGCGCCGACCGGTTCGGCCGGCCCGAGCTGGACGAGGGCCTCGACCCGGTGCTGGTGCTGCTCGGCGCGGTCGGCCTGGCCGCGCTGCTGGTTCCGGTCGGCGTGTTCGTCGCGACCGCCGTCCGGTTCGGCGGCGAGACCCGCGACCGGCGGCTCGCCGCGGTGCGGCTGGTCGGCGCGGACGCGGGCATGACCCGCCGGATCGCCGCGGGCGAGACGCTCACCGCCGCGCTGCTCGGCCTGCTCACCGGCGGCCTGGTCTATCTGCTCGCCGCCGTCACCGCGGGCGGGCTGGTGCCGGCCGGCATGAGCTTCTACCCGGCCGACGCGCGCCCGGTCCCCGCGCTCGCGGTGCTGACCGTGCTGGCGGTCCCGGTCGCGGCCGTGCTGGTCACGCTCTCCGCGCTGCGCCGCGTCGTGGTGGAGCCGCTCGGGGTGGTCCGGCTGCACCCGGACCGGCACCGGCGGCTGTGGTGGCGCCTGGTCCTGCCGATCCTCGGGCTGATCATGCTGGAGCCGCTCTACGACGGCATCGGCGAGGAGGACGCCGGCTTCGAGATCCAGATCCTCGGCGGTCTGATCGCGCTGCTGGTCGGCGTCGCGCTGCTGCTGCCCTGGTGGGTCGAGGCGACCGTGCGGCGGCTCGGCGGCGGCAGCGTCGCCTGGGAGCTGGCGATCCGCCGGCTCCAGCTGGACAGCGGCACCGCCGTGCGCGCGGTCTCCGGCATCGCGGTCTCCGTCGCCGGCGCGATCGCGCTGCAGGGGCTGCTCGTCGCGGTCCAGGCGCAGTACGCGCACGACACCGGCCGCGGCACCGGCGACTTCCAGGCCTCGGTCTGGCCCAGTGACCTGGACACCGGCCGCTGGCTGCCGGCGCTGCGCGACTCACCCGGCGTGCGGGCCGTCTCCACCGAGACCGTCGTGATGGCCACCGACACCTCCACCAGCGAGAACGCCATGCTCCAGATCGGCGACTGCACGGTGCTGCGCCAGTTCGCGTCGATCGAGACCTGCGCGGACGGCGACGCGTTCGTGGCCACCGGCGTCCAGGTCACGCCCGGCGGTGTGTACGACCTGGGCGGCACCGGCGCACGGTGGACGCTGCCCGCCGACGTGCCCGCGGTCGCGCCGATCCCCGGCCTGCTCACCGCCACGCCGCCCGTGCTGCTGGCCACGCCCGGCGCGCTGACCGGGGTCGCGTTCGAGCCGTACAACGTGGAGTACTACGTGGCGCTCGACCCGGGCGACCCGGCCGCGATCGAGCGCCTGCGCAACACCGCCACCGGCATCGACCCGACCGCGGGCGTCTCGCTCATCGAGGACCGCGTGATCGAGTCCGTGCTGACCGGCATCCGTCAGGCACTGCTCGTGCTCGCCACCGCGCTGCTGCTGCTCATCGGTGCCAGCCTGGTCGTCACCGTCGCCGAGCAGCTCACCGAGCGCCGCCGGCCGCTGGCGGTCCTGGTCGCGTTCGGCACCCGCCGCGCCACGCTCACCGGCTCCATCCTCTACCAGGTGGCGATCCCGGTGCTGCTCGGCATGGTGCTCGCCATCCTCACCGGCGCCGGCCTCGGCGTCATCCTGCAGACCGCGGCCGGCGCGCCGGTCAGCCTGGACTGGCCCGGCATCGCCCTCACCTCCGGCGCCGCCGTCCTGGTGATCCTGCTCGCCACGATCGCCAGCCTGCCGCTGCTCTGGCGCCTCACCAAGCCGACCGGCCTGCGCACCGAGTGACCCCGCGGGTCGTCGCCCCGGCATCGGATCATGGCGCCGTGGATGGTGGTGTCTGCGTCCGGCCGGTCGAGCGGAGAAATTGCCGCGCGTTCGAGGGCGGGGTGTGTCTAGCCTCGCGGTAGAGACGACCGTGCGAAGGAAGGAGATCGATCATGAGGACGCCCGGCGGTCATCCCGGTATCCGATTCGACTCCACCGCCGGAAAGGCGCTTCGTGCTACGTCTCTTCGAGAACCCGACTGATCCGTTCCCCATCCACCACGAGAGCCGGACCCCGCCGCGGGGCGCGCGGCAGTTCATCGTTCAGGAATTCCGCCCGCTGCGCTGGGTCGTCGCGGCCTCGGTCACCGCCACGATCCTGTGTGCCGTGCTGGAGGTGTGGCTCATCGCGTACGCCGGGCGGCTGGTCGACACACTCGCGGCCGGCACCCCGGAGACGTTCTGGGCCGTGCACGGCACCGAGCTGATCGCGGTCGGCACGCTCACGCTGCTGGTCCGGCCCGCGATCAACGCGGTCAGTGAGGCGCTGGACGACATCGCGTTCCGCGCCAACGCCCGGCCGCTCGCCCGCTGGCGGGCGCACCGGCACGTGTCGCGGCAGTCGGTCGGCTGGTTCCGCGACGACCTGGCCGGGCGCGTCGCCTCCTACGTGCGGGACGGCGGCGACGCGGCCGCCACCGCGGCGTACAGCGTGCTCCACACGATCATCTACGTGGCCGCCTACGTGGCCGGGTCGGTGTGGGTGATGTCCGCGATCGACGTGCGGCTGCTGTTGCCGCTCGGCGCGTGGATCGTGGCGTACCTGCTGCTCATGCTGTGGGCGGTGCCGCGCTACCGGCGCGCGTCCGAGCGGCTGCAGGACGCGGAGTCGGCGCTGACCGGGCTGCTCGTCGACGCGTACGCGAATGTCGAGACGCTCGCGCTGCTCGGCGACCGGGCGGCCCAGCGGCGGCATGATCGTGACGTGTTCGCCGGCGCGCGGCGCGCGCATCTGGACCTGCAACGGGTCGAGGTGACGATCAACAGCACCATGACGGCGCTGGGCAGCGCGCTGCTGGTCGGGCTGGTCGGATACGGGATCGCGCTGTGGCGTACCGACGCGGCACCGCTCGGTCTGGTCGCGGCCGCGCTGGCGCTCAGCTTCCGGATCACCGCGACCGCGGAGTGGCTGCTGGACGCCGTGTCGTCGCTGTTCGGGGCCGTGGGCGCGCTCCGGCGCGCGCTGCGCACGATCGCGCAACCCCTCGCGGTCGCGGACAAGCCACAGGCGACCCCGCTGCGGGTACGGGGCGGGGCGATCACGTTCCGGCGGATCAGTCACGTTCACGGGCTCGACCGGCTCGACCTGCGGATCGGCGCCGGAGAACGTGTCGGAATCGTCGGGCCGTCCGGGGCCGGAAAGTCCACGCTGGCCGGCCTGCTGGTGCGGTTCCACGACGCGGACGCCGGCACGATCACGATCGACGGCACCGACATCACGGACGTGACGCAGGAGAGCCTGCGCGCCCGGATCGCCATGGTCGCGCAGGAGGCCACGCTGCTGCACCGCTCGATCCGCGAGAACGTCGCCGGCCCCGGCGACGCCGACGACGCACGCGTCACGGAAGCACTGCGCCGGGCCGCCGCCGGGTTCGTCGCCGGGCTGCCGGGCGGCCTGGACGCGCAGGTCGGCGAGCGTGGCGTGAAGCTGTCCGGCGGGCAGCGGCAGCGGATCGCGCTGGCCCGGGCGTTCTACCGGGACGCGCCGATCCTGATCCTGGACGAGGCCACGTCCGCGCTCGACTCCGAGGCGGAGGCCGCGATCCACGACACGCTGGACGAGGTGATGCGTGACCGCACGGTCATCGCGATCGCGCACCGGCTGTCCACGCTCGTCCGCATGGACCGGATCGTGGTCCTGGACGAGGGCCGGATCGTCGAGGAGGGCACGCACACGGCGCTGCTGGAACGTGGCGGCCTGTACGCGCACCTGTGGGCGCGGCAGTCCGGCGGGTTCCTCGGGGACAATCGGGACCGTGCGCGCGTCCCGGCTGATGAACCTGGTGCTGTTGCTACAGGCGCGGGGCACGCTGACCGCCGCCCAGATCGCGACTGAGCTGGGCGTATCCGAGCGGACCGTGTACCGGGACGTCACCGCGCTCAGCGGCGCGGGCGTCCCGGTCTACGCGGAGCAGGGCCGGGCCGGCGGCTACCGGCTGGTCGACGGATACCGGTCCCGGCTGACCGGGCTGTCCACGACCGAGGCCGAGGCCGTGTTCCTGCTCGGCCTGCCCGGCCCCGCCCGCGACCTCGGCCTCGGCGAACTCGTCACGGCCGCGCACCTCAAGGTGGTGGCCGCGCTGCCCGCGTCGGCCCGCGCGGTGCAGCGCTTCCACCTGGACGTGCCCGGCTGGTTCGACGACCGGGCCGCGCCGCCGCTGCTGGCCGCGCTCGCCTCCGCGGTCTGGCGCGACCTCGCGGTCGACCTGCGGTACCGGACCGCGGACCGGCGCGTCCTCCCGTACGGCGTGGTCCTCAAGGCCGGCGTGTGGTATCTGCTCGGCCGCGTCCGTGACGATCTGCGCGTCTACCGCGTCGACCGGATCACCACGTTGACCGTGACCGATCAGCCGTTCACCCGGGAGACCGGCTTCGAACTGGCCCGCGCCTGGGCCGAACGATCCGACGAGTTCGTCCGCGGCATGCTCGCCGAATCGGTCACGATCCGCCTGCACCCCGACGGCATGCGCGCGCTGCGCTGGGCCGTCGAGCCGCAGGCCGTCACCGGCCTGCGGGTGATCGGCACCGACGCGGACGGCTGGACCCGCGCCCACCTCCCGGTCGAGTCGATCGACGTCGCGTACACGCAACTGCTCCGGCTGGGCCCGCTGGTCGAGGTGCTGTCCCCGCCCGGCCTGCGGCAACGGATGCGCACGGCCGCGAATCGGATGGCCGCGCTCTACCGCTGACCGCGACCCCGCCACACCGTCAGCCTGAAGATCAAGAGCCTGTTCTTCCCGCTCCCGGCGTGGTCGCGGCCCGCACGCTCCCGCGGGCCAACCTCGCGGCGCCTCCGCCGCCGCTCCGACGCCGCATCGGAGCCGGTCCCGCGGTGGTCCGGACCGCGCGGCGTCACCGGCACCCCGGCCGCGCCGGCGGCTGCCGGCGCGCGGACGCGTGGCGGGTGGAATGTGCGGTCAGCGGTAACCGGTGACGTCGGCGGGGTGGCCGGGGTCCTGGACCTCGACGAGGTAGCGCCAGGCGTCGGGTCGGCTGCCGTCGAGGTCGGTGAAGCCGTACGTCTGAGCGAGACCGCCGCTGGAGAGGGAGGCGCCGTTCCAGCGGGCACGATCCGGGTCGGCGGCGAGGGCGGCTACGGCGCGGCCGGTGAAGCGCGGGGTCTCGGAGATGGCGAAGTGCGGGACACGGTCGAGGACCTCCCGCCACGTACCCTCGGTGGTGTCGTAGTGGTCGAGCATGATCTCGGAGCGCATCCAGCCGGGGGTGAGCGCCACCGCGACACCGCCGAGCGGGCCGATCTCCTTGGCCTGGGCGAAGGCCATGCGCAGCACGGACGTCTTCGCGAGGTCGTAGAAGAACGAGACGCGGTACGTGTCCCGGTTGTAGTCGGCGGTGCCGTCCGTCATCTCCACGACCAGCCCGCCGGGGTGGCGCAGCAGCAGCGGCAACGCACAGTGACTGGTCACGATGTGGGTGTCGATCGCGAGGCGGAGGATGCGCAGGCCGTCGTCGAGCGAGTGCTCCCACAGCCGGTCCTTCCAGCTGAACAGCAGCTCGCCGCCCCAGATGTCGTTGACCAGCACGTCCAGCCGGCCCTGCTCCGCGTCGATCCGGGCGACGAGCGCCCGCACCTCGTCCGGGACCAGGTGATCCACACGCACCGGGATGCCGGTGCCGCCGGCGGCGGTGACCAGCTCCGCGGTCTCCTCGATGGTCTCCGGGCGGTCGATCTCCGATCGTGACTCCCGGGTGCTGCGGCCGGTGACATAAACGGTCGCGCCGGCCGCGCCCAGCTCGACCGCGATCCCGCGACCGGCACCGCGTGTCCCGCCGGCGACCAGCGCGACCTTTCCTTCCAGGGTTCGTTCCATGCGGTCACGGTCGCAGGAAAACCTGACAACCCATGGCAGGGTACGGATTCCGGGGGCTTACTGGATCGCGTGGATGTCGACCGCCTCCGCGAGCGCGTCGACGACCGTGCGCCACTCGTAGATCAGCCGGTTGAAGTCCAGGCCACGCAGGCGGCGCTTGTTGTTCTGCCGCAGCGCGTCGTCGAACGTGTCCAGCAGCGAGCCGGGCTCCAGCAGCCGCCACACGGTGAGGCGCAGCGCGTAGGCGAGGTCGCGGGCGATGACCCCGGCCGGGATGAGCAACTCCGGCATCCAGGCGTCGCGGCCACCGACCACGTTGTCGACGACAAGATCCAGTTCGTAGCGGTGCTCCGGCGCCGGCACCAGCACCGGCGGGACCACCCAACGCGCGAACTCCGGCCACCCGGGACGCGCCGCCAGATCGTGGGCCGGCCCGCCGCGCACGTAGGCGACCAGCGCGTCCGCCGACTCGAACAGCTGCAGGCGCCCGCCCGCCGCGAGGAACATCGGCTCCTCGTGCGTGCCACCGCCGCCGTCCCCGTCCGGCGCCAGCTCGATCCAGCGCAGCGTCACCCCCGC
Organism: Catenuloplanes atrovinosus; assembly: GCF_031458235.1. NCBI lineage: Bacteria > Bacillati > Actinomycetota > Actinomycetes > Micromonosporales > Micromonosporaceae > Catenuloplanes > Catenuloplanes atrovinosus. The sequence goes on along the minus strand of NZ_JAVDYB010000001.1, from coordinate 3,135,840 downwards.
AGTCCCCCCGATCGCGATCTCCACCGGCTCGACCCGCGGATAACCGTGCCCGGACATCGGCACGGCGGCCGGCGGATAGGCCACGGTCTGCTGCCACGGAGGCGGCGGCCCGGGCTGCTGCCACCCGACCGGTGCCGTGGGAGAGGCGGGTCCCGTCCAGCCCTGCGGCGAGGGAGGGCCGTGCGGCACCTGGGCACCGGGGATCGGCGCCCAACCGGGTTGTGCGGAATAGGCCGATGGCGCCGGAGCGCCGGAGACCGGTGGCCGGCCGGGCTGGAGAGGAGGGGCCGGTGGCGCTGGAGCGCCGGGGACCGGCGGCCGGCCGGGCTGCGGATAGGGGACCGGTGGCGCTGGAGCGCCGGAGACCGGCGGCCGGCCGGGCTGCGGATAGGGGACCGGTGGCGCTGGAGCGCCGGGGACCGGCGGCCGGCCGGGCTGCTGGGGAAAGGCCGGTGGCGCCGCCGGTTCCGGCACCGATCCGCCGCCAGGCTGCGGAGGCGAGGCCGCCGGTGCCGGTGTCCAGCCAGACTGTGGCGGAAAACCGGAAGGCGGATGCGGGGGCGTCGACCATCCCCGCTGAGCAGATGTCCCGGGCGGCTGTCCGTGCGTCGGCCAGGTCTGCTGACCCGGCTGTCCCGGCCCGCCGGACATCGGAGTGTGCGGAGCCGGCGCCGGCCATCCCGGTGGAACCGGCGGGCCGGACACCGGCTGCTGGGGCGGCCAGGGCTGCGAATTCGGCGGCGTCGGTACGGGCGCGGGCCATCCGTGCGGAACCGGTGGGCCGGACACCGGGCCCTGCGCCGGTCCGCCGTGCCAGCCGGGCTGTGTCGGAGCACCGGCAGCCGGACCGGGTGGCACAGGGCCGTGAGCCGCGGGCACGCCCGAAACCGGCGGGGGCGCCGGGAAACCGGGTGGTGCGGAAGCGCCGGAGACCGGCATGCCGGGCGGCGCCGCCGGATAGCCGGCCGGTGCGGGGACGCCGGGTCGCGGCGGCCAGCCCGGGGACGGTGGCGGTGGGCCGGCGGCGCCGTGAAGGTGGACAGCCGCCAGCGCGCCCTGCGCCACCACCAGCTCCGGCTGTTCCGTGGCGATCGGCCACACACCGAACGCCCGATGCAGCAGCGACGCCACCAGCGGCACCCGGCTCGCGCCGCCGACCAGCAGCAGGCCGGACAGCGGCAGGCCGCCGGCGCGGGTGAGTGTCGCGCGGGTCAGCGCGACCGTACGCTCGAGCAGCGGTGCCGCCTCCGCCTCGAACTCGGGGCGGGCGATGCGGATCTCCGTCTCCAGCAGGGGCACGTAGAGCGGCGCGTCGTCGTGCCGGGAGAGCTGCTCCTTCGTGGCGCGGGCCGCCTGCCACAGCAGTGACCGGGAGCGCCGGTCGGCCATCGTGCGGGGCTGGTCGAGGCGGGACCACTCGGCCGGTGCCCGCGTGGCCAGCCGGCGCCGGGCGAGGCCGACGACCAGCGCGTCCAGGTCGAGGCCGCCCACGTCGACGAGCCCGTCCGACGCGGCGACCGCGAAACCGGCCGGGTCGGCGCGTACCACGCTGAGGTCGAAGGTTCCGGCGCCCAGGTCGTAGACGGCCAGGCCGTGGCCGGGTGGCACGGTGTGGCCGAGCGTGGCGGCGAAGAACGCGGCGGCGGCCAGCGGTTCGGGCAGCATCCGTACCGTGGGGAATCCGGCGAACGCGGCGGCGTCGGCGAGGACACGGACGCGGGCGGGGCCCCACGCGGCCGGGTGGGTGAGCGTGACCTGCCGCGGGCCGGCGCCGAGCACCCGGGTGGCCTCGGACGCGACGCGGTGCAGGACCGCGCCGATGGTGACGGCGACCGGCAGCTCGCGTCCGCCGAGCCACATCGTGCCGTCGTCGACGCGGCGTTTCGGGTGCGGCTCGAAGCCCTCGGGTGTGCCGGCGGCGGTGGCGGCCGCGTCCGCGCCGGTCAGGATGGTGCCGTCGGCCGCGGCGGCGACGGCGGAGTCGAGCAGCGGCGACGAGCCGAACAGCAGCGGCCGGGCCGCCTCGCCGGGGCGGGTGAACATCGCGACGGTGCTCGACGTTCCGAAGTCGACTCCCAGGTGCACCGGATGACTCTAGCCGGGCGGATGCTGGGCCCACAGCCAGCGCAGGTACGCCCGCAGTTCGCCGGTCGTGGCCAGCCAGCCGCGGTCCGCGTACGTGATGATCCGCGCGACCTCGCCGGGCAGCAGCCGGTACGCGTCCGCGCCGGTCTCCGGCACCGGCGTGTCCGGTGCGACCGCGACCGGCACCGGCCACATCGGCACCCTGAGCGCGGCCCGGTCCAGCGCCTTCAGCACCGTCAGATAGGCCCTGACCAGGTGGTACGGCGACACGACCAGCGCCAGGCTGCGAATCCCGAGCGCCGCGACCCGGTCCGCGATCCACTCCGCCTGCAACGCGGTGTTCGGTGCCGGTTCCGCCTGGACGTGCACGCCCTCCAGGCGACACAGTCCGAGCCCGCGCAGGTGGTCCAGGCTGAGTTCGTCGTAGGTGGCCTCGGCCGGGTTGCCGTTCGCGACCAGCAGCAGCCGCGGCCCCGGGTGCCGCTCCCAGAGCCGGATCGCGTGCGTGAGCCGCCACTCCTCGCCCTGCCCGCTCGGCACGACCAGCGCGTCCGCCCGCTCCGCCGCGGCCTGCGGCAGGCTGAGCACCCCGGTCATCGCCCGCATCACGTCGAGCATCCGCCCGGCCGGGATTCCGTCGAGGTCATCGTCCTGAACGATCCGCGGGGTGGTCACGCCGAGTCGCACCTGTGCTCCTGATCCTGTCGCGCCATCGATTCGCCGGGTGAACCGTTCGTGGTCCCGCACGTCATATGGCCCGGTACCTGGACGACCATCCGGCGAAGGAACAACAGATGTCCGAAATCTTGGTTATGGGCGCGACCGGCAGTGTCGGCGCCGCCACCACGTCCGCGCTGCTGGCCCGCGGGGCGAGCGTGCGCGCGCTGGTCCGCACGCCGGCCCGGGCCGCCGCGCTGCCGGTCGGCGTCCCGGCCGCGGTCGGCGACCTGCGCGACGGGGACGCGGTGCGTGCCGCGCTGACCGGCGTGAGCGCCGCACTGTACGTCACGCCGCACGACCCGGACGAGGAGCGGCTCGCCGAGACGTTCATCTCCGCGTGCGAGCGGCAGGGCGTGCGGCTGGTCTACTGCGGCCCGTTCCAGCGCGGCGCGACCCGGCTGCTCTACACGGCCTTCGCCCGCCACTATCGCGGCAAGATCCGGGTCGGGACGCGCGCGCACCGGTCGCCGGTCTGCGCGTTCGTGGGCGCGCCGACCAACTTCTACCAGAACGACGAGATCGTCCGCGCGGACATCCTGGCCGGTCGTTACCCGCTGCCCTCACACCCGCGCGGCGTGAACCGTATCGATCTGCGCGACGTCGGCGAGGTGCTGGCCCGCGCGCTGACCGGGCCGGACCTGCCGCGCTACCGCGGCCCGCTGGTCGGCCCGGCCTCGGTCAGCGGCCGGGAGGCGGCGGAGACCTGGTCGCGCGCGCTCGGGCGCGAGGTCGAGTACCGGGCCGGCGACGCGGAGTGGCGGGCCGCGCTGGCCCGCGGCCTGTCCGGCCAGAAGCTGGCGGACTTCACGAACACGTACCGGCTGATCTCCCGCATCGCGGTGCCCACGGCGCCGCGGGACGTGGCCGCGATCACGGAGTTGCTGGGCCGGCCGCCGCGCACGTACGAGGAGTACGTGCGGGACACCGCGCCCACCTGGTGACCGCCCGGTCGGGTGCAGGTCGTACAGGTAGGTGGAGGCGAAGTCGCCGTCCGGCTGGTCCTCCACCCAGCCGGCCGCGTGGTCGGGCGACAGGTACCGCTGCGCCGGACCGCACGGCCACCGCGTCGTAGGAACCTCCCGGTCCGTGCCCGCCGAACTCGTTCAGAGGTGGGGCCGGCCCGGGCGCGTAGGGGAGTGCCGGGAGGACCGCGGGCGGGCCCGGCGGGATTCACGCTTCGCCGACTCACGTCAATCATCGCGAGTGCCGCCTCCGTGGCTTCTGTCCTTGGGTGAGGCTTCACCTTCGATTCACCGATCCGGTCCGCGCCGATCCCTACGATGTTCCATCGATGCGCGTGCATATCATTGCCGCGCCGCACCGGAGGAGAAGCGTGTTGCTGTCATCGTGGATTCGGCGGTCGCTGACCGTCGCCGCAGGTGCCGTACTGCTCGCCGCGTCGGCCATGACGCCGGCCCATGCGGACGCCGGGGCGAACGCGGCGGACTGGGAGATCACCTCCAGCGGAGCGGAGGGAGACGCCCTCGCCGAGAGCATCTCCTACTGTTCCGGCAACTTCGCCCCGATCAGGGTCGTCAACAACCGGCTGGAGTGGGGCGCGGAGCAGACCTGCGAGAACCCCTCCGACCGCCCACACTGGATCGTCGTCAAGCTCGAAGAGACCTGCCCGCAGTCCTGGTGCATCGTCTTCAACACGGACGCGGAGGTGCGCAGCCCGGCCTGGGAGGAACTGACCCGTGTCGTGCGGGTCGCCGAGGCGGACACCTGTGTGGACAACGACCAGCGGAAGATCCGCGTGGTCGTCAACGCTTTCGCCCGGGGCGGCGCGGGCACCGCCACCGCCATTTCCGGCGAGGTGCTCCTCGACTGCGACGTTGACTGAGGAGTACGATTCGCCCCGTGGAATCGGCTCCGGTAATGGCAGCGCCTCCACAGACCGTGCACGATCGTGACGGCTTTCTGGTGTGGCACTCCGGATTCGTGCTGAGCCCCCACGGTGACCTCGTCACGCTCCTGGAGGTCTCCTCCAGGAGCGGACACGATTTCCTGACCGATCCGGCGTGGGACCTGATGGCGCGCGAGGAATTCCCCGTCCGCGCGACGGCGCGTGCCGGCGACGGGCCCGAAATCGCCGGATCGGTCAGCGAGAAAATCACCAAGCGGGGCGTCTTCGAGACCGTTCGTTTTCGCGGCTTCGGCACGCGCATTCCCGACGGTTCCGTCGCCGAGTTCGTGATCCTCCCGTTGGCGATCGAATTCACGGTCCCGTTGGACGGATTGCGGGCGCCCTAGCCTCGTAGCCGGCGGCGTCTGCTGGTCCACGGAGTGTCACGGCCTCGGCGTGGCCGCTCTGCGCCGCACCGGCCGCCAGGTCGACGGCGAGGTGCTGGCGCGCATCTGGCCGACCCACCACGAGAACGTGCACTTCTACGGCACCCACTCCGTCGACATCGGCGGCGAACTCGCCCAGCTTGACACCGACGGCTACCGGCCCCTGCGGATGGCCGAGACCGGCGGGGCGGGCAGCTGACCGTCCCTCACCAGCCACGTAGGACGTGTTCGGCGGACCGCCACCGGCCAGCGTCGTGGTCCGCCGAACACGCCCTCATGCACCGATCGACTCAGGAGACAGGCACCGTGAGAACGGCCGGGTCCCCGGTGCTCCAGAGGCCCCGGATGCGGCGGTTGCTGATCTGCCAGCCCTGCTCGGTGCGCCGGAAGGTGTCGTCATAGGTGCCGCCCAGCAGGAACTGCTCTCCACCCCGCACATGCTGGGCCGTCATCGTGGCGTGGGTGGTGGCGACGTCGCCGTCGATGCTGACCTCGATGTTGTGCACGGCGTGATGGGTCGCATCGAGCGACCCCAGGAAAGCCCGGGTGCCCTCGACGATCTCCGTACGCCCGCTGGCGGCCGCGTTGACGTAGTCGCCCTGGGCATCCTCGGTGTAGCCGGCCGCGAGCAGGTCCCAGTCCTTGCTGTCCATCGCGCGGGCGATCCGGTACAGCGTGTCGGTGATGGCGGCGCGGTCGAGCAGTTCCTGAACGTCGTTGCTGGGCATGAAGGTTCTCCTGGATCGGATCGGTGGGACGCTCCGACGCTAATACGGCACTGATCAGTGCCGCAATCGATGGTGCGTACCATCACGGGATGACCAGCACTCCCACGGCGGGCAAGGCCGGACGCCGGCGCGACCCTGAGAAAGACGCGCAGATCCTGCAGGCCACCCTCGACGTGCTCGCGGAGACGGACTACGCCGACGTCACCATCGAGTTGGTCGCGGCTCGGGCCGGAGCGGGAAGGCACACCATCTACCGCCGCTGGGAAGGCAAGGACGAGCTGATCCTGGCCGCCATCGCCTGCACCGACTCGGCCGACCTGGGCCCGGAGGGCCTGCCGGACACCGGCACACTGCGCTCGGACTTCCTGGCTCTGCTGGACCCGAACTGGATGGGCGGCAGCGAGCGGCGTCTGCGCATCCTGAGCAGTGTCTCGGCCATGATCACCCGCACTCCCGGGGCCGTGGACGCCGTGATCAAGGCAATCGTCGACCCGTCGACGGCCGCGTACCGGTTCCTGATCCAGCGGGCCGTCGATCGGGGCGAGTACGCCCCGCCGCACAGCCTTGACGCTCTGGCGCGGGTGATTCCGTCGATGGCGGCCTACCGCGCGTTCTTCATGCAGCAGGTCGTCGACGAGGAGTTCATGCTCTCGATCATCGACGGCGTCGTGCTGGCCGCACTTCGTGAACCATCCGCTGAGGAGCGATGCTGATCCACAGAAACATCTGGCCTCGACATGGCTTGCTTACGCCGCACCAGCCATGAGGTCGAGGACGAACTGCGTCAGCTCGCCGCCGCCAGCCACCGGTCGCGACGTCTCGCGGGATCGGGCACGGGCGAACGACCGGCCTGAACGGATCCGCCCTGCGACCGGACTGGGCGCGGGGCGAATCCGTTTGCGAGCACCGAGGCGGCGTCGGTTTTCGTCGGTGCTGGTCACCAGCTTTGCCGGGCCGTCACCTGATTTCGATCACTAAGCGGGCGGCCAGGCCGCCGGACACGACGGCGGAGACCCGCTGCATGGTGCGGCGCCACTGCGGGCGGGCGGTGAACTTCTCCGGCAGGATGCCCCACACCGGGGCCACCGTGGCGTCGACGGCCAGCCCGGCCCAGAATGAACACCCGCCCCGGATCAGCATCTGCGCGGTCCTACCCGCGCGCCGAGTTCCTGTTCAAGCAGGCGTCCAAGCTCCACGATCCGCACGGCGCCAGCTGCGCCACTCCGGGCTGACCCCCTGGCAGCTAAGGGCCGCAGCGCCTCCGAATTGCAGGCCAAGTCCCGCCACCGGCACCTGGCCACCCTCGGTATCTACGTCCGGCCCGGCTAGGAAACTTCCGCCCGCATCACCGCCGAGAACGACGAGCACCGCCGCTGACCTTGCCTCCCACCGACCGGGACCACGGAAAACGGCGCCCGGCAAACCGGCTGCCTTAAGGAAGTCGTCCCAGGTGATGCCCTAGATCAACTGCTTGCGTTGTTTTGGTCTGGAAACCACGGGCGGGCCTACCGAGCTCCGACAGTCCGGCCCCACAATGCCGCCGTGATTACGGTATTGCAATTTCCGATAATTCATTAATACCGACCGGCTCGCAGAAACGGACATAACGGGCGCCAGGCTCATCACACCATAATGACAGTTATGTTGTCCGGACCGCTGCGCATGGCTGACGGCCCGGACAGGGCATGCGGCGGTGATCGTTAGGGTTTTGTCGAACGACACTGCTTCTGCAGTTGCAGCGGTCACGAGACTTCAGTGAGCACGACGTGAAACTTCAGTGAGCATGCGTCAAGAATCTTCAGTGGTGTGTTTCCGACGGATGATCAAGCATCACTTCGGCTGGTTTTCTGAGCGCTCTCGGGCGGTCACGTTCACCGCGATGATCAGCGCAGCGTATTGACCGCCAGCCCGCGCTTACGGCTCGGAACCTTCTTGCCGGTGGTCCGCTGGTGCGGCTGGTGCGCTACTTGGAGAACTTCGCGTTCGCTGCCAGCCGGCCAGCTGCTGGGCTGGTGCCGTCGGGCTGACCGGTTACGCCGTCCGGCTGGCCCGGCGGGCGCCCAGCAGGAACGCCGGGTCCCGGTCGATGTTGTGCCGGTCCCGGTCGTAGCGGCGGGTCGTGCGCGGATCGGCGTGTCCCATGGCGTCCTGCACGTCCTCCAGCGGTACGCCGGCGTCGCGGGCGCCGGTGGCGAAGGCGTGCCGCAGCGAGTGCGGGGACAGCCGGCCCGCCGATGGGATACCGGCCTGGCCGGCCAGGCGGCGGATGGTCAGGAACACGTTCGGTTCGGCGAGTCGTCCGTCGCCGGCGGCGCCGGTGGTGGCGAACAACGGCCCGGTCAGCCGGTCGGTGCTCGTGCCGGCGCAGGCGGCCCGTGCGGTGAGGTACTCATCCAGCGCTTGCAGGGTGTGGGCTGGCAGCGGCCGTTCCCGGGGCAGGTTGCCTTTGCCGCGGTAGCGCAGGGTGCGATGCCCGGCGTTGTGGCTCAGGTCGTCGAGGTTACGGTCGAGGGCTTCGCTGATGCGCAGGCCGAGGTCGGCCAGTAACCGCAGCAGCGCCCGGTCGCGCAGCGCGGCCAGGTAGCGGGCGTGTCCGGTCGGTGTGCGGCCGGCGACCGGGGCCCGGCTGGCTGCCTGGGCGTCCGCGGCGGCCAGGAGCGCGTCGACCTCGGTCATGGTCAGCCCGGCGGTCGGCGACGTGTGCTGGTTGACCTTGGGCCGTTTCACGGTGGCGACCGGGTTGTGCCGCACCAGCCCGTCGCTGTTGGCGATCAGGTGGGTGTACCAGCTGGCGACCGCCGCTAGCGCCCGCGCGACGGTGCTGGCCGCCGCCGGCCGGCCGTCGTAGCCGTGCTGGGCGCGCCAGGTCCGGAACTGGCCCAGGTCGGTGGGCCGAACGGTCAGTGGGTCCAGTCGCTCGGTGGCGCACCAGTGCAGGAAGGTGCTCAGGTCGCGGCCGTAGGCCTTCTCGGTGTGCGGGGACTCTGCCTCCAGCAGCCATGCCGCGGTCAGCCGGCGCACCCCGTAGCGGGTGCCGTCGTCGGCGGGCAGCCCGGGCAGCGCGGCGACCAGCGTGGCGACGCGGTGCATCCGGTCCGCCAGCGCTGACTGGCGGGCTTGCCCGGGCACGGGGACATGCTGGCCGGTCGGCTGCAGGTCGGTCATGGTCGGACTCCCGCGGTCGGTGTGCGGAGGACTGGCGTCCGGTGCGCGCTGTGTCGCCCGTCGGGTGCCACGCGACCGCCCGGCGCTACGGCCAGCGGTTGTCGCCTTCCGCTGCGCCCGCAGCAACGGCGGTCCGCGCCGATTCCGGTGGCCGTCGCGGCGGGCTGGGCGGCATGCTGCGGCGACACGTCTGTGAGCATAGGAGACGGGTGCGGCGACCGTCCGGGCAGACGCTGCTGCCGCGTGTCTGCCCGACCGTTCCCGCGGTTCGCTGGCCGACGGCACGACAAAGCCGATGCCAAGGGCGGGCCGTCGGATGCGCGCCATCATGATCTCGGGCGCCGGGCCATGCGTCACGATCGCGGATGTGGGCAGGTGACCGTACCCGCTGCACGGTGCCCTATGACGGTGGTACGTCGCGGCAACCTGCTGGACTATCCCATCGCAGCATGTGTTGAACGGTACTTTCTCGGGCGGTGCGGCGTCGGCCGCACCGCCCGCCGGCCATGGATGGGACTCAAGGACCGTGCCATCACGCCAGGCGACGCGTCGAGCGTCGTAACCGCGCGAACAGGGTGTTTCAGCGCTGACCGAGCGGGCTGCCCGCGACAGCCGCCGGCTCAGTTGGTGGGCAGGCGCCGAATGGCGATTATGCAGGTGTCGTCGTCGGGGTTGGCCCGGTCGAGCTGGCCGAGGATGTCGGCCAGGGGTTGGCGGGTGCCGCTGCCGGTGATCCGGTTGAGGGTGGTGGTGACCGGGGCGAGGCCGTCAGCGAGTGACCGGCCGCGGCGTTCGATCAGCCCGTCGGTGTAGAACAACAGCACGTCGTCGGGGCCGATCGTGGTCGTGGCGGTGGCGTAGGTGGCGTCGGGTGCAGCGCCGAGCAGGATGCCGCGAGGGCGGTCCAGTTCAGTGGTGGTGCCGGCGCGACTGTGCAGCGGGGCGGGATGGCCGGCTTGGGCCCACTGCAAGGTGCAGGTCTCCGGATGATAGCGGGCGATCACGGCAGTGGCGGCGTCAGCAGCAGGCCCGCCACGGCGCACCAGCCGGTTGAGGTAGGCCAGCAGCTGGGCGGGGTCGGTGGTGGTCAGGGCGGTCAGCGCGGCGAGGGCCTGGCGCAGTTGGACCATGGTGGCGGCAGCGTGGATGCCGTGCCCGGTCACGTCCCCGACGGCGAGGACCACCGTGCCGTCGGCGGCGGCCTCGGCGTGGAACCAGTCCCCGCCGACATGACTGGCCTGCTCGGCGGGCAGATAGCGCACCGCCACCCGCAGCCCGGCCAGGTCGAACGGCTCGGCGGGCACGGGCAGGATGATCTGCTGCAGCCGGACGGCGAGCTGATGTTCCGCGGCCAGCTCGTGCTGACGGTCGCGCAGCAGCTGTTCCACCTGGGCCAGGCGCGCGCGGCCGGCTTCCACGGCGGTGACATCCTGCACGATGCCGTACACCTTCAACGGCCGGCCCTGCACGTCACGGACGGCGTCGACGATGGTGCGCAGATGTTTGACCCGGCCGGCGATACTCACCCGGTAGATGACATCGACGGTGTCGCCGCGGCCGAACGCCTCGGCGGCCTGCCGGCGGATCGGTTCGTCCTCGGGCACGGTCAGCGCGTTCTGTTCCTCGCTGGGCATCGGTCCGAGCGCGGGATCTCTGCCGTAGATACGGTACAGCTCGTCCGACCAGGTGATCTGGCCGGTGACCAGGTCGGCTTCGCCCCAGCCGAGGTTGCCCAGAGCTCGCCCGCATGTCCAGCGACCTCAACACCCTCGTCGGCGGCTTCCGGTACTGACCGCCCGCACGAAACGGAGGAAGGACTCTGTCATGGCCTCGATCCTCGTCGCCGAGGACGATGACGACGTCCGCATGGTGGTCATGGCCGGTCTGCACCGCGCCGGCCACAGCTGCACCGCCGCGGCCAACGGCCACGCGGCCTGGGAGGCGGCAGCGGCGCAGACACCCGACCTGCTCGTCAGCGACATCGACATGCCGGTCATGGACGGGTTGTCACTGTGCGCCAAGCTGCGCTCCGACCCGCGACTCGCACGGGTGCCGGTCATCCTGATGAGTGGTTCGATCATCCCCGGCGACGAACGGATGGTCCGGGTAGACGCGACCAGCTGCCTCCGCAAGCCGTTCACCCTCACCGAACTGAGAAACTGCGTCGCACGGGCCCTCACGGCCGGGCACCAGCCGGGCACGACATCTACGTGCAGCTGACCATGCGCGGTGGCGGACGCCCGCTCGACCAAGGCTACGGGCGAGCGGCGATGTGACGTGGCGGCGTGGTCAGCTCTCGTTCGTGGCCAGGAACGCCCGGATCCGGTGGGTGATGTCGGGCCAGTCGGCGCCGAGCCAGACGAAGTGGCTGTCCGCCATGCTGGGCACCAGGACCGCACGCTGGATGGAGGCGGCCAGGGCACGGGCGTGGATGTAGGGAACCCCACCGTCGGTGGGGGTGGCGATGACGAGGGTGGGCTGGACGATCCGGTCGGTGATATCCGGTACGGGGCGTAGGTCGTTGACGAAACCCCGGCTCGAGCGCATGCGGGCGAACAGGTCTAGCAGCTCCGCGCGGGCGCTGGCGTCCAGCGCGGCCAGCACCTGCCCGGCCGGCCGGGTGGACAGGCGTCCCAGCATGAGCCGCAGACAGGTGTCCGGGGCGAGCCGCGCGAGCGTGTGGACGGCGGCCCAGGTCAGCCGTTCCACCGGGAAGGCGAACGCGACGTGCGCGCCGAGCCGGGTGCCGAGGTCCGGGTACGGCAGGAACCCGACGGCGCTGACGAGGATCAGGCGTGCCACGAGATCGGGATGCCGGGCGGCCATCGTCGCCGCGACCGGCCCGCCGCCGGAGACACCGACCACGGCCGCGACCCGCGTGATATCGAGCCGGGCGCATAGATCCCGGACCACATCGGTGTACGCGCCGACCGACCGGCCGGTGGACACCGGCGTGCGGCCGTAACCGGGGCGTGACGGCGCCAGGATGCTGTAGCCGGCGCCGGCGTAGACGTCCTCGCCCATCGCCAGCCCGGCCCGCGCATGCCCGCCGTGAAACACCAGCACGACCTCTACGCCTCGTCGTTCCAGCCGGTACTCGACCTCGCCGTCAGGGAGAAGGATGGTATGAGTCGGTCGGTGCAGGTCCGGCATGACAGTCTCCGGTCGTGGCGTCGCGTCATCGAACGCCGACCAGACTTCCCGGCACACCTGCCCCTCACCGTAGCGTGGCGTCCTGCCACCGGCCGCCCGGGCGGCGGTCGGTCGTGCGCGACACGGGTGCCACACCGCACAGCCGGACGGCCCGCCGCACGCCGGCCGGGACGTCGGTGAGCTGCGTCGTGACAAGGCACACCCGGCTGGTCTACTGTGCACGGCAATCGATGTCGTCTAGTGGTGTGCCGGGAAGTCTGGTCGGCGTCGGAGTTCCCATGCGCGCGGTCACGATGATGAGAGCGATCTTCGTCTGCGGTGCGGTATGTCCGCTGCTGCTGCTCGCCGGGCTGTGCTGGGCCGGCGCGACCCGAGACGACTATGACCAGATGCGTCATGGCGTCAGCCAGCTCACCTTGGGTGACGGCGGCATGATGATCCGCCTGCTGTTCGCGATCTGCGGGGCGCTGCTGCTGGCGGCGGTGCTGATGACCGGCCGCCGGCCCGTGTCGGGACCGGTATGGCAGTGGCGTCTGCTGGGTGTGGTGGCGGTAGGCCTGGTCGTCGCGGGGGTGTTTCCGACGGATCCGGCCCTGGGATACCCGCCCGGCGCCCCGGAAGCGATCAGCGCGGCCGGTGCGGCACACCAGGTGGGCGGCACGATGCTGTTCGTCGGGACGATCGCCGCGGCCGTCGTCGCCGCCCGCAACGCGCGGCGACACGGCCGCCTCCGGTGGGCGACCGTGTGCGTGGTAGTGGCCTGGGCGGTGACAGGGCTGGCGGTCGCGGCCGGGGTGGTGTTCCGGCTGATGCAGCGCGACGTTATCGGCACCGGGCCGGCCGGGCTGCTGGAACTGCTGTCGATGGCGTGCGGACTGTGCTGGGTCAGCGCCGCCATGCTGCGCGACAGGTCGTCGTGGGCGTACGCTGACGGCCGGTGAGCCGGGAAGTCTGGTCGGCGCGACATTTTGCGTGCGACGAAGGGCTCACCCATGAAGGTTCTGATGCTGACGCTGGGCACCCGCGGCGATGTGCAGCCGTTCATCGCCCTCGCCCACCACCTGCGGCACCGCGGTCACGAGGCGCTCGTCGCGGCACCTGCGCGGTTCGCCGCACTGGCCGCCGTCCACGCCGTGCCCTTCGCTGTGCTCGACGACGGGCCGCTGCGGGTGCTGGACGACGGTTCGGGCGTCGAGGACGTCGCCAAGGGCGGGATCCGGGGGAAGGCGGCGCTCATGCGGCGGATGCCGGCGATGTTCGGCCGGGTCCTCGACGACTGCTGGCAGGTGGCCTCGGCCGGCGAGGGTGCCGGCGCGGACGTGGTCGTGCACAACGGTCAGGTGATCGCCGGGCAGCACGTGGCCGAGAAACTCGGCGTGCCCGCGGTTCTGGGGCTGCCGTTGCCGATGTACGTGCCGACCCGTGAGTTCCCGTGGCCGGGCCAGGACGTCTCGGATCGGCTGCCTGGTTGGCTGAACCGGGCCACCTACGTCGGGATGCAGGCGCCGGCGTTGATGTTCGGCCGGACCGTCGACCGGTGGCGTGCCGGGCTGGGCCTGCCGCGGCGGCGTGGCCGGCACGATCCGGCGCGGCGCCCGGACGGCGGGCCGGCGCCGGTGCTGCACGCGGTCAGCCCGGCGGTCCTGCCGCGACCGGCGGACTGGCCCGCCACGGCGCGGGTCACCGGCTACTGGTTCACCCCACCGGCCGCCACCACCGTCGGCGGGACTGTCGAACCACATGTGCGGGCGCTGCTGGACGGCCGGCAGGCGCCGGTGTTCGTCGGGTTCGGCAGCATGGCCGGCCCGGCTCCGGCCGCCGTCACCCGTACCGTGCTGGAGGCCCTCGACCTGGCCGGGGTACCCGGGATCGTGGCCGGCGGCTGGGGCGGCTTGCAACGGTTCGTCTCCGACCGGCATGCGTTCGTCGCCGGTGATGTGCCGCACGAGGTGGTGTTCCCGCGGTGCGCGGTGATCGTCCATCACGGCGGTGCCGGGACGACCGCGGCCGCCGCGCGTGCCGGTGTCCCGCAGGTGATCTGCCCGTTCGTGGCCGACCAGCCGTTCTGGGGCCGGCGCATGCACCGGCTCGGTGTCGCCCCGCCACCGGTGCCGCAGACCCGCCTGGACGCGGCCGCGCTCGGCGCCGCGATCCGGCAGGCGGCCCGGGACGCGGGGATGGCGGAGGCGGCGCGGCTGCTCGGCGAGCGGATCCGGGCGGAGAACGGTGCCGCGGACGCTGTCGACGCATTGGAGCGGGTCGTGGGCGTGCGCCGGTGATCTGTGCCGCTGCACCGGCCGGCCGGTCACGGTAGGTTGGGGGCAGGTGTGCCGGGAAGGCTGGTCGGCGATGGGTTTCGTCGTGCCTTCCTGAGGGAGTCTCATGTCCGGTGTGCCGCCACGTCCCGCCCGTCACCTGTTCGGCCGCCGCAGCTGGCCCGAGGCCCGGCGGATCGCCGAGATCCTGCGCGCGGAGACAGTCGGCGGCGCGCTGCTGCTGGGCGCGGCCGTGCTGGCGCTGCTGTGGGCGAACTCGCCCTGGTCGGAGGCGTACCGGACGCTGAGCGAGGTCACGATCGGCCCGCACGCGCTGCACCTGGACCTCACGCTGGCGCAGTGGGCGGCGGACGGGCTGCTGGCGATCTTCTTCTTCGTCGCCGGGCTGGAACTCAAACGCGAGTTCGTCGCCGGTGACCTGCGCGACCCGCGCCGCGCCGTCATGCCGATCGCGGCCGCGGTCGGCGGCATGGCCGTACCCGCGCTTATCTACACCGCGATCAACGCGACCACGGACGGTGGCGCGCTGTCCGGCTGGGCGGTGCCGACCGCGACCGACATCGCGTTCGCGCTCGCGGTCCTCGCCGTGGTCGGTTCGCATCTGCCGGCCGCGCTGCGCACGTTCCTGCTCACCCTCGCGGTCGTCGACGACCTGCTCGCCATCCTGATCATCGCGGTGTTCTACACCAGCTCGCTTCAGCTGCTGCCGCTGGCGGCGGCGCTGGTCCCGCTGGGGCTGTTCGGGTTCCTGGTGCAGCGCCGGGTCCGCTCCTGGTGGCTGCTGCTGCCGCTGGCCGCCGCCGCGTGGGCGCTGGTGCACGCCTCCGGCGTCCACGCCACCGTCGCCGGCGTCCTGCTGGGCTTCCTCGTCCCGGTCGTGCGCCGGGCCGGCGGCGACGGTCCGGGGCTGGCCGAGCACTTCGAGCACCGGTGGCGGCCGCTCTCCGCGGGCGTGGCGGTGCCGGCCTTCGCGTTCTTCGCCGCCGGCGTCTCGGTCGCCGGCGCGGGCGGACTCGGCGCGACCATGCGCGACCCGGTCACTATCGGCATCGTCGTGGGGCTGGTGGCCGGCAAGGCGGTGGGCGTGCTCGGCGCGACCTGGCTGGTGCAGCGGTTCACCCGCTCCACGCTCGGCGACCAGCTCGGCTGGTGGGACGTGCTGGGCCTGTCGCTGCTGGCCGGGATCGGCTTCACGGTGTCGCTGCTGATCGGTGAGCTGGCATTCGGGGCCGGCAGCGTGAAGGACGAGCACGCCCGGATCGGCATCCTGGCCGGCTCGTTCCTCTCGGCGCTGCTGGCGACCGTGGTGCTGCGCGTACGGAACCGGCACCACCGGCGACTGCACGAGATCGAGGAACGCGACGCCGACGCCGACGGTGTCCCGGACGTGTACCAGGGCGAGTCGCGGTCCTGACACTTCCCCGCCGGTGCGGGCGGGAGTACGGTGAGCAACAGGTGTGCCGGGAAGTCTGGTCGGCGGTCATGATCCGCTTGCGACCGAAGGGCTTCCTCCGATGGACGAGTCCGTGCTGCGCACCATCAACCTCACCAAACGGTACGGCCGGCTGACCGCCGTCGACGACCTCTCCCTCGACGTCGGCGCCGGTGAGGTCTTCGGCTTCCTCGGCCCCAACGGCGCCGGGAAATCCACCACGATCCGCATGATCCTCGGCCTGGCCCGCCCGACCGCCGGACGGGCACTGATCGCCGGCGTCGACGCGGCCGACGTCGCCCGCGCGCACCGGCACCTGGCGTACGTGCCGGCTGACGTGGCGCTGTGGCCGCAGCTGACCGGCGCGGAGATCCTGCACCTGCTGGCCCGCACCGGCCCGGGCACCGACATCGCCTACCGCGACGCCCTGGTCGAACGGTTCGATCTGGACCCGTCCCGGCCGGCGCGTACCTACTCCACCGGCAACCGGCAGAAGGTCGCGCTGGTCGCCGCGTTCGCCACCCGCGCTCCGCTGCTGGTGCTGGACGAGCCGACCAGCGGCCTGGACCCGCTGATGGAGCAGCAGTTCCGGGCCGCGGTCGCCGAGGCGCGCGGGCGCGGGCAGAGCGTCTTTCTCAGCTCGCACCAGCTCGCCGAGGTCGAGGCGGTCTGCGACCGGGTCGCCATCCTGCGCGCCGGCCGGCTCGCCGACGTCTCCACGATCAGCGACCTACGAGGTCTGCATCGGTCCGAAGTGACAATCAACTACACCGGCAGCGCACCCGATCTGAGCATGATCCCCGGCGTCGAGACGATCGAGGCGGCCGGAGAACGACGGCTGCGGTTCACCCTGACCGGCCAGCCCGCTCCCGCGCTGCGGGCGCTCGCCGCCGCAGAGGTCACCGCCCTGACCATGCGGGAGCCCAGCCTGGAGGAGATCTTCCTCGACTACTACGGGACGGGGACGGCCCGATGAGCCTCAGCACCCGCCCCGCCCCGGCTGGGTTCCGGATGACATCGCAGCCCGCGCCGGGCCGGGCTGTCACGTGGCTGGCCGTCCGTCAGATCCGGCGCGGCGCCCTCATCGTCGCCGGGCTGGCCGCCGGAATGACCGCGATGGTCGCCGCCACCTACTCGCAGGTCATGGCCGACCCGGCGGCAGCCGGGAGTCTGCAGGCTCTGGCCGGCAACCCGGCGATCCGGACACTGTTCGGCGTACCGATCGGGCTCGACACCGCCGGCGGGTTCACCGTGTGGCGGGTCGGTACCGTCATCGCGGTCCTGCTCGGCGCCTGGGCGATCCTGGCGACCACCCGGATCACCCGCGGCGAGGAGGACGCCGGGCGCTGGGATCTGTTGCTGTCCGGCCGGGTACCCGGCCCCGCCGTCCTGCTGCGCCACCTGGCACCCTTGATGGCGGTCGGGGCCGCCACCGGAACCGCCATCACGGCCGTTCTGCTGCTGTCCGGCACCGCACCGGCGGGCGCGGTGGTGCACGGCGCCGGCACCGGCTTGCTCGGGATGTTCTTCGTCGCGGTGGCCGCGCTGGCCGCCCAGGTCTTCCCCGCCCGCCCGCCCGCGACCGGGACAGCCGTGGCGGTCCTGGGCGTCGGCCTGCTGGCCCGGATGATCGGAGACGGGGTCACCGCGCTCGGCTGGCTGCAATGGCTATCACCGTTCGGGCTGCTGTCGCTCAGCGGGCCCTACGTCCACGACCGTGTCGTGCCGCTGCTGCTGCTGGCCGCCGCGACCGCGCTTGTTACGGTGCTGGCGCTCGCCGTGGCCCGCCGGCGCGACGCCCGCGGCGGGGTGCTCGCTACGGCTGCGGGACGGCGTCCCCGGACGCTGCTGTTGGGGAATGTGGCGCTGTTCGCGGTACGCCGGGTCCTGCGGCCGCTGACCGGCTGGATGATCGGCATCGGCGCCTACTACCTGCTGATCGGGCTGACCGCGGTATCGGTCATCGATTTCCTGCGTGACAACCCGGCCCTGGCCGGCGAGGCCTCACAGGTCGGCTTCGACGGGCTGGGCAGCATCGCCGGGTTCACCGCGACACTGTTCGCGATCCTCGCCATGCCGGTCGGTGGCTTCGTCACCGCCCGGATGACCGCCTTCGTAGCGGCCGAGTCCGACCGGCAGCTGACCTTGCTCGCCAGTCAGCCGATCAGCCGAATCCGGCTGATCGGTGCCGAGATCGCCGTCACCGCCGCAGCCGCGGCGATTCTGATCACCGGCACCGGCCTGGCGACCTGGCTGGGAGTCACCGCGATCGGCGGCGAGCTGCCCATCAACGACGCGCTGCGCGGCACCTGGAACGTGCTGCCGATCGTGTTGCTCAGCCTTGGCGCGGCGGTGTTCGCGGCCGGCTGGGCGCCCCGCTGGACCGGACCTCTCGGCGGCATTCCCACCGTCGGCGGATTCCTGCTGCTGGTCGTAGCCGAAAGCGTCGCAGCACCGACCTGGATACGCGACATCTCACCGTTCGCGCACCTGGCACCCGTACCGCTCAGCGACGCGTCCTGGCCGACCACACTGGTGATGGTCGGCATCGCGGTGGTCATGACTACTGCAGGAGCGATCGCCTACCGTCGACGGGACTTGCGCCTCTGACACCGCCATGACCAGCGTGCTGAACGCGGAGCGACTTGGTGATCCAGGCCCCCGTCAGGGAGGTGAGCGGCGCGGGCCGATGTCGCGGGCACGGTGGAACGGCGCGGCTTGATGCCGCGGTGCTGTGACCCCCGGTCCGGGTGGTGCTGATTTCAGTAGGTGAGGTGGACGCCGGCCTGCGGCTGTTGGTGCTCCATCGGCACGGCCACCTGGATCTGCCGGGCCGCACGCGGTGCCACCACGGGCGCAGTCGGCACCGGCAGCGGCACCGGGCCGGGCCCGGAGAGGAGGTGGCAGCGTTCGACGAGTGCGGTGTGCAGGTGTGCGGCGTAGGCCGGGGCGGTGATCAGGGTGTCGGCGTTGCTGTGGCGGGGTCCGAGCCAGTCGTCGCCGAGCCGGCTGGCGACGGTGTGGGTGATGGCGTCGCGTTCGCTGTCGGGCAGCGCGAGGTAGATGTCGGCCGTGACTCGGGCCGTGACCGGATCGGCCGGATCCTGGTGCGGGTGCCGGGCGGCGAGGACCGCGTCGGCGGCGTGCAGGTACGCGCGATGTGCCCTCTGGACGAGGGCGACCGGGACGGCGCAGTACCAGACGTGGCCCTCTGACGCCTGCCGAGGGCCGCGCTGATCGTCATCGGCGGCCGGGCATCCACCCAAACGATCACTTTAAGTGATCTTGGGGGCGGTTTTGTCATACCCTCCGTACATACTCGCGAGCATGACTACTTCACCTCTCTCGTCCACGCCGGCACCGGACGGCAAGCGGAAGGCCATCGCCGCTGCCACGGAAGCCGCCGTCTGGGCACTGAGCAACGGCGTCTGCTACGCGCCCCGTTGCACCGCGCCGGTCGTCGTCGAGGTCATGCCGGGCATCTACAAGAAGAACGCGCAGGTCGCGCACGTCTACGGCGTACGCCCGAAAGCGCCTCGGTACCGGGAGAACATCCCGGACCGGGACTCCTTCAAGTACCTGCTGCTGCTCTGCACCCCGCACCACAGCCTGGTCGACGACAAGAAGACCGGCGAGCGTGACTTCCCGCCCGAAACCCTCCTCGACTGGAAACGCCTCCACGAGGGCGGCAACCGGCAAGCTCTGGCCGCCCTGGGCAGCATCGACGAGGACGACCTTACTGACCTGCTCACCGAGGTCTTCTCCCCGCCGCTCAAACGCCTGGAAGACCTCGCCACCCAGCTCGAACGGACCGGCACGGTGACCCGCCAGAACCTCGCCGACCTCAAGCAGATCATCACCGTTATGCAGGACACCGCGGGCGCGCCCGACCGGCAGACCGCCCTGACCCTCTCCCAGGCCGCGGAGATCCTCAGCCTCATCAACCTGCCATCGAGCGCGACCCGGCTCTCCCAGGCCGCGGAGATCCTCAGCTCGCTGAGCCTGCCGGACGTGGCCGGCCAGTTGGCGCAGGTCAGCCGGACTTTGCCGCAGGCCGCCCAGCAGGCGGCCCAGGCCGCCGAGATGATGTCGATGTACCGCTGACCGGCGGCCCCGGATCCGATAGGCAGGGCCGCGTCGATCTGGTGATGCCGGTCCTGCATCCGCGCTGACGGACGCAGGACCGACCGACCACACCGCTATCCGAAGACGCCGACGACGCCCCGGCACGCGGTGCATCAGCGTGCCACCATGGGAGACAGTCGTGGCCGTTCCCGCTCCCGAAGCCGCCCACGCCGCAACACGCACCTCATAGGAGGAACGTGTCCGCCGTCTCTTCGCCGCGCACCACCTGGGATATCGACCCGCGCCAGTTCTCTGACGGTGTTTTCTACCTCCCCGCCGGCATCGAAATCCAGCCCAGGGAATCTGACTGGGGCCACCCCGACCGCACCGGCCTGCGCGAGCAGGTAGCCGACGATCGGCCACACGGCGCCAGCGGGCAGAAGCTGCTCTGCCTGCTGTGCATGCGCGTGAACGCTGAACAGGGCAGACCACCGGCACCCGTCTGGATGACCTTCGTCAACGGTCGGTACGGGCCGACGTTTCGGCACGAGAACTGCCGGTCCCCGCACGCCGAACACATGCCCGAAAGCGACATCCACAAAGCCCTGAAAGAGCGTGAGGCCCGCACCTGGGAGATGGCGGGCGCGACCGCCGTCACCGTCGAGACCTGGCGTCCCCGCGCGAGGCGCCGCCCCGACGTGCTGGCGGTCGGCACCCGGCTGACCGTGGCGGGGGAGATCCAGCACACCACTCTCCCGGCCAAGGACGTCGTCCGCCGGCAGAAAGCGCTCGCCGGCGCCGGTAACCGCGTCGTATGGACAACCGACCGCGACTCCGCCGATGTCGACTTCCTCCGCATGGTGCCCCACCTCGCGGTGCCCGCGCTCGATGACCACCGCCTGTACCGGCAGCATCGCAGCCCTCAGCTGAAGGTGATATCCGGCTGGACGCTCTTCGAGGAGCAACGCTGCGGATGGACCGACGTGTGGAGCGGCACCACCCGCTGTCCCGTGACCAAGCGACTAGCGACGTGCGGCCGCAGACACCTGTATCCCACGTTCAACCCGCACGCCTACCGGCCCGACCCGAACGCCCGGTTCCCCTGCGTCGCCGCGCCGCACCTCGACCACCTGCTGGAGGGCATCCTCAACGACACCTGGCGGCCCTACCCGGTCCGGCCTCGCCGGATCACGTGGATCCCCGCCGAGGACTACGACAAAGTGGTCACCGAACGCGGCGGCGATGTCGGTACGGCGGAACGGCCGCCCCCGGTAGCCACCAGCAACCGGTCAACGGCTCGCGTCTGCGAGCCGTCCACCGGCACCCGGCCGGCCGACGCACATGGCGGCCGTCCCGAGCTGCCGCGCCCGAGCGACCTGGCCGACATCCGTACTCCGGCCGGGCCGGATCACGCCGTCCAGCCGGTCATATCCGGGTTTCGGACCGCCAGCGTCCGGTTGGAGGTGGCCATCGCGAACATGCACGTATTCGTTGAGGAGGTGCGCGACCGGGCATTACTGGAGGCCGAGACCCGCGCGCGGGCGTATGGCAGGCCCGGCATGTACCCCGTCGCGGTCGGTAGGCCGATGCGGGACCCGTCCATCGACCAGGACGGCCTGTTCGGATGGACCCTGGTGGTCAACGGCCACAGTCAAACCATCCTGATGCCCGGCGACGGCCTCGGCCAGCTCCGCCGTATGAACGACTCACCGCCCTGCGTGATCGTGAACGGCGATCCCTGGTGGTGGGACATCGCGGCCACGGCTGCGGTGCCGCTCTCCTCGCAGTGGCCGTCCTGATCCGTAGGTGCCGACGGTCGGAGTCGTGTCGGCTCTCACGCCGCCGCGCCCGAGAAGACGGGCGGGGAGGCGGTGCCTGGCAGCCAGACCTCCCACTGGTCTGCGGGCAGCTCGTTCTGTCGTGGGAGGCGGGTACGGATCGGGAATCCGGGTGCAGGCCGGTAGCGGGCATCGATGCCAGCACCGCGGCCGATGGCGGCCCGGAGCTCGCCGGGCTGCCGGTCGTTCAACCGCAGCAGGAGCTCGTTGGTCGAGACAGCGGCCCGGAACGAGTCAAGGCCGGATTGTTCCGGCACCCGACTGGCGCTGGCGGCGAGCTCGGTCCGCGCCGTGGGCCGAAAGGGCACACCGGAGCATGGGGCGCCGCAGACGCCGCGTCGCCATCCGACCGGCCGGCCCGGATACGGCCACGTGCCGCGCCGGTGCGCGAAGGCCGCACGTCACCCGTGCACACCGTAGGCGGCGAGGAACCTCGCCGCGGCGAGGTTCCTCGCGGTTCCCTGCAGGGGTCGAGCGGTCAGCTCGGGCGTCGGTGGCGCCGTCGGCAACGAAGTACGCCTCGGCCGTGCACGCGAACGTGGCGTGCGTAGGGGTTCGCTCGGGGGACGCGGTCCCTGAACTGGGTGCTGGCGAGGGGTTGAGCCCGATCACCGAGCGGGCCGGCGACCTCGCAGTCGGCCGACGGCCGGCGTTGGCCTGGCTGGCGAACGCGACATCGTTGGCCTTGCCTGGCGGCCACAGACCGCCGTCGGCGCTGCGCGCCGCGCTCGAACACGCCGGCGGCCGCTATGGGTCGTCATCGTCCGCATGTACATCGAGGTACGTCACGCGGGAGTGTAGGTAGCCTCGTACGCCGAGGCTGATCCGAACGTCGCGGGTGAGGTCTGCGTGGATGAAGCCATAACTCTCATGTGATGTGATTAACCCGTACGCTCTGGCTTCCTCGTACAGGTCGGCGTTCTGCTCAGGATTCAGTCCGGCCTGCTGGATAGCCGCCCAATCGGAGCTAATCAGATGATATACGAGATATAGCACATCGGGCGAAGGGCCGATACCGTGAGCGTGCAGGCGCATGTTGAGGCGCCGCCGGGTGTCATCGTCCAGCAGTCGGGATGTCAGTTCCCGCACGACGGAGTCGCCGGTCACGACGATCTGTGTCCCGGGAGTCCGCGTGCGCCTCTTCAGGTGATGAACTGCGACCTGGACACGGTCGATGGTCCAGTCGAGCATGTAGGCGAGTTCGCTGAAGCTCAGCGTTAGGCCGATGGCGGCGCTGAGTACGGCGTCGACCATGGCGGCGTCGTTCGGTTCGGGCGTCGCCGTCGGCTCGGCCGTGCCCGTGGCCAGCCATTCAGGCCACGGGAGTCCGAGTCGCTCGGCGAGTTGGCGGATGACGTCCAGCGGATAGTCGGCGAGGTCGCGCGGTTGAGTAAGGCGGCGAATCTGGTGGGGTGTCATGCCCAGTAGGCTGAGCAGCAGATCGTGCCGGACACCGCGCTCACGGGCCCGGTTCAGGAGCATATCGCCGAAGGTGGTGGCGTCGGGTTCATGCATCGGCGGTTCCCGCGGTCATGGGGCGCCGCGGCGCCAGGTCCTCGATGCGGCTGAGTGTCAAACCTCTCTGCCGCATCCATTCTGAGCCGAGGGCCGGGAGGTACGAGCGGTGCCGTCGAATGTCTACGCCGGCTCGTGACCGTTGCGGGAACGGGGCGAGCAGGTGGATCTTCTCGCCTCGTTCGTAGTCTCTTCGGCGGGCCTCGCGGCCGGAGTTCTGCGGGAAGTCATCGGGTCTTCGCGTCCAGTCGTAGAGGTGAGCTCGCAGGATAGGACGGGCTCCGGGTGGAACGGATATCTGGCCGTACTGGGTGGTCAGGAAAAGGCCTTCGGGATCCGTCCCGGGAAACATCTCGGCCGGCCTATACCTGAGCGGAACGCTCATGATCGGATTAATCATGTAATCGAGGGCCCAGAAAGCTAGGCTGGGCGAGACGGCCCGGCTGAGGAGCTGAAGCGCGGTGCCGTTCACGGGATAGTGAAGTTCGCGGGCCATGACCGTTGCTGCGGCGGGCTCATGATGCAGCACCAGTCCGTCGTGGAAGAGCGCCGCCTGGGTGGCGCGGATCCGCAGTAGCGCCGTTGACTGGTTGTGTGCGCTGAAAATCAGGTCGGCAAGATCGACACTCAGTTTGGAGGCGAGGTGGGGCAGTCCGATGTCGTCCACGCCCGGGTGCGCCTCGCGTAACACGCGATAGCCTCGTTCCTTCCATCCGAACATCGCATCGAACGTCTCCCGCCAGGCTGCGTCCACCTGGGTGAAGACGTCGGCGGACAGTTGTCGCGCGCAGTCCGCGCGGAAGCTTAGAAACCCCGTGTCGGGCAGGTGGATGTCAAGGATCTGCAGCCTGTCGGGTTCATGCCCTCTGGTGGCTGACTTCGGCTCGAGGGCCGCCAGCTTGCTGAGATATTCCGGCATGTCGAGGACCTCATCGGCGAGGCGGGTCATCGCCGCGGTGGAGCGCGGTGAGGCGTCCAGGAGCCAGACATCGGTCCCGGCGCGGCGCGCCATCGCGATGAGGTCCTCCAGCAGCCCGCGCGACAGAGTGTGAGCCCGGTCCACGACGGCCGTTGTGATCCTGTGCCCGGCGAGCCAGGTCTCGGCGAACCACCAGCAGAGCCCTCGCAGTGAGAACGCGGCCTTCTGGTCAACGTGTTTGCCGAGCGCGTAGAGTACTGAGAGCGCGAAGGTCTCACGGTCGCTTTCACCCGGTATGGGTCTTACGACGATGACACCTCGGTCGATGTCGTCGACGATGTCGAGCAGCCGTCGAGTCATGACACTGTCGTCCGCGTCGCGCACCAGAACAGTGCGGGCCCGGTCACCGGGCGGCATCGTCAGCCGTGCGCGAGGCGAGGATGGTGCCGACGGGCTCTGCCGCGGTCTCCGTTCGGGCAGGAGGTCTGCGTCTGGTGTGTGAGGGCCTCTCATCCGGCGGGTTCATGGCGAAGGTGTTCTCGACGATCTCCCAGTCGATGTGGCTACGCCCGACACGTTGCGCCACCTCCACAGCGTTGAAGGAGAAGATTGCCCAGGAGCGCCACTGCCCGTTGGCATACGACTCGTCGACGTAGGTGATCAGGTCGTCATCGGCATCCCTGTAGAGCGGGTGGTATGCACGCATCAAGGATGGCACTTCGACCGGAAGGAGGGCCTTGAACTCCTGCCTTTGGGAAATCCGGGACCGGAGCATGGGCTTGCTCGACAGCACCCTCCAGCATCCGTTACCCCCGACGAAGAGGAGGCCGAACCTCGTCTCATCGTGATCATGTAGGAACCGGAGAAACTCGATGCTCTTCTCGTTGAGTTGCTGAGCCTCGTCGACGATGAGCAGCCGCGGCGTAGCGGTGAGGACGTCGAGAAGCCGGTTCGTCGCCTTCCCGTTGTTTCCCACAAAATCCTCGCCGGTGATGGATTTCAGCAGCGTCTTCGCGATTTGGAGTCTTGTCCAATCCATGGGGAACTGAGTGAGTGTGACCTCGGTCCGGTCGCCGCGCGCTCTGGCCTCCAGCAGCTTTCTGGCGCCGCGCCGCATGGCGTAGGTCTTCCCGAGGCCGGTGTCGCCGTAGATAACGCTGACAGCCTCGTGGCGCGCGGTGTACGCGACGATCTGCTGAGCGCGTTGGAACTGCTCCGTGGAGATCTGACGGGCCCCTGGTGGGCCCTGAGACGGCCGGCGTCTCACCAGGAGTCCTCCTCCCCGGCGAGGTAGCCACCGCCGGGAGGGTCGGTGAGGATGTCGTCCAGCACGACCGGCGGCTCATCGATGGCGAACGCTGGACTACCCGGTTCACTCAACAGCGTGTCCAGCTCCGCCGACGGCTCCTCGACCGCCGAGACCGGACCGATACCCAGCAGGCTGGTGGACCATTCACGTGGCCGACTCCGCTGCGCGGATGCAGCGGAGTTCTGGCGCTGCGTCGCGGCCATGTCCGCCGGCTGGATCCTTCGGGCCTCCTCGACCGGGTCGTCAGGGCGCGACATGACCGCAAGCCTTCGCCGGGTCCGGGCTGTCACCGATCTCTTCACCGCTGCTGCTTTACGGTCGCTCTCACGTACCGACCGGTAGTAGTCGTCACGCTGTTGTTCCGTGAGCTTGTCCACTAGATAACAGCGGGTAAGAAACGAACCGTGGCGGTAGACGTCTATGTATCGGTCTTCATGGGGCATGAACCGAACTTCTACGGTCACACCACCGATCTCGCGGAGAAGCCCTTCGGGACAGGTGAACACGCCGTTATCAAAATGGATTCCGTCATTGTTCACTATCCTGGTACCGCCATACCGGAAGAGGTGCCGCACATCTTCCGGCGATACATCGCGCACTGCCGTCGGATCAGCGTTCCACGCCTCTGTCGGGGTCAACCCCTGAAGGCGACTATGAAGGTGCTCGGTGTTGTACCAGCGAACCCAATCCGAAAAATGCTCGACGAACGTCTTCCATGACATGGGCAGCTCGCCGGGGTCTGCGCCGGCCGCAGCGGCTTCCTCATACGCGGCACGCGCCGTTGAACGATCATCCAGAGGTCCGGAAAGCCTGCCGGAAAGGTCGCGGCGGCCCTTCGTGTAACCCGGCAACGTAGAACTATACATCTGATCGATGGTGAGGTTCGAGCGTTCGACCTTGCCCTTGAGATTGGAGGCGAAGGCCGGAAGCACGTGAAGATCGACGACGAACGTGGCTGCCGCCGACTGCACACCCTTCGCCGCGAACTCCAGGCCTCGGTCCAAGCGGATTCGTCCAGGAAGGCCATGAACCGGGCCACTGGCGTCGTGCATGATCGCCCTGGCCAACGCGGCTAGAACCGTCCCCTCGTGCGGCGTATCAGCGATCGCCCACCCTGCAATCGCTCGGGTCGCATCATCAATAAAAGTGGTCACCCACGGCTTGCACGCTTTTCGTCGCGGCGGAAGGACGAGCACCGGTAACTGCTTGTGATCACCCTCCCAGACCTCATTGCGTCGGGTTGCCTGGCGACTCAAGTACGTCAGCTTTGCCCGGCGTGCCCGGTCGCCGCCCCTTACCCACGCTGCGGCCGCCGGTGTGAACTCCTTCTCAAACGCCCGCTGCAAAGTCCTCAATGAGACCAGAGCAGCGCCCTTCCACCCGTCAAGCAACTCCCGGTCAATCGGAGCGCCGGTTGCTTTATCCCGCCCTAGAATAGCGGCGGTCCGGGCTCGATATACCGCAGCAACATTGCCGTGAAAATCGTTGAAGGCCGTTCTATCGGCGTCCGACAGACAAAAAGCCCTCCCGTGTTCGGGACTCTCGGGCGCCTGAAGGCGATACCATACGGCCCGTTCAGAAACCCCTAGACCACCGGCCGCGAGCCGGACCTTGCCAGAAGTGAGCTGACCCGCAGCCCTAGCCTCGCGTAACTGGTTGAGCGCCGCCCGCCACTGCTCCCGGCTAGGACGAGCCATGTCGCAGATCCCGCCAAGGCCCAACCGTCCTGATGACCCGAGTCCGGCTGTCGATCGAACACTCCACCGCGATCTCGTGAGAGTGAGCCTTCAGCGGCGGCGCATCGCGCCCAGTCGGCTCGTCGCTCGTACCGCCATCCACGCCGCAACCCTCCCGGCAGATCAGCTTGAGACACCGGAACCGGCGATAGATTGACAGAGAAACGACCCCGCACGCAACGTATGAGACAAGATCTTTCTGTAGGAAGCACTATTTCGTCCTCCCGAGGAGCACGCAATCCGACAAAGATCTTCAGTCAATGCGACATCAAGCCCTCATTGGGTACGCCAAAAATCTTCAGCCACGGGACCACCGATGGGCTTTGATCATGCCAGCGCACATGGTTATCTAGATCCCGACCTCGCCGGCCGAAGATCCATTGTCGTTTTTGCTGAAGTGTCGATGTCGTTTGACAGGTTTGAGGACGACCTTCTCGCAGTTGTCCTGCTTGTTCTTGAAGATCTCGAAGCCGCGCTCGGCCTGGTCGAGCGGCAGGGTGTGGGTGATGATCCGGGTCGGATCCAGTTCACCCCGCTCGATGCGATCCAGCAGCGGCTTCATGTACCGCTGCACGTGGCACTGGCCGGTGCGCAGCGTCAGCGACCTGTTCATCCAGGCGCCGGCGGGGAACTTGTCGAGTAAGCCGCCGTACACGCCGATCACCGAGACCACGCCGCCGCTGCGGCAGGACAGGATCGCCTGGCGCAAGGCGTGCGGGCGTTCGGTCTCCGACCGTACGGCCTGCTTGATCCGGTCGTACGCGCCGATGTGCGCGCTGCCGTGGGTGGCCTCCATGCCCACCGCGTCGATGCACTTGTCCGGTCCGCGCCCGCCGGTCAGTTCCAGCAGCCTCGACCGCACGTCGGCGTCATCGAAGTTGATCGTCTTGTACCCGGCCTGCTCGGCCATGCGCAGCCGGTACGGCTCCCGGTCGATGGCGATGACCGTCGCGGCGCCGAGCACCCGGGCGCTGTCCATGGCGAACTGGCCGACCGGGCCGGCGCCCCACACCGCCACCACGTCGCTGGGCCGGATGTCGCACATCTCCGCGCCCATGTAGCCGGTGGGCAGGATGTCGGACAGGAATAGCACCTGCTCGTCGGTCAGATCGGAATCGATCTTCAGCGGGCCCACGTCGGCGAACGGCACCCGGGCGTACTGTGCCTGGCCACCGGCGTACCCGCCGGTCAGATGCGAATAGCCGAAGATTCCGGCGAGCGGATGCCCGAACATCTTCTCCGCGATGCCCGCGTTGGGGTTGGAGTTCTCGCAGCAGGAGTACAACTCGGCGGCACAGGCCGCGCACGCACCACATGCGATCGGGAACGGTACGACCACCCGGTCGCCGGGCCGCAGCCGGTCCGCGGGCACGTCCGGCCCGACCTCGATCACCTCGCCCATGAACTCGTGGCCCATGACGTCGCCGTCCTGCATCGTGGGCACGTACCCGTCGACCAGGTGCAGGTCCGAGCCGCAGATCGCGGTGGAGGTGATTCGCACGATGGCGTCACGCCCGTTCAAGATCTTCGGATCCGGTACGTCACGGACCTCGACCTTGTTGCGGCCCGCCCAGGTGTTCGCCCTCATGCGTCCGCCCCCTTCGCGAGCTCGGCGTCCGACAGCGGTTGCGCCGGGCGCTGCGGGAACTCCTTGCGAGCCCGCTTACCCCACGGGGCGCCGTCGGAGCGGATCACCTCGCCGGTCTCCAGCACCTGCTTGAGCCGACGCAGATCGTCGTCGAGCTGCTGATGCGGCTCCTCACCGAAGTACTTGGCGACCGCCTTGCCGATCGTGCCGCCCGGGATGTCGTACGTCAGCAGGACGTGCACCTCGGTGCTCGCCCCGTCCGGGGCGGGCACGAACCACACCGTCCCGGCGTTCGGCACGTCCGCGTTTCCGGTCGAGCGCCACGCGATCTTCTCGCCCGGCACCTCGTCGACGATCTCCGCGTCCCACTGGACATCGTTGCCGAACGGGGCGTCGGCCACCCAGTGGCTCGTCCGGTCACCGGTGACGCGGACCTGTTCGAGATGCGCCATGAATGTCGGCAGATTCTCCAGATCGCGCCAGAACGTGTACACGTCCGTCCCGGGTTTACGAATGGTCGTGGCGGCTGTCAGTTCCATGGGTACTCCTCTGCTCACGCCCGCGCCGACGGCACCGAACCGTTTCCGGCGGGCGTCGCGGTAGAGGTCCCACAGCGTGAAGCCGGGCAGCCGATGGCAGCGAGGGCTATTTAGGTCGTTGTTGCGTACCCCTGGTGGAACTGCTGAAACGGTGCGCGTACACCGCTCGGATTTGATGAGCGTCCAAGTGCCGGTCTTTCCGTGACGCTGTCCAGGGCGGTGATGTCGTCGCGGCCGTAAAGGTGAATCGCAATCCGCGTGTGCCGATCCCGCAACGGTTATGCCATTTCTGCGGTCTCCGGTTATCGGAGATCGGCGCTCTGTGCCCTCAATTTCCCGGAGATGTCTGTGAGACGTTTCGCGATCGCCGCCGGCCGCCGTGCTCGCGGCACCGGTCCCCGCATCCGCCGCGGCGCAGGATCTCTGGTCCGCCGTGCGGAACTGGCGGAGCGCTCCCGCTGAATCGGGAGAACGCGACGCCGCCCCTCAGCGATGCTGAGGGGCGGCGGTGGTGCGTGGTGTACTCAGAGCCGACGGGTCTGCAGCGAGTCGATGCGGTCGTTCGCGGCCGAGCCGACCCACGGGGTGTCCGTGGTCCACGGCCCGTACGCGGCGCCGCCGTAGTTCACCAGGTCGAAGCCCTGGACCCGCTGGCACCAGTTGAAGCGCTTGAACGACGAAATGCGATTCCGCCAGGAGCCGAGATCGCGGAAGCCGTATCCGGCGGTGTCGCACGCGCCGGCGTTACCCTCCAGGACGGTGCTGGCACCTCCGTAGTTGATGTCCGCGTAGAGGGTCAGCAGCAGCGTCGCCGCTGCGGCTCCGGCGTACGCCTCCTGGTGCTTCTGCCGCGCGGCCTCCGGGGTGTCCGCGCACTGCCGCGACACCACGCGGGACGTGGTCTCACCCGGGCGCAGCTTGTCCAGCACCACCACGCAGTGCTCCTCGCCGGTCGACGCCGGTGCCGCCTGAGCGGCCGGCGCGGTCACCACCATGGCCACCGCCATGCCCGCCGCGACGGTCGCCCACCGGCGTACCGCCGTGGTGTTTCTGATGTGCCCCATCACTGTGCCTCCCTGTGCCTCGACGAATGCGGCGACGGTGTGTCATCCGCTGCCGTCCACTGTCGCCGTCCGGCCGCCGGCTCGCGTCGGCCACGCCGCGTAGCCGTCGCTACGTCCGGCTTCGTAGCGGGCGGCTAGCCGACGCGCAGCAGCGCGACCGTGGCGTTGTCCCGGCCGCCCCGCGCCAGCGAGTCCTCGACCAGGCCACGGGCGATGCCGTCGAGCGGTCCGGGGTCGCGCAGGCGGGTGTCGAGGCGTGCGTAGTCGACCTGGTCGGCGATGCCGTCCGTGCAGAGGAGGTAGGTGTCGCCGGGGCGGAGCGTGACCGCGAGGAGGTCGGCCTCGGGCTCGTCCGGGTGGCCGGCGTACCGGTGCAGGTGGTAGCGGGCCGCGTGCGCCTGGGGCGAGTCGTGCGGGTACCAGCCGTGGACCGCGCCGAGCCAGGCCGCGGTGTGGTCGGTGGTGAGCAGTTCCAGCAGCGTGCCGCGACGGCGGTAGACGCGGGAGTCGCCGAGTTGCACGATCCACGCGAGGTCGGTCGGGGTGGTGGCCAGCGCGGTGAGCGTGGCGCCGGTGAGCGGGCCGCCGAGCCGCCGGCCGGCCGCGCGTACCTCTCGCTGCACGGTGGCGACCGCGTCCCGCAACGTCTCCGCGGTGGCCGCGCCGGCGTCGCCGGCGGAACCCACAAGGGCCGCCACGGCGGTACGACCGGCGGCCGCGCTCCCCTCACCGTCGCCCATCCCGTCCGCGACGGCGAGCAGCCGGTCGCCGACGTGCAGGACGTCGAAGTTGGCCGGGTACCGGTTGCCCGTCGCGGTCGCGCCGGCCGCGGTGAGGCGCAGCGCCGGGTGCGGCAGTGGCCGCTGGTCCTGAACGGTGGTGGTCACCCGGCCAAGCATGCCGCTACGGCGCCACCGAGATCAGCACACCGCACCACGTGTCGCCGACGTAGACCCGGTCTCGGCCGCGCGGGTCCAGCACCACGGTGGCGGCGCCGGGCTCCGCGGTGGCGACGTCGACGGCCGCGCCGTCGGCCGGGTCGTGGAGTCTGATGTCGCACCGTGGGTTGGAGTTGAAGTCGCGCACCTGCACCGAGACCCGGCCGGGCGCGGCGAAGACGTCGCTGTCGCCGGTGCTCTGCAGCAGCGCGAACGGGAGCGTGGCGCCGCCCGATCCGGCGAGCGGGATCATGCGGCAGGCCGCGTCGTTGGCCTGCCACCGGAACGAGCCGGTGTGGTGGATCTGGTACGTCCGGGTGCCGTAGACGTCGTCCGGCAGCGGGATCTCCTCGCCGGTCCGGGCGTCGGTGAGCGTGACCGTGCAGCCGTCGCTGACCTGGTTGCCCTCGATCCGCAGCCGCCACGGCGCGGTGGCCGTGTAGTCCGCGTCGGTGGGCGTCGTTCCGTACCGCCAGATCAGGAGCGATGCCACGACGGCGCCGGCGGCGGCGAGGATGATGATCGGCGTCCGCCATCGGCGCGCCGGGGCGCGTGGGGGAGGAGGCGGGGCCGGTGGTGCGGCGCCCTCCGGGCGGCGGGCGAGGCGGACGTCGCCGTCCCCGTCGACCCGGCGCTGCGGGATCTGCTTGGCTGAGGCGCGCATGCGGCGGTCGACGTAGGTGTAGAGGTCGGAGAAGCCGACGTAACCGTCGCCGTCGTGGTCCGGCGCCGCGGTCAGCAGGCCGTCGACCAGGTGCTGGGTGAAGACGCTGGTGCCGTTGTCCACGGTCGCGTCGTCGGCGAGCTGGGTGCCGCGGCAGCTGGTCAGCACGTACCGTCCGGGGCCGGCCACGGCGTCCGGCACGTCGCCGCCGCGGAACGCGCCCGCGTGGCAGCAGTCCAGGATGATGACGATGTTCCGGGCCCGGGACGCGTCGGCGAACTCGTTGATCCGGGCGCTGCTCACGGCCGTGGCCAGCAGGTCGGTCGAGTCGGTGTCCTGCATGCACAGGTGCAGGCGCCCGTCGCGGTCCAGTCTGCCGTGCCCGCTGAAGAAGAACAGCAGCACGTCGTCGCGGGTCGCGGCGCCGAAGAACCGGCCCAGCGCGCGGATCGCCCGGCCGGACGTCGCCTCCGGCAGCAGCGTCACGTCCAGGTCGGCGAACATGCCGGTGCGCGGATCGGCCAGCGCGCGGTGCAGCGCGGCGATGTCCCGGACCGGCCCCTTGAGCGGCTGCAGGTTGTGCTCGTCGGCCGGATAGGTCGAGTTGCCGATCAAGAGGGCTCGGTATCGGCCGGCCATCCCGGTCCTCCCAGCCGCCGGGAGACCGCCCGGGACAGCTCCCGGACCGCCTCCGCGTCCACGTCCTGCCCGGTGAGCGTCACGTACCGCTCGACGCCGTTATCGTTCCACCGCAGGTCGACGCGCCGGCCGCGGTCGCGGGCGAGCCAGGCGCGCAGGCACTCCACGGCCGCGGTGAACGCGCCCGCGCCGCCCAGCGCGATGATCACCTGCTCCACCGCACCCCGGGTGCCGGGCACCGGCCGGGCGGAACGCCGCACGTCGGCGACCGTGTCGAGCTCGGTGTGCAGTCCGGCGACCTGGCGCCGCCACCGCTCGTCGTCGGGATCGTAGTCGTCGCTGCGGGCGTCCACCGACAGCAGGATGTCCTCGTGCATCGACGAACCTCCATGGTGTGTGCCCGATCGTAGCAACGGCCGTCACAGCCGGGACGTGGCGAAACCGGTGAACTCGGCCTCCGCGTCGGTCGCCTGGGGAGACATCTCCACGGTGACGCCCACGGCACCCGGGGGCAGCGGCTCGGCCGTGTCGCGGTACTGGACCACGGTCTTTCCGTCGACCGCCAGCGACAGCTGCGTGGTGTGGTCGGCGTCGGTGGTCGCGCAGTCGGCGGTCAGGGTCACTCCGGCGTGCAGGTCGACCCCGCGGAGCGGTTCGCCGCGCAGCTCGTCGAAGATCCGGTTCTTCATCTTGGCGATGTGGGCCACCCCTTCCGCGACCGTGAAGATGTACGCGTCCTCGTCGCCGTTCGCCCGGCAGACGAGCCCGAACCAGGCCGCGTCGTCCGGCGACGTCCACCGCGCGGCGACGCTCATCCGGAGGTTGGCGGGCGCCGTGGGGTAGACCTCCGACGGCGTGGACGGCACCGCCCACCAGGTCTGACCCGGGGTCCGGCTGCCGTACCGGTAGGCGCCGTTCACGTAGTAACCGCCGTGCGGGCCGGCCGCGCCGGTGTGCGGCCAGCGGTTGGCGCGGGACGTGAAGTCGTCCCGGAAGATGGTGCGGCCGGTGGTCGCGGCGGCGTCGACCGGCGTGCCGCGGGTCGGCCGGATCTCGGTCAGCAGCAGCGGCGTGCCGGCGGCCAGCGCGCAGGCCAGGCCCGCGGCCACGGCCCGCCCCGGCGAGCGGCGGACCGCGGCGGTCACCCGCGACAGCGGACGGACCCGGGCGGACGGCGCCGGGCGGGGCGTGGCCGGACGCCGGGCGATGGGCAGGCTGCCCTGCATGTCGAAGACCCATTTCCCGGGTGTCTGGTGTGGCGTCACCGCGCGCACCCCGGCGTACACGTGGTCGTACATCTCGTCCAGCGTCACGATGCCGTCGCCGTCCCGGTCGGCGTCGCCGCTGCGCAGGCCCTGGACCAGCACGCCGGTGAAGACCGAGGGACGACGGCGTACCGTGGTGGCCGCGTCGCCCTCGAACGCGAACTGCACCGCGCTGGACGCGGTGATCACCGCGCGGCCGCGGCCGGCCAACTGCTCCTCGATGCCGAGGTCGGCCGCGCCGGCCCGGGGCAGCAGCCCGCGCGCGAACGCGCCCGCGTAGCAGCAGTCCAGCAGCAGCACGATCCGGCGGGACCGGCTGGCCGTCATCTGCCGGTTGACGAACTCCGCCGCGACGCTGGTGGCGGCGAGCCGGTTCAGTTTGGTGTTGGTGGCGGCCAGGTGCAGCGCGCCGTCCGCGCCCTTGAGCCCGTGCCCGGAGAAGTGCACGAGTAGCACGTCGTCGCTGGTACGGTCCGCGAAGAACTCCTCCAGCACCTCGCTGATCTCGTGCGCCGGGGCGTTGCGCAGTCGCCGCACGGTGAACCCGCCGATCTCCGGGTCCGCCAGCACCGCGCCGAGTTCGTCGGCGTCGTGCGCGGGCGCGCGCAGCCGGCGCAGGCCGGGATCTGCGTACTCGTCGATCGCGATGATCAGCGCTTCCCGGCGGGCGCTCATCGCGCCTCCCCGCCGTGCCGGCGCAGCCATTCGTCGACGATCCGCCGCTGCTGGTCGGCGTCGGCCCGGCTCAGCTCCAGCACGTCGCCGTCGATCTCGATCCGCACGGTGCGGCCCTGGCGGCCGGCCCAGGACCGCACCAGCTCGATCAGTGGCGCCAGCACCTCGGGGTGCCACACCGCGACCGCGAGCGCGGTGAGCGCGGCGACGTCGGCGCCGCGGGTGTGCAGCGGTGCGGGGCCGGCCGGCAGCGGTGCGGCCGGGACGTCGATGTCGTCCAGTTCGCGGCGGAGCGCGTGCAGCGCCTCCTCCGTGTCCTGCGGGTCGCTCGGGTCCGTACCGATGGAAATGAGCAGTGGGGGCATGTCGGCCTCCGATGACGTGCCGCGCGGGGCCGGGCGGCACCGCGTGGCCAGCGTACGGCCGAATGACCTGTTTGCGGCTTTTAAACCTTTGTGCTGAAAGTGGCGGATATCCGGCAGAACGACGCCGTGTACATTCGGTCGGAGAGCGGCAGGGGAGCGTTACACAATGGATGATCCGGTGGGCGGCAAAGGGCTTCGGTCGTTCCTGCGAAGCGCGTTCGAGGACGAGGTCGCGCTCAGTCCGCAGGCCGCGGCCACGCTCGGGATGGAGCATGACCGGAGCCGGCTGGACGATCACAGCGACGCGGGCTGGCTGCGGCACGCCGAGCTGCTCGAGACGCAGCTCAGCCGGCTTCGCGAGCGCTTCCCGGCGGAGACGCTCTCCGCGGCCGAGCGGCTGGACGCGGAGCTGTTCGCCGCGCGGGTCGAGCGGGTGCGGGACCTGAAGCCGTGGCGCCACCACCTCTCACCCTGGTCGCGGCACCAGATCCTGCCGTCGTCCACGGCCGGCAGCGGCGCGGACTCGATCGCGGGGTTCCTGATGAGCCGGCATCCGGTCACGTCCGCGCGGGACGCGGAGGACTACGTCGCCCGGCTGCGGGAGGCCGGGCGCGCGCTGGAGGAGCTGGCGGCCGGGCTGGACACGCAGCGCCGGCTGGGGATCACGCCGACCGTGCGGGAGATCGCCCACCTGCGCCGGACGCTCGCGCCGTACGAGGACGGCCCGCTGCTGGCGGATCTGACCGCGAAGGTCGAGGCGCTCGGCCTGGACGGCGCGCGGGCGAGCACGCTGCTGTCCGCGGCCGAGACGGCGCTGGCCAAGGAGGTGCGCACGGGCCGCGACCGGTACAGCGCGGCGATCGACGAGCTCGCGGACCGGCCGCGCGCGGACGACGGCGTGTGGAGCCTGCCGGACGGCGACGCCTACTACGCCGCCGCGCTGCGCCGCTGGACCACGACCGGCCTCTCCGCGGACGAGATCCACCGGATCGGGCTGGACGCGGTGGCGCGCATCGACGACGAGATGCGCGACGTGGCCCGTGCCGCCGGCTTCGCCGGAACGGCCAGGGAATTCCGCGAGGCGGTACGCACGGACGCGCGCTTCCGCTACCCCGGCGACGACGCCGGGCGGGCGCGGTACCTGGCCGACATGCGCCGCGACGTCGCCGCCGGGATCGAGGCCGCGCCGCGCGTGTTCCGGACGCTGCCCGTGCTGCCGATCGAGGTGCACGCGGTGGAGCAGTGGCGGGCCGCGACCGCGCCGATCGCGTTCTACGAGCCCGGATCGGTCGAGGTGGCGAGGCCGGCGCGGTTCTACACGAACCTGGCGAACATCGCGGAGGCGCAGCGGTACCAACTGCCCGCGATCGTCTACCACGAGGCCTTGCCCGGGCACCACCTGCAGATCGCGCTCGCGCAGGAGCTCCCGGACGTGCCCGCGTTCCGGCGCACCGACTACAGCCTCGGCGCGTACGTGGAGGGCTGGGGCCTGTACGCGGAACGACTCGCGGACGAACTGGGCCTCTACGGCGACGACCCGTACCTGCGCTTCGGCATGCTCTCCGCGCAGATGTGGCGCGCCTGCCGCCTGGTGCTGGACACCGGCATCCACGCCAAGCGCTGGACCCGGGACCGGGCGATCGAGTTCTTCGCCGCGCACACCGCGCTGTCCCGCGCGGACATCGAGAAGGAGACGGACCGCTACATCGGCATGCCGGGCCAGGCCACCGCGTACATGATCGGCCAGCTGCGCATCCAGGCGCTGCGCGACCGCGCCGAGTCCACCCTGGGCGCGCGCTTCGACCTCCGCGACTTCCACGACGCGGTCCTCCGCGACGGCGCGCTCCCGCTCGACGTGCTCGACGCCCGGGTCGGCCACTGGATCGCCGAGACCGCGGGCTGAGCCGGCCGGGACCCCGCGGCGCGTGGATCGGGCGTAGCCTGCCTCCGTGGACACCGCGACCGCGACCGCGATCGGCACGATCGTGATCTCCGTGGTCTCGCTCGGCGTCTCCGCGTCACTGGCGCTGCGGCAGGTGCGCACCGCGTCCGACGGATACGCCCTGCCCGTGGTGCTGAACGTCTTCAGCCAGTTCCGCACGCAGGAGTTCTTCGACGCCCAGCAATACGTGTTCTACCAGCTGCACCAGGACTTCGCGCAGCCGATCCCGTTCAACGACCTGCCGGTCGAGCCCCGCTCGCACCTGCGGATGGTGGCGGGCCTCTATGACGATCTCGGCAAGCTGGTGGCGCACGGGATCATCAAGGAGGAGCTGGTGATCGGCTCCAACGGGGTGCAGGCGCGGCGCATCTGGGAGGCGGTCGAGCCGTACGTGCTGGCCGAGCGCCACAAGAACCGCAGCGGGCTGTGGATCTACCTGGAGGACCTGGCGTACCGCACCACCCGCAACCCGCCCTCCGCGGTCCACGCGAAGCTCAAGCTGCACCGCTACCCGTCGCGGCGCCCGCCCGCCGTGCCCCCGGCCCGGTCGCCGCAGACCCCGGACGCACCGGCGGGCGCCTGACCAGAGCGTGGGCCCGCGGCGCGCTGGCGTGCCGATTCGTACAGCACCACGGTCGCCGCGGCCGCCGCGTTCAGCGAACTGGCCGCGCCGGACATGGGAATGCGGACGAGGTCGTCGCAGGCGGCGCTCAGGCCGGTGGTCTCGTTGCCGATCACGATCAGCGCCGGCCCGGTGAAGTCGTGCGCGGCGGCGTCCACGGCGCCGTGCTCGTCGGTGCCGACGACGCGCACCCCGGCGTGCGCGCCGGCCGCCCAGTCCAGCACGGCGCGGTGCCCGGGCACCCGGACCACGGGCACGGCGAACAGCGAACCGGTGCTCGCCCGGACCGCCTTCGGGTCGTAGACGTCGGCGGCGTGGCCGGTCACGACGACCCCGGAGGCGCCGAACGCGTCCGCGGACCGGATCAGCGTGCCGAGGTTGCCGGGCGTGGCCGGCCGGTCGAGAACCACCGCGAGCAGGCCCGGCCCGGCCGGGATGCGGGCCAGGTCGTCCGCCCG
This sequence comes from Catenuloplanes atrovinosus, assembly GCF_031458235.1. Lineage (NCBI taxonomy): Bacteria > Bacillati > Actinomycetota > Actinomycetes > Micromonosporales > Micromonosporaceae > Catenuloplanes > Catenuloplanes atrovinosus. The sequence continues at coordinate 3,097,848 of NZ_JAVDYB010000001.1, read as the reverse complement.
CATCCCGGCCACGGCCAGCAGCTCCGGCACCGCCTCCGCCTTGCCGCCCAACTCGTGCATCAGCTCGCGGGACACGGCGATCCGCTCGGCCCGGACGCCGTCCAGCGTCCGCCGCGCCCAGCCGGACAGCCGCGCGCCCGCGTCGTGGAGCAGTTCCCGGATCTCCCAGTCGTGCGCGACGGCCATGCTGATCGGGCGTACCCCCTGCACCATGAACTCGCGGTAGCGCTGCCGCGCGGCCCGGTTGCCGAGCAGCGCCTGCCACCGCTGGAACCGGGCGTCGCGGACGTCCACCCGCGCGCTCACCCCGGCTGCCCGAGGCCGCGGCGGATCGCGCGCTCGACGGGGGAGTAGTCGCCGCCGGCGCGGGACAACTCGTACGGCGCGGCCGGCAGCAGCGGCGGCTGGGCCATGAACCGCGGCCGTACCCCGTGATGTGGCTGTGCCGCGTGCACCAGGAACGGGTGGCACAGGAACACGTCGCCCGGCGAACCGGTGGCCAGCGCGACCGGCCGGTGGTCCGAGGCGGCCACCAGCTCCGGTGCGATGGCCAGCCCGCTGACCCCCTCCTCCCCGTACGGCTCCAGCACCGCCGGCACGTCCAGGTGGGAGCCGATCCGGATGCGGGTCGGCGCGTCCTCCGGGCCGACCTCGCTGAACAGGAACAGCATCAGCAGCGCCCGGTCCCGGGAGCGCAGGTTCGTGAAGTACCAGCTCTCCCCGTCGGGCAGGTAGCTGCCCTCGATGTGCCAGCCCGCGTCGTCCGGCTCGTCCTGGTGCGGGAACCGCAGCGGGAACGTGCCCAGCGAGTAGCGCGGCTCCCAGCGGCCCGGGCCGGCCAGCAGGTCGTACGCGCGGTGCAGGTGCGGGGAGTTGGGCGCGGCGGCGAACGGGCCCTGCGCCATGCCGCCCACCCAGTGCACGGGCCGGGTCCACGTCGCCGGATCGTCCGGGTCGCAGCCGGTCTCCCGCCACAGCAGCCGCGCGCAGTCCGCGGCCACCCGCGGCGCGACGGCTCCCTCCAGCTTCACGAAGCCGTCGCGCAGAAAGCGGTCTACCAGCGTGGTGTCATCCATGCCGCCCATCGTGCGGTGGCGCCGGCCGCGGGCGCCCGACAGTTTCCGCGCCGCTTCTGTTATCCGGCGTCGACCTCCGGCAGGTGCACCGTCAGGCGGACCGGCGCGTCGGCCGGGATGCGCAGCCGCCGCTACATCGCCGATGTACATGGCACAGCGACCGTGGTAGATCTGTAGGGCCTTGCCACAGTCGTCCACGGGGGAAAGCTGATGAGCATCGGTCGTCTACTCGTCATGGCGGTCGCCGCCGCCGGTCTGGCCGCACCCGCACCCGCACCCGCGGCCGCGGCCGTGCAGACCATCTACCTGAACGCCGCCGGTTCGGACGCCGCCTCCGGCGCCACGCCGGCCACCGCGGTCCGGACGCTGGCCCGCGTGCAACAGCTGGTCGCGGCCGGCCCGGCGGACCAGGACGTGGAGGTTCGCATCCACGCCGGGACGTACGTGTCCGGCGGCGTCACCTGGGACACGTACCGGCCGGGACACACGATCTCGTTCATGCCGGACGACTACACCGTGGGCGAGGGCCGGGACGGCATCGCCGCGCTGCCGGTCTTCGAGAACGCGCGCGCCTCCGGGTCGCAGCGCTACCTGCCCGGGTACTGGTTCTACGCGTGCGCGCCGGAGGCCGGCCGGCCGCTGTCCAGCGGCGGGAACTCGGGGCTGCGGTTCTACTATCTCCAGATCCAGCGGTACGCCAGCGGCGGGCTCTCGCTCGACGGTTCCGCCGGCCCGTGCGGCGGCGGTTACCAGCCGTCGTCCGGCCCGGGGCAGCCGTCCGCGCGCGGGCTCGACGGCAACACCGTGTTCGGCATGGTGTTCACGTCGCTCGGTAACGCGTACACCGGTGGCGCCTGCGACAGTGCCGACTTCCCGCGCTGCGGGTACGGCGGCGTGGTGCTGACCGAGTCGTCCGGCAACCGGATCGAGAACAACCACTTCGTGAACCTGCGCAACACCGAGGCCAGCTACATCCACGCGGTCTACATCACGCACAAGAGTTCGTCGAACCGGTTCGCCGGCAACAACGTCACCGGGGTGAGCAGTGACCCGGTCAAGGTACGCGACGCCAGCAACTTCAACACGTTCGAGCGGAACACGTTCGGCGCGAACGCGTGGCCGCGCAGCTCGACGCCGGCGGTGCACTACCTGGAGGAGGTCGGCGCGAGCGAGTGCTCGTCCTACCACAACCGGTTCGCCTACAACGACCTCGGCACGTACCTGACCGGCAGCACCGCGAACCTGCCGGTCTGGTACCTGAGCCCGGAGGGCGCCACCTGGCCCGGCCCGTCCGGCTGCCCGGCGCTCCCGTCCGGCGAGACCCGCCTGATCACGGCGGGCAACACGTACTGACGGCCGCGACGCTCAGCTTTCCATCGCCGCCGCGATCCCGCCGGCGTGTGCCGATGCTCGGCCTCGTCGACATGGCGGTGCCGGTGGCCCTTCGGGGTTGATCGGCTCATGGCGGTTCCGCGGTCGCACGCCTGACCGGAGTGGCCGGGTGGGACGACAGCACGATCGAGGTGATCGTGCTGTCGTGGGCGCGGACGGCTGGTTCCCGATCAGCGAGTTCGATGAGCGCCGGGCGTGACCGTCGCGATCACGCCCGGCGCCGCGGTCACAGCAGGTGCCGAAGGAAGAAGTGCAGGTTGCTGTCCAGTTCGTACGACGGCAGGATCGCCGCGTGCGGGCCGGGGTTGGCGTGCAGTGACTTCTCGGTGGAGCCGAAGGCGTCGTAGAGCGCCAGTGCCTGCTCACGTGGCACCCGTTCGTCGTCCCACTGCAGCAGGAACTCCACCGGCACCGTGATCCGCCGGGCCTCGTCCGCGGACGCGAGCGCACCCCCGAGTCCCAGCACCGCCGCGCGCACCCGCGGCTCCGCCGCCACGAACGGCACGCCGAGGCCGCAGCCCAGCGACACGCCCCAGTAGCCGACCGGCCCCGCCCCGACGTGCTCCACGAGCGACAGCGCGTCGAGCGCCGCGGACCATTCGGGCACGGTCCGCCGGGCGACGAGCGCCTGGAACTCGGCGATCACCGACGCCAGGTCCGCGCCCGCCTCGACGCGCGCCTGGTTCTCCGTGGCGATCCGGTCGAACTCGGGGTCGGTCGGGCGGTCACCGTGACCGGGCACGTCCACGGCCGCGACCGCGAAGCCGCCACCGGTCACGAAACGGTGCGCGCGAGCGAGCATCGCCGGCGCCTTCTTGTGCTGGCCGCCGCCGTGCCCGAGCAGGATGAGCGGGCGTGGTCCGGTCGCACCGTCCGGCGTCCACAGCACGCCGGGCAGTTCACCGGAGGCGACGTCGAGGGAGAAGATCTGTTCGCGGACGCCGTCGGCCGACGTCTCGGAGAGGAAACGCATGACTGCCCTTTCGCAGCGTGCGGACGTCTCCCTCAGGCCATGCGGGGGAGGGAGGCCCGACTCATCACAACGTTGATCGGTCTCACCTCCTCGGTCGGTGCGTGGCGCACGGCGGACGCACAAACTACCACGATCACGCTGCCACGGCCGCGATCCAGGCGGTGATCGTCGGTATCATCGCCAGGTGATCGAGCGGGACGGATCGTCGTGAGCGCGCCCTGGGGAACCATCCCGTTCGAGGGCGCCCCGGTCGCGGAGTGGCCGCTGCGCACCCCGGCGCCGGAGCCACCGGCCGGCATGGCGGGCGTCTCGGTGTGGGTCCGCAACCGGCTGATCGATCCGCCCTACTGGGGGCACCGGCACGTGGTCGGCGTCGACGACACGCCGATGTGGTACGGGATCGGGCGCATGGTCGCGTTCGTCCCGCCGGGCGAGCACCGGGCGGAGGTGCGCTACCGGGGCGCCGTCCAGTCGGCGCGCACCGTGCGGGTGCGCGCCGGCGAGGTGGCGGAGTTCGAGTTCTGGACACCGGCCACGTACGGCGGCTCGCAGGGCGTGCTGGTCCCGGCGCCCGCCCGCCGCCGCATGGGCTCCGGACCGGCGCTGCTCTGGTGCACCGTCCTGGTCCTCGGCGCGTTCTACCTGCTGGCGCGGTCCGATCCACAGACGAACGCACCCGTCATGCTGCTCGCCACGGCCGCGGCCGTCGTCGGCCCGTTCCTCCTCGCCTGGGCGGTCAGCCGGGTGAAGCGCGTCATCGACCAGCGCTACCGGGTCGCGGCCTCGGCCGAGGCACGCGAAACCCCGCCCGGAACCCCGGGTGAGGCGATGTTCCTCGGCGACGGTGACGCGCCCGCCGGCCTCGCCGACGCCGCACACGGCGCCCTGGTCGTCACGTGCGTGCTGAAACCGGACCACCGCTGGAACGGCCGCACCGGCCTGGTGCCGATCGACAGCGACCCGAACGCCTGGGTGCCCGCGCCCGCGCTGACCGTCGACGGCCACCCGCGGCCGTTCGGCTACCGCACCTGGGGATACCGCCTGACGGCCGGCCCGCACACGCTGCGAATCACGCCGCGCCCGCCCGCGCAGGCGCCGATCGGCGAGCGGTGGTCGGCGCTCCCGCTGCCCGGGATCACGCCGGAGATCGACGCGCCGCCGGTCGACGTGCCCGTTCAGGTCGCCGCCGGCCAGGTCACCCGGGTCACGATCACGGTGTCGGCCACCACGTCCGTCCAGGTGATCGCGCCGTCCGCCGCCGCGCCCACCGTGATCACCGGTTTCCGGGCGACGGTCTCGGCCTGAGCGATGGGGGCCGCCTGGTGGGGCGACCCCCGTCCACGACCGGAATCAGGAGGCGTACGCCTCGAACTCCGCCACCCGCGGCGTACCCGATGCGCCGGTGATCTCGAATGTGATCTTCTTGGTCGACGTGGCGCCGAAGCTGATCGTGCCCGCGCCGCTGCCGGTGGCCAGCACCGCGCCGGTGTCGCCGTCGAGCACCCGGTACGCCCCGATCAGCCCGGTCGCGCCGGACGCCTCACGGATGCTGATGCGGGCGACCGACGTGGCCGACGACCACTTGACGGAGATCGACCCGGTGGTGCCGCTCGGCGACCAGTACGTGGTCATGCTCCCGTCCTTGACGTTGCCGTAACTGGTCCCGGAGGCCTTGCTGGACCCGTCCGCCCCGCCGCTGAGGCTCAGGTTCGTGCCGGAGGGCGGCGGTGTCGTCGGCGGCGGTGTGGTGGGCCCGCCGGTGGTGGGTGGCGGCGTGGCCGGACCGCCGGTCGGCGAGGTGGGCACACAGTTGCCGTTGGACACCTGGAGGCCCTTGTTCGCGCCGGCGGTCTGCGCCACGATGCTGGGCACGCAGCTCGCACCGTCCAGTGTGTACGAGTACGGGATGCTCACCGTGGTGTTCGACGTCGGGTTCGGCCCGGCCGGCTGGTGGTCGCCGCTCGGCGCCGACCAGGTCACGTTGTCGAAGATGTTGCCGCTGACCTGCCAGAACCCGGCCTCGGTCGTGTAGAACGTACCCAGGACGTCCGTGGAGTCCTTGAAGTGGTTGTTGTCCACCTTGGCCCGGCCGCCGGCCCGTGAGTTGATCCCGGACTCGACCAGGTTGGTGTACGAGTTGTTGTAGATGTGCGCGATGCCGCCACGCAGCAGCGGCGTCCGCGAGTCGATGTTCGAGTACGCGTTGTGGTGGAACGTGATGTAGTTGTTCCCGGTGTCGCTCTCACTGGAGCCGATCAGCCCGCCGCGCCCCGAGTTGCGCAGGATGCTGTAGCTGAGCGTTACGTACTCGACGTCGTCCTTGAGGTCGAACAGGCCGTCGAAGCCCTCGTCCTCGCCGCCGGACGCCTCCAGCGTGACGTGGTCGACCCAGACGTTGCGGACCGTGCTCTCCATGCCGATGGCGTCGCCGCCGTTCGAGACCGGTGAGCCGGACTTCTTCACGTTCCGGACGGTCACGTTCTGGATGATGATGTTGCTGGAGTCGCGGATGTGGATGCCCAGTTGGTCGAAGACCGCGCCGGACCCGACGCCGATGATGGTGACGTTGCTGATCTCCTTGAGCTCGATCCGGTCGGCGGCGGTGTTGCAGCTGTCGCCGGAGACCTTGGTCGTGTTGCCGTGGTTGATCGTGCCGGAGACCTGGATGACGATCGGGGTGCTGCTGCTGGCCCGGTTGCACAGGGCCGTGTGGATGGCGCTGCCGGTGCTGGCCGTGACGACCTGCCCGCCCTGACCGCCGGTCGTTCCGCCGTTCTGCGTGGCGAATCCGGTGACGCCGCCGGTCGCCGCGTTCGCCCGCATGGGCAGCGCGACGGCCAGCGCACCTCCGATCGCGGTGACGGCGACGGCCGTCCCCAGTCCAAGAGCCGCTCGTGGTTTCACAGTCGATCCCTTCTCGTTCCGAGCTGGACGGCGTGCACCCCGTGGCCCTGGGCGAGGCCGACGAGCACGCCTGGAAAGCGCTTTCCGAGCGCTCAGAATAGAGAAGGGTCAATTCAAAAGGCAAGGCTCAGTACGGCCAGCGACCGGCGGCGCGCGCCTCCGCCACCAGCCGGGGCGCCACGATCCCCAGCATCTGCGCGTGCATCCGGGCCCGCGCGGTCATCTCCGACGCGGCCGGCCCGAGCCGCGCCAGCAGCGGTGCCGCCTCGGTCAGGTGGGCCACGCCGTCCGCCCACCGCTGCCCCAGCGCGGCCACGCCCACGCACATGACCAGCGTGTTCGCGTACTCCCACACGGTCAGCGGCTCCGCCTCGTCCACCAGCCCGCGCCGGATCGTCCGCGCCCGGTCGGACAGCGCGACCGTTTCGGCGCGCAGCTGCGCGTCCCGGGCGCCACGCGACAGCGTGGCCGCGTGCGCGGTCGCCAGGTTGTGCAGCGCGGTGCCGACCGCACGCCGCACCGGCGCGTCCGAGGCCCGCTCGCCCAGGCGGATCGCGTCGCGCAGCATCTCCACCCGCTCCTCCGGGTGGCCGGCCGCGAACGCGATCTCTCCGGCGTCACACAGGTAGGTGATCGCGTCCGCCACCGCCCGCTGTCGCGCGGGCGTGCCGTTGAGCAGCCGGTCCAGGCGCTGCGCGGCGTACACGGTGGAGAGCCGGGCCGGCTCCAGCGCCTCCGTGGCCCGGCCGGCCGCGTGCCGGACCTGGGCCAGCCGCCACAGCGCCCGGGCCAGCACCCGCTGGAACTCCGGGTGCTCCGGCGTGCCACGCGCGCCGGCCTCGGACACCGTGACCTCCGCGACCAGCCGGTCCAGCGACCGTTCCGCCTCGGTCAGCCGGGCACCGCCGCGGGAGAGCGCGATCGCCTCCTCCAGCCGCCGGTCGAAATCCTCAAGACCATCGGCTCGTACGTACGACGGCGCGGTGGTCCCGGGTTGTCGCCAGCGGTCCGCGTAGGACGGTGTCCGCCGCCACGCGTCCGGGCCCGGGATGACCACCTCGACCCGGGGGAACGCCTTGCCGAGCGCGCCGATCGCCTGGCTGGCCTGCGCGAACCGCGCCTTGGCGCCGCCACCGTCGAAGCTCATCAGGATCGACAACTGCTCCGCCCACGCGGCACCGGTCAGGTCCGGCCGGTCGACCACCAACGCGGCCCGGCCGAGGAAACTCAGCGCCTCCGCGAGATCGTAGATCGCGGGTCCCTCGTCGGCGATCGCCACGGCCCGCGCGGTGTCGACCAGCTCGATCGCCAGCCGCATCGTCTCCGCGCCGTCCACCGGCTCGCGCCGCTGTGCGATGCGTTCCTCCTGGTCCACCACCCGGTTCTGGACCAGCGCGGCGAGCACCGCGGCCCGGGCCCGGCGCGCGTGCGGCCCGGCCTCCACGTCCGGCGCGGCGGCGAGTGCCTCCTCGACCATGTCCCGCGCGCGGGCCCGGCCGCCCGCGTTCTCCACGATCTGCGCGGACTGCACCAGCCGGACGACCGCCTCCGCGCGGACCGGGTCGTCGCCGCCCGGCCCCGGCTCGGCGATCAGCGCACGGGCGAGCGCGATCACCTCTTGCACGACCGGGGTGGCGTCGTCGGGCGTGCGGCCCATCGCCACGTTCACGCCGAGCCGGCCGAGCGCGTGCAGCAGCCGGCCCCGGTCGGCGCGGTCACCGTGGGCGGCCAGCTTGCGGGCCGCCTCGACCGCGCGGATCGCGGCCTGGTTCGCCCCCGGGCCGGGCCCGTGCAGCATGGCCAGCTCGTCCGCGACCGCGACGAGACGGTCGGCTTCGTCGGGCGACGGCTCCCGCCGCCACGGCACTCTCACCATGACGATCGATGCTAGGCGCCGCCGGCAACCCCACCGTCCGCCGATCGTGGACGATCAGGCACCCTCGGTGAGCGGCGGCAGGCCCGCGTAGCGGCCGATGGGGCGGAAACGACTGGGCTGATCCGCGTACTCCTCCATCGCGTGCGCGATCCACCCGGCGGTACGCGCGATCGCGAAGATGGTCTCGCCCGCGTCCTGCGGCATGCCGTAGGTGAGTGTGAGCACGGCCAGCGCCAGGTCGATGTTGGGCCGCACCCCGGCCCGGTCGCGGATCACCGCGGCGATGTCGTCGGCCGTGTCCGACACGACCGTCCTCGGGATCAGCTTGAGCAGCGTGACGGCCCGGGGGTCACCGTCCGGGTAGAGCGGGTGGCCGAAGCCGGGCACGCCGGCGCCGGTCCGCAGCCGGTCGGAGATCGTGCGGAGCAGGTCTCCGCCGCGGAGCACGGTGGAGAGCATCTCCACGGCCAGCCCGCTGGCGCCGCCGTGCAGCGGGCCGTCCATCGCGGCCAGTCCGGCGCCGACCACGGCGTACGGATTGGCGCGCGTCGACGCCGCGACCCGGACCGCGAACGTGGACGCGGCCAGATCGTGGTCGGCCAGCAGCACCAGCGCGGCCTCCAGGGCGCGGTAGTCGTCACCGTTCGCCGGCGACGCGGTCAGCCGGCTCCACAGCAGCGCCCCGAGCGAGAAGTTGACCGGCTCCCCCAACTGCGGCAGGCCGGTGGCCATCGTGTCGAGCAGCTTGCGGCCGGTGCCGATGACCGCGGTCGGGGTGGTGTCGAACCGCAGATGGTCGGCGGCGCCGGCGGCGGCCACGATGACCCGCAGCCGGTCGGTGAGCCGGGCGGAGGCGGGAAGCGGCGCGGTGACCGCCTTCGCGAGCAGGTGGAGCCGATGGTCGCGCGGGAACGCGATGTCGGTTATCTCGCCGGTCCACAGCAGGTCGACGATGTTCTCGAACGAGTCGGCACGGGCGAGCAGATCCACGTCGTGGCCGCGGTAGTAGAGCTTGCCGTCGCTGATGAACGTGATGCCCGTGTGGACAACCGGGGAGCCGCCGTTGTCGGACGTACGCTGGCGCGTGGCCTCGAACGCACGCACGTCGTCCTCCTTGAACAGCGTCTCCTTGCCCTTGCCGTTCCGCAGCCCGGTCAGCAGCCCACGGCTGACGTAGGCGTAGACGGTCGCGCGTTTGACGCCCAGCCGGCGGGCGACCTCGTCGGTGCTCAGCATGCGCATGTGGCCATCTTCTCATATTGACTGGATCAACATTGACAGGTTGATTGTGCAGGTCGACAGTCAATACATGACTACCGTGCAGCCGGGCCTGGCCGGCGTCATCGCGTTCGAGACCCGCATCGCCGAGCCGGACCGGGACGGCGGCGCGCTGCGCTACCGCGGCATCAATGTGGAGAGGCTGATCGGCCACGCCGGATTCGCGGACGTGTGGGGCCTGCTCGCGGACGGCGACTTCGGCTCGCCGCTGCCGCCGGCCGAGCCGTTCGCGCTGCCCGTCCACTCCGGCGACATCCGCGCCGACATCCAGGCCGCGACCGCGATGATGGCGCCGTACTGGGGACTGCGCCCGCTCATCGACATCGACGACGCGCAGGCGCGGTCCGACCTCGCGCGCACGTCCACCATGATGCTGTCGTTCGTGGCTCAGGCCGCGCGCGGCGTCGGCCTGCCCGCCGTCCCGCAGCGCCGCATCGACGAGGGCCGCAGCGTCACCGAACGCTTCATGATCCGCTGGCAGGGCGACCCGGACCCGCGCCACGTCGAGGCGATCGACCGCTACTGGATCTGCGCCGCCGAGCACGGCATGAACGCGTCCACCTTCACCGCCCGCGTCATCGCGTCGACCGGCACGGACGTCGCCGCCGCGCTCTCCGGCGCGGTCGCCGCCATGTCCGGCCCGCTGCACGGCGGCGCCCCGGCACGCGCACTCGACATGATCACGGCCGTCGAGGAGAGCCAGGACCCGCGCGGGTACGTCCGTCAGGTCCTCGACTCCGGCCGCCGCCTGATGGGCTTCGGCCACGCCATCTACCGCGCGGAAGACCCCCGCGCCCGCATCCTCCGCGCCGCCGCCCGCGACCTCGGCGCGCCCCGTTACGAGGCGGCGCTGGCCCTGGAGGAGGCCGCCCTGGCCGAACTCCGCGAACGCAAGCCCGACCGGGTCCTCGAGACCAACGTCGAGTTCTGGGCCGCCGTAGTGCTGGACTTCGCCGGCGTCCCGGCCGGCCTGTTCACGCCCCTGTTCACCTGCGCCCGCACGGCCGGCTGGAGCGCCCACGTCCTCGAACAGAAGCGCCTCGGCAAGATCATCCGCCCCTCGGCCGCGTACGTCGGCCCCGCCGACCGAGACCCCGCCGAAGTGCCCGGCTGGCGCCGGTAGTCGCGCCTGCCGCTCTGGCCGGGACCGGCGCACGACGGGCCGTCGTCCCGGCGGCGCCTCTGGCCACGTTCGCGTCGTCGTTGTCGATCCGCCGAGCAGCCGGCCCTCGTCGCCGGTCGGCGTCGGCGGAGCGGGCCCCCGCACCGTTCCCGATACAGCCGAGCACCGCACCAAACAGAATCGCGGTTCTTGTTGTACAGTGTCCGTCAAGCAGAGCGACGATTCTGTTTGTGGGAGGGTGCGGTGCCGCGGCTCACCGATGCACGCAAGGAACTGCGACGGGCTCAGATCGCCGAGGCCGCTGTGCGCTGCTTCGGCCGCAGCGGGCTGGAGCGGACCTCGATCGCCGACATCACCGCCGAGTCCGGCCTGTCGGCCGGCTCGATCTATGTCCACTACCGGAACAAGGCCGAGCTGGTGCAGGCCGCGGCCCGGGCGGCGCTGGCCGAGCGAGCGGCGATCATCGGTGAGTGGACCGCCGGCGACACCCCACCCCACCCGGACGAACTGCCCGCCCGGCTCGTCGCGGGCAAGGACCCGGCCGCGGCCCGGGTCGCCGTCCAGACGTGGGGTGAGGCGACCACCGACCCGGCCATCCGGGCCATCGTCGTCGACATGATCGACGAGTTGCGCGCGATGCTGCACGACTGTGTCGTGGCCTGGCTGGTCAAGGTCGAGCACCACGAGCCGGCCGAGGCCGGCCGGCTCGCCACGCCGATCGCGGAGCGGGTGACGGCGCTTTACCTCGCCGAGCTGCTGCGCGTCGCCCTGCATCCACCGGCCGAGGGGACGCCGTCGTGACCGCGACGTTCACCGGCCGCGCCGTGTTCCGTGCCGGCCGCGGCGCGATCAGACCGCCACGCCGTGCGGCCGACCTCTCCTCCACCATCCTCTAAGGACGGATCATGAAGGCAATCATCTACCGCGACAACGGCGGTCCCGACGTTCTCCACCTCGTCGACAGGGATGTGTCCGCCCCCGGCCCCGGCGAGGTGCGGGTCCGGGTCGCCGTGTCCGGGGTCAATCCGACCGACGTGCAGGCCCGCGCACGCGTCAACCAGCCCACGCAGTTCCCCGAGGTCACCCCGCACCTCGACGGCGCCGGCACGATCGACGCCGTCGGTGAGGGTGTCGACCAGTCCCGGATCGGTCAGCGGGTCTGGCTCTACCTGGCCGCCGCCGGCCGCCCCACCGGTACCGCCGCGGAGTTCACGATCGTGCCGGCCGAGCACGCGGTGCCGCTGCCCGACGAGACCGAATTCGACGTCGGCGCCTCGCTCGGCGTCCCCGCGCTCACCGCGCACCGCGCACTCACGGTCGCCGAGGACGGTCCGCGCCGCCTGCGGCCCGGCGCGCTCGACGGCACGGTGGTGCTCGCCGCGGGCGGGGCCGGCGCGGTCGGTCACGCGGTGATCCAGCTCGCCCGATGGGCCGGTGCCACGGTGATCAGCACGGTCAGCGGCCCGGAGAAGGCCCGGCTGGCCACCGCCGCCGGCGCCCACCACGTGATCAACTATCGCGAGGGTGACCCGGCCGCCGAGATCCGCGCGATAGCCCCGGCCGGCGTCGACATCGTCGCCGAGGTGGCGCTCGGCACGAACCTCGCGCTGGACCTGGCCGTACTGCGGTCACGCGGCACGATCTCGGTCTACGCCAACGACGGCGGCAAGCCGGTCGACCTGGACGTGCCGCGGAACCTCGTTCTCAACGCGCGCCTGCAGTTCGTGGTGCTCTACACCGCCGGTCCGCAGGTGCGCGCCGCGGCCGTCGAGGACGTCGCCGCCGCGGTTCAGGACGGCGCGCTGCGGGTGGGCGAGGAGCACGGCCTGCCGCTGCACCGCTTCTCGCTCGACCACACCGCCGACGCGCACCGGGCCGTGGAGCGCGGCACCGTCGGCAAGGTCCTGGTCGACGTCACATCGTGACTCCCGGCCTGCGGTGACGCGGCGGCCCCACCGCCCGGCCGCAGGCACCACCCGGCCTCGGGCATCCGCCGCCGACGCATCTCGCCGGCATCGTGATGCCCGGGTTTCCGGCGACTCGCCGCAGGCTCACCCCGCCTCGGGCACGCGCCGCCGGTGCGTCTCGCCGGCATCCTGACATTCGAGCCTCCGGCGACTCGGCGCCCCGGCCGCGAGCCCACCCGGCCTCGGGCATCGGCCGCCCGCAGATCTCGCCGGCTCGGCACCCCACTATCCGCCCCGGCACCGCGCGGCCGCGGCCCCACGCCGCCGGGCACGCGCCGCCGGCGAAACTGGCCGCCACCGCATCCGCCACCCGAGCGCGACCCCCTTCCACGTACCGTCGATGCGTCTTCGCCGGTGAACAGAGCCCACCGTCCGCGCGGGCAGGTTCAGCGGGCATCCACCGTCGTCTCGTTCCACGACGCGAGCAGGGGCAGCATGCGGGCCGTCTGCGAGTCCGGCTGGCAGGTGTAGACGATCAGGCGTTGCAGCGGCTCGTGCGGCGCGCCGACCACCTCGATGTCGAAGTGCAGGTCGCCCGCGACCGGGTGCCGGATGTGCTTGGCGACGGAGCTGTAGTCGCGCACCCCATGATCGTCCCACCAGCCGGCGACCAGCGGCTCGGTGGCACGGATCTCGTCGATGAGCCGGTGCAGCGAGCGGTCGTGCGGGTGCCGGGACGACTCGCGGCGCAACGCCGCCACCATGAACTCGGCGAACGTGACCCAGTTGACGATGCGCTCCCGGGCGCCGCGGTCCTGCAACATGTAGCGGATGAACGACGTACCCGCGTCCATGGGGTGTCCGAGCACCGCCGGCAGCAGACCGGTGCGGGCCAGGACCTCGCCACGCCAGCCGAGGACCAGCGCGGGCAGGTGACCGAGCGCGTCCAGCAGCCGCAGCAGGCCCGGGTCGGCGCGCTGCGGCACGCCGTGGACCGGTGCCCGGGACATCGTGACCGGTGCGGCGAGGTCGTGCAGATGAGCACGGGCCACGTCGTCCAGGCGCAGCGCGCGGGCCAGGGCGTTGAGTACCTCGCGGGAGATGTTCGCCTGCCGGCCCTGCTCGAGGCGGCTGTAGTAGTCCGGGCTCAGGCCGGCGGCCACGGCCAGTTCCTCGCGGCGCAGCCCGGGCACCCGCCGCGGTCCGGGAAACGGCGTGATGCCGGCCTGCGCGGGGGTCAGCTGTCCGCGGCGGGCGCGCAGAAAGGCGCCGAGCTCCGCTCGATCTCGTGACACCCCTCGACGGTACGGCCCGCGCGCGCACGCCGGGTGGTCATGTCATGCCCAGGTTGACCAGGAACTGGTACGCGCGCCGTGACCAGCGGTTACTTGACCGCATGAACAACACCTTGCAGCACCGCACCGCCGTCGTCACCGGTTCCACCAGCGGCATCGGCGCCGCCACCGTCCGCGCGCTGGCCGAGGCCGGCGCCCGCGTCGTGGTCAGCGGCCGCGACGCCGTGCGCGGCGAGAAGCTGGCCGATGAGGTCGGCGGCGCGTTCGTGCCGGTCGATCTGGCCGGATCGTACCGGCAGATCCGTGACTTCGCGGCCGAGGCGACCGACCGGCTGGGCGGTCACGTCGACATCCTGGTCAACAACGCCGGCATCTACCCGTTCACCTCGACCGCCGACCTGCCCGACGCGGACCTGGACGCGATGCTCGCGGTCAACGTCCGGGCGCCGCACGTGCTGACCGGTGCGCTGGCACCGGCGATGGCCGCGCGCGGCGACGGTGTGATCGTCAACATCGGCTCCTGGATGTCGCACGTGGGCGTGCCGGCCGGCGCGATGTACACGGCGACGAAGGCCGCGATCGCGCAGATGACCCGTACGTGGTCGGCCGAGTTCGGCCCGCGTGGCGTGCGCGTGGTCACGGTGTCGCCCGGCATCACGCTCACGCCCGGCAACGAGGCGGCCCTCGCCATGATCGAACGGCAGACCGCGGACACGCCGGCGGGCACCTACGTGCGGCCGGAGCAGATCGCGGCCGCGGTCCGCTTCGTCGCCTCGCCGGAGGGCGCGATGATCCAGGGGACCGGCCTGCTCGTCGACGGCGGCCTGATCGGCACCCGCCTGGCGTTCTGAGCACCGCTATTCCGGTTGAGGCGCGCCGCGCCGCGGACCAGACTCGGACGATGAGCACGTTCGAGGAACTGGTCGCGGAGGGTTCCCGCGTACCCGTGGAGGGCTGGGATTTCTCCTGGTTCTCGGGGCGCGCCACGGAGGAGCGACCGCCATGGGGGTACGCCCGGATGATGGCGGACCGGATGGCCGGCGCGCGGCGGGCGCTGGACCTGCAGACCGGCGGCGGTGAGGTGCTGTCCGAGGTGACCGCGCCGCCGCCGGTGCTGGTGGCGACGGAGGGCTGGGCGCCGAACGCCGCGCTCGCGCAGCGCCGGCTGCCGCACGCGGTGGTGGTGTGTGTCCGGGAGGACGCGGACCTGCCGTTCCCGGACGACTCGTTCGACCTGATCACCAGCCGTCATCCGGTACGGACCCGGTTCGACGAGGTGGCGCGCGTGCTCGAACCGGGCGGCACCTACCTGTCGCAGCAGGTGGGGCCCGGTTCGGTGCGCGAGCTGACCGACGCCATGATGGGCCCGCAGCCGGTCGGCACGGGCCGCGACCCGGCACGCCTACGGGACGAGGCGACCGCGTGCGGCCTGGATGTGGTGGACGTGCGCGCCGCCCGCCTGCGCATGGAGTTCCACGACGTCGCCGCCGTGATCGTCTTCCTCCGCAAGGTCATCTGGACCGTGCCCGGCTTCACGGTGGACCGCTACCGTGACCGCCTGCGCGCCCTGCACGACCGGATCGAGGCGGACGGCGCGTTCATCGCCCACTCCACGCGTTTCCTCCTCGAGGCCCGCCGGCCGGCGTGACCGATCCGGCGCCGGCCTCGATCACCGAACGGTCACGCCGACACCGGGGTCAGGCGCCGCCGCGGTACACGCCGTCACGGCCGGCCATCCGGGCGAAGTCGGCGAAGTCCGTGGTGGCGAGGTCCAGGTTGGTCTGCACGCTGAACAGCTCGGACGCGACCACGCGGAATGCCCGGCCGGGTTCGTCGGCCAGATCGACCGCGATGACCGGGTGCTCCGGGTCGTTGATCGCCTCCTCGTCGGCGAGGAACGCGAACGCGAGGTCCTCGTCGCCCTCGGCCAGCCGGACCAGGCCACCGGGGGTCAGGCCCGCGTGGGCGCGGTCGTCGACGAACAGCATCGAGGCGCGGTAGTCGTCCAGGTGACGCTGCAGCGTCTTCCGGAACGTGTCCCAGGCCGCGTCGTCCGTGAAGTCGGTGCGGAGCAGCAGGCCTTGCGCGTCCGGGGGGATCGGGAGGGTCATCGTGTCCTCGGGGAAATCGGGTCAGGTGCCGTACCCCGCGCGGCGGGGCGGGCGCCAGACTACAACGCGGTGAGCTGCGCACCCTTCGGTGGACCGTCCGCCGCGCCACACCCTTTCGGGTCCGGGGTGCACAATCGCGCCATGCGCGTCATCGACAAGGTCGCCTGGCTCCACATCGAGAACCGGCGGCTGCTGACCGCCCGCTCGCACGGCAGGGAGCTGTTCTACGTGCCGGGCGGGAAGCGGGAGCCGGGGGAGTCCGACGTGGACACGCTGGTCCGGGAGATCGCCGAGGAACTGACCGTGGTGATCGACCCGGCGACCGCGGTCCCGGCCGGCGTGTTCGACGCGCCGGCCGACGGGAAGTCCGACGTGCTGGTGCGGATGACCTGCTACACCGCGGACTGCGCCGGCGCGCCCACGCCCTCGGCGGAGATCGCGGAGCTGGCCTGGCTCGGCTACCACGATCGTGACCGGACGTCCGCGGCCACCCGCCGCATCATCGGTCACCTTAGGGACAGCGGGTTGCTGAGCTGACCGGGGCACCGCTAGAGTCACCAACCGTGACTGCCGGGTCGGCCTTTGGCCATTACCGGATCGGGCGCCCGGCCGGCGCGTGATCCCTCGGCGGGCCCGTGGCCCGCCCCTCCCTGTCTGCACCGCACGCCTCGACCACACATCCGAGCGCCGCGAAACAGACAGGGGATACAGCGCGCGTGTCTGACTTCAATTCTCGCAACATTGACGAGTTCCAGGCGAACCGGGGCCGGGTCGCGTTCTTCGGCGACGCCCGGCTGCTGCTGCTCACCACCACCGGCGCCCGCACCGGGCGCCCGCACACCGTCCTGGTCGGGTACGTGCCCGACGAGGAGCCCGGCCGGCTGCTCGTGATCGGCTCCGCGGGCGGCGGCGACCGGCACCCGGAGTGGTACCACAACCTCCGGGCCAATCCGCGGGTCACGGTGGAGGACGGCATCTTCACCTACCCGGCCGACGCCGAGGTGATCACCGGCGCGGAGCGGGACCGGCTCTTCGCCCGGATCGTCGAGGTGCTGCCCGGGTACGCCGACTACCAGCGCAAGACCACCCGGGTGCTGCCCGTCGTGGCGCTGCGCAACGCCCAGCAGGGCCCGCCGCTGGTGGGCGGCTCGTTCGGCCAGATGCTGCTGGCGATCCACGACGCGTTCCGGCGGGAGCTGAAGCTGGTCCGCGCGGAGGTCGCCGGCTCCGGCGGTGCCACGCTGGCCGCGCAACTGCGGGTCAACTGCCTGGCGGTCTGCGGCGGCCTGCACTTCCACCACCGGGGTGAGGACGGCGGCATCTTCCCGATGGTGCTGGACAGGGCGCCGGAGCTGGAGCCGGTCGTCGACCGGTTGCGCACCGAACACGCCACGATCGCCACGCTGATCGACGAGCTGGAGACCGCGGTCCGCACGGAGAACCCGCTGCCGCAGGTGGAGCGCCTGATCGAGCAGTTGGAGGCGCACCTGCGCTACGAGGAGGAGATGATCATCCCGGCGCTGGACGCCGCCGGCTGATCAGCGTGGCGCCCGGTCCGTCGCGCCGAACGGCCCGGCCGCCACGACGTCGTGACCGTCAGCGCGGGGCGGGCGGACGTCTGCCCCGCGCCGGCGTACCCGCCGATGCTCGTGATGCCCGCAGCAGCGTGCGGCCGGCCTCGGTCAGCGAGTAGAGGACCGACCGGCCGGCGCGGCGGCGCAGGACCAAGCCGGCATCGAGCAGGATGCCCAGGTGACGGCCGACGCTGCCGAGCGCCAACCCGGTCAGCGCCACCAGCTGCGTGGTGGACTTCGGCGGGTCGACCAGCGTGAGCAGCCGGGCGCGGACCGGGCCGAGCAGGTGGGCGAGCGCGTCCGGTGCGGGCCGCGCGGGCCCGGTCTCGGCCAGCGGTGCGGACGCCGGATACGCGATAGCGTGACGGGTGGGGTCGTGCTCGTCCCAGGCGACCCAGCCGGGTCCGACCGTGACGGGCACGAACAGCAGGGTGCCGGACACGTCGCGCGACGGGTACCGGGCCGCGTTGATCTGCAGCCGGCCGTTGCCGAGCCACCGCATGTCCGCCTTCAGGTCCGCGAACGCGGCGACCCAGCCGCCCTGCGTGACCTGCCGGGTCCGGGCGACCACGTCCGCCTCCAGGATCCGCCGCCGGCGTGCCCAGTCCGGCGCGATGATCGTCTCCCAGACCCGTTCCAGCAGGCCGGCGACGAGCGGGCCGGGCGAGAGGCCGTCGAGCGCGTCCGGTGGCGGGGGACCGCCGGTGAGCGCGAGGGCGCGGGCGATGTCGGCGCGGGCACGCGCGTCCGGGGTGCGCCGGATCAGGTCCAGTTCCTCGGCGAGCGGGCGTTCGGTCTCCGCCTGCGGCGGAGTCACGAAGTCGGCGACCCAGCCGGGCCGCATCGCCGCCGCGAGCACCAGTCGCAGGTCGGGCCGGTTCTCCAGCATGCGGCGGTACGCGTCCCCGGCCGGGCCGTCCCGCTTGTGCAGGCGCAGCAGCGTCGCGGTCGCCTCCGCGCACGGCGAGATCACGAACCGGGCGCCGGCCAGCGTCTCGGTGTCGATCTGCCACCACGTCATCGTGTCGTTTCGCCTCCCCGCGAAAGATTAACGGCGGTCACGACGTCCCCCGGAGACTGCCGATCATGCATACCTACGGTGCGCTCTTCCGGACGTCCGAGTTCACGCCGCTGTTCGCGGTCGCCTGCGCCGGCGCGTCCGCGACCACGATCGGCGGGCTCGCGCTCGCCACGGTCGTGTTCGCCGCAACCGGCTCGCCGCTGCTCAGCGCGATCAGCATGTTCGGGCCCGCGGCCGCGCAGTTACTCGGCGCCACGCTGCTGCTGTCCGTGGCGGACCGGGTGCCGCCACGCGCCGCGCTCGCGTCCGTCGCCGCCGGGTCCGCGCTGTGCCTGGCCGTGCTGGCGATCCCGGGCCTGCCGATCGCCGCGATGTTCGGCGTGCTCGGCGTGATGGGCCTGGTCGCGTCCGTAGCCGGCGGCGCCCGGCTCGGCCTGCTCACCGAGATCCTGCCCGCGGACGGCTACCTGCTGGGCCGGTCGGTGCTCAACATGGCGGTCGGGTCCGTGCAGATCCTCGGCTTCACGGTCGGCGGCGCGCTGCTCGCCGTCGTCCCGCCACGCGGCGTGCTGCTGCTGGCCGCCGCCTGCCAGCTGTTCGGCGCCGTCATCGCCGCGCTCGGCCTGCGCTCCCGTCCGCCGCGCGCGTCCGGACGGCCCTCACCGGCGGCGACCTGGCGGGCCAACGCGCGACTGTTCTCGTCGGTGCCCCGCCGGTACGTACTGGTCGCGCTCTGCGTACCGAACGGCCTGATCGTCGGCTGCGAGGCGCTGTTCGTCCCCTACGCGCCACGGCACGCCGGCGTGCTGCTGGCCGCCGCCGCGCTCGGCATGCTCGCCGGCGACATCCTCGCCGGCCGGTTCCTGCCGCCCGCGTGGCGCGAGCGGGCCGGCGCGTTCCTGCGCCTGCTGCTGGCCGCGCCCTACCTGCTGTTCGCGCTCGGCCTCCCGCTGTGGCTCGCCGTGTCGCTCACCGCGGTCGCGTCGGTCGGCTACTCGGGCACGCTGGTGCTGCAGGAGCGGCTGATCGCCCTCACCCCGGACGACCTGCGGGGCCAGGCGCTGGGCCTGCACTTGTCGTTGATGATGGGCATGCAGGCGGTCGGCGCTGGCATCGCGGGCGTGGCCGCGGAGGTGCTGGGCTCGGCGGCGTCCGCGATCACGGTGATGGCGGTGCTGTCCATCACGGTGACCCTGCTGGTCGCGGCCCGGGTCCGCACGCCGGTCCCACGGCTGCGCACGGCGCAGGCTGACGGTCATGCACACGGCTGACATCGCCGCGGATGAGCGGCGCGGTCCACCGGGTGCGCCCTTCCGCGTCGCGGCTGCCCGTCACCTGTCGGGGAACGGTGGTGGGTTCGGTTTCCGCTCAGGTGCGGGGTGGGGGTGCCGACAGTTGCGCGAAACCCCGGATCAGCGCGCGAGGTGCCCCAGATGTCCTGCTCTGCGTGTGGGTCGCCGCGACCCGCCGACGCCGCCGTGCTCTGCGCGAACTGCGGCGCCCGCTTCCCGTCGCGCGGCCCGGGGCGGTTCACGCCGCTGGCGACCCAACGTGGTGGCTCATTCGCCGGGCAGGCCGGCGGCGGATCGGTCACGGTACTGGACGGGATCGTGGTGCCGCCCTCGCGGCAGAACGGGCCGGTCGACCGTGAGCCCGAACCGCAGCCGCTGCTGATCTCCACGCCCGCCCCGGCGTCCACGCCGCCGGCGGCGACGCCCGCGCTGCGCTGGCGTGACCTGTTCTCCGGCGCCTGGCACGGCGCGGCGGTCACGGTGACGGCCGGCGCCGTACTGACCGCGGTGTTCGCCACGGCCGCGGCCACGCTGCTGCGGGGCTCCGACAGCGACCTCGCGGGCTGGCTGACCGCCGCCGTCACGCTGATCGGGCTCGCGCTCGGCGGCTCGCTGAGCGCCGGTGCGGACCTGCTGCCCGGCGTCGCCGTGGTCGCCGACCTGCGCCTGCAGGTGCTCCCGGTGCTGCTCACGGTCGCGATCGCCGGGCCGCTGGCCGGGCTCGCGATCCGGGACGAGCGGCTGCGGCCGTCCCCGGTGCGGGGGGCGCTGCTCGCCCGCACCGCGATCACCGCCGGCACGGTCACCGCGCTGGTCACCGGCGCCGGCGTGCTGAACGCCGTGCAGTCCGTGGACGGGCGGGTGACCGCCGGGCTGGCGCCGCTGCCGACCGCCGTGCCCGTGTTCGCCCTCGTCATAGCCGTCACCGTGGCGGCTCGGCTGACGGTCACGCCCGCCGTGGCGCCACGGTCGCTGCGTCCGCTGGCCGATGCGGCCGCGCTGCTGGGCAGGTTCACGGTCGCGCTGCTGCTCGGCACCGCGGTGGTCGGGGTCGTGCTGGCCGCGACCGGTTCGCACTGGGCGGTCCTCGGTGGCCTGGTCGCGTTGCCGTCGGCGCTGCTGGTACTGCTCGGCGTGCCGGTCACCGTGTCCGTACCCTCGATGGTGGAGGTCGTAGACGGGCTGACGCTGGTCACGCGGCCGTCGTGGTGGAGCCTGCTGCTGCTCGTGCCGGCCGTGGCCGCGCTGGTCGCGGCGGTCCGGCACGCGCTGGCCCGCCCGGTCGGTGCGCGCACGAGTGCCGCCGCGACCATCGGGCTCACCGCCGCATCGGTCACGCTCCTCGCCGTCGCCGGGCGGGTCACGGCGGAGATCACGTTCGCGTCCGTGGAGGCCGGGCCGTCGCTGCTCGGCGCGGTCATCGCCGGGCTGGTCTGGGGCGGGCTGCTCGCGGCCTCGGCACGGGTGGCGCCGGACCTGGCGCTGCTGTTCCGGAGCGCGGCGGAGACGATGCCGGTCCACGACTCGTGGCGCGCGGTCTTCTTCGGCACGGCCCGGGTCCGCACCGGCGTCATCGTCGCGACCGCGGCCGCACTGGTGGTGCCCGCGCTGGCGCTGACCGGCATCGTGGTGGTGAACCGGTCGGAGTTCGGCCCGGACCGGGTCGCGCTGGCGTACCTGCGGGCCGTGTCCAGGGGCGACGCCGCCGCGGCGATGGCCGAGCGGACCGGCACGGCCTCGGGCCCGCTGCTGACCGACGCGGTGCTGCGCGCGACCGGCGTCACCCGCCCGGACGACGTGCGGATCGTGTCCACCGTGGTCGACGGCGCCCGCGCACAGGTGGCCACCTCGTTCACGCTCGGCGGCGAGGAGCAGCTGCTGACGCTGACGCTGGCCTCGGAAGAGCGCCGATACGGCCTGTTCGACCGGTGGCGGGTGGTGTCCGAGCTCGGCGCGGTCTCCGTGACCGATGCCGGCATGCCGGTCACGGTCGCGGGCGTCACGGTATCGGCCGGGCGGATGCTCCCGGCGTTCCCGGCCCGCTATCCGCTGGCCGTCGCCGACCCGTCCGACACCTACCGGGCCACACGGACGACTGTGGTGGTGCTCGGCGGGACGGCCGAAGTCGCTGCGGAGCCGGTGCTGTCCGCGTCCGCGCGTGACCGGATCACCGACGCCCTGGAGGCCGGGTTGTCCGCGTGCACCGCGCGCACCGACCCGTTCATGACCGACTGCCCGTTCGACCTGGCCGGCACGCAGCTGGTCATGGTCGACCGGGTGACGTACGATCTGCGCCGCCCGCCTCACGTGGACCTGCACGGATCCGAGGTGGTCACCACGTCTTCGGGCACCGTCGACTACCGCGCCTCGATGCTGGACGGCACCGAGCGGACCGGCACCATCGAGTTCAACGTGACCGGTTCCGCGACCTTCGCCGACGACGGAACGGTCACGCTGACACTCGGCTGACCGGACTCCCTGCGTCCATCACCGGCGCGGCCCGCGCGCGGTCTCCGGCGGCGACGGGACGGTCACGCGGGCTGTTGGTTGACCTGCTCCGGACGCGATCGTCGCACCGGCGCCGACGGGACCGTCACGCTGACTCTTGGCTGACGGACTCCCGGCGGCCATCACCGGCGCGGACCGGTGCCGGTCTCCGGCAGCGACGCGACGGTCACGCTGGTTCTCGGTTGACCGGGCTCTCGGCGCGATCACCGGCGCGGCCGCCAGCGTCGATCTGCGGCGGCGACGGGATGGGCAGGTCCTGCCGGGCGGTGTTTCAGGAGGCAGCGCGATGCGGTGTTCGGCCGGCCGCCCTCCCTCCTCCGGCAGCACCCGGCGGCGATCTTGGTGCGGCGAGATGGCGCCTCGGCCGCAGCCGGTGGGCGGCGATTACGTGCACCGAGCGTCGTGGCCGCGCGCGGTTCTCCCAGAGCCCGGAGATCCGGCGACGTGGTGGTGACTCAGCCTGAGGACGCGGGCAGCGGTTTGGTGAGCGCCAGTTGGGTCTTGCGGGTGGTGTAGCCGTGCCGGTGGTAGAAGGCGTGCGCGGCCGTCCGGTCACTGCCGGATCGGACGTACATGCTGGTCGCGCCGTGTCTGGTGGCCCAGCGCTCGGCGGTGGCGAGCAGTGCGGCGCCGGCTCCGGTGCGCTGGGCGTCGGCGGAGACGGCGAGCCCGCCGAGTTCGGCGCGGGTGCCGACGATGAGACTGTGACCGATCAGGACGTGGACCCAGCCGACGACCCGGTCGGTGACGGCGACGTAGACGACGTTCGATTCGCCGAGCAGCCCACCGAGCCGGGAGGTGATCTCCGCGGCCGGCACGTCGTAGCCCATGGTGGCGATCAGTTCCTGCAGCGTCGCGGCATCACCGGCGTCGGCGAGGCGGATCGCGGGGGATGGGATCAACCGTGCGGCGTACGCCGGGAACTCCGGATATGCCGCCTGCGCGGCCCGCACGGACGGCAGAGCCGGCCGGCCGGCGCGGACTGCCCGGTGAGGGCCCGCGGTGACCGGCGGATCAACCTTTACCGCTTCGGTGGATCGCTCCACCTGCTCTGCGGCCTGGGCCGTGGGTTCCGCAGGCTGCGGCCACGACGGCCCTGCCGCTTCGGCGGACGGCTCCACCTGCTCTGCGGCCTGGGCCGTGGGTTCCGCAGGCTGCGGCCACGACGGCCCTGCTGCCTCGGCGGACGGCTCCACCGGCTCTGCGGCCTTCACCGCCGGTTCCGCAGGCTGCGGCCACGACGGTCCGGCAACGTCGGCGGATGGCCCCACCGGCTCCGCAGTCTGTGCCGCCGGTTGCGGAGGCTGCGGCCACGACGGCCCGGCCGCGTCGGCGGATGGCCGCACCGGCTCTGTCTCTGCCTTCGGAGGCTGCGACGACGGTCGGGTGGCTGCGGCCGACGGTTCCGCCCGGTCTGGTGATCGCACCGGTGTTGCGGTACGTCGCGGGGGCGAGGGCCAGGTCCCCTCGGCGGACGGCTCCACGAAGTCGGCCGGGTCTGCCGGCGCCGCCGTTGCCGGAGGCTGCGACGACGATAGCCGGGCCGCGTCCGACGGTGACACTCCGGATGCCAGCAGGGCCGCGTAATCGTCCACATCGGTGGCGATCACGGCGGCCAGGCCGTCCGAGCCGAGGTAGACGACCGGGGGGTTCGCGTCGATCAGCCACAGGGCCACGCAACCGTCGGAGGCGTCGCGGGCCAGGACGCGGAACTCCGTGCCGGATGCGCGGTCCGACGCGGTCCACGATCGCCACCAGTCGCGGGTCTGGTTCGGGTTCCACTCGACCGGCTCGCAGCCCACCGCCGTGTGAAGGTCCCTCACAGCGATGCCAGGAAGGCGTCGACGGCGGTGCGGAACTCGTCCGGGCGTTCCACCCACGGATAGTGGCCGCAGTCCGGGATCGTGACCGTTCGTCCGTGTGGGAACAGGCCCGCGACGGCCTGCACCGGGGCCAGCCCGACCGCGTAGTCGACCGCGCCGGCCACGACCAGCACTGGCGCGGTGACCGCGGCGAGGCGGGCGGGCAGGTCCGGCGGGGTCTCGGCGAAGTAGGCGCGGGCCGCTCGCGCGCTGACGTCGCCGACCAGCGCGTGGGCCTGTTCCGTCGCTCCCCACCGCGCGTACGTGACCGGTGCGGCACCGCGGAACCACGCGTTGAGGGTCACGTCGTCGGCCGCGTCGTCACCGGTGGGTGCGGGTGGACCGCCGGCCCACAGCGCGAGCGCGTCATCGACGGCCGGGTCGCCGCGGCGGGGCGCGATCAGCGTGTCGGCATCGGACGGTACCGGGACCAGCCAGGTCGACGGCGGCGTGATCAGCACCAGCGCGGCGACACGCTGCGGATACTGTGCCGCGTAGGCGATCGCCAGGCGGGTGCCGGCGGAGTGCCCGGCGATGATCAGCCGCTCGCGGCCGAGCGCGAGCCGCAGTTCCTCCAGGTCCGCCGCCTGTTCCCAGAACGATGCCGGCTCCAGGCCGGACGATAGCCCGATCCCGCGCAGATGCGGGATCACCAGCCGGAACCCGTTCGCGCCGATACCCGCGAGGTCACCGAGGTACTCCGGGTGCCGTGCGGCGCCACCGGACAGCGCGACGATCGGCTCCCCGTCCTCCTGCGTGGTGTCGTAGTGCAGCATGACGCCGACGCTACCGGTCACAATGACGATTCCCGCCGGGGTGGGCACGGCGATGTCCGCGGGCGAGCCGGATTCGCGATGTGCGTGCCGGCCGGCATCACCCGTCAGCGCCACCCGGCCGTGCACGCCGGACGGAGAACCAGGACCGCGATTCGGCTGCCGCCGACCGCCTCCGGCCAACGCGGTTCCGCCGATGTATGCCGGTCAGCGCTGCGCCGGGGGTGCGCCGGGCGAGCGGATCACGCCCGCGATCATGCTGCTGCGGGCCGGAGCGATCGCGCGATTTCCCCGGTGTGCGGCGGTTGACGCCGCTCCCCGTGGTGTGCGCTGCGACCGGTCACCACCTGCGACCGCACCGGCGGGCGAGCGGGCCAGACGATCATGTTGTGCTGGAAGCGGGTCACCACCCGCCACCGCACCGGCCGGCGGGCAGGCGGGACGATCATGTCCTCGTGGTGTGCGCTGCGAGCGTTCACCAGGCGCGACCGCACGACGGGCGGGCGGGCGTGTTGCGCTGAGAGCGGGTCACCACGCCCCACCGGCAGGCAGGCGGGCGGGCGGGCGGGACGATCATGTCCTCGTGGTGTGCGCTGCGAGCGTTCACCAGGCGCGACCGCACGACGGGCGGGCGGGCATGTTGCGCTGGAAGCGGGTCACCACCCGCGACCGCACCGGCGGGCGGGCGGCGGCGGGACGGACGATCATGTGCCGGGGTACGGCGTGTGCGCCCGGCACATGATCGTGGCGTTTCAGGCCGTGGCGCGTTCCGCCGCCGCTACCGCGTTGCGGAAGAGCATCGCGACCGTGGTGGGGCCGACGCCGCCGACCCGTGGGGTGATCGCGCCGGCGACGTCGGCGCAGGTCTCGTCCACGTCGGGGAGGATGCGGCGGCCCTCGTAGCGGACGCCGCCGCCGATGACGACCGCGCCGGGCTTGACGTGCTCGGGCTGGATGATCCCGGGTACGCCGGCCGCGGCGATCAGGATGTCGGCGCGCTGCGTGTACCGGGCCCAGTCCGGCACGCCGGTGTGGACCACGGTCACGGCGGCGTTCGCGGTGGGGCGTTTCTGGGCCAGCAGCATCGCGAGCGGGCGGCCGAGTGTGGCGCCCCGGCCGAGGATGACCACCTCACGGCCGGACACGGGGATGTCGTAGTGCGCGAGCAGCGCCTCGATGCCGGCGGGTGTGCACGGCAGCGGGCCGGGCAGGCCGAGCGCGAGCCGGCCCATGTTCAGCGGGTGCAGGCCGTCGACGTCCATGTCCGGGTCCATCACCTGAAGTGCCCGGTCGTAGTCGAGGTGCTTCGGGATCGGGTATTGCACGAGCAGGCCGTGCACGTCCTTGTCGTCGTTGAAGCCGCGGATCACGCGCTCCAACTCGGCCTGGGTGACGTCGCCGGGCAGGTGCGCGTGCGGGGAGACGAAGCCGAGCTCGCCGGCCTGCTTCTGCTTGATCCGGATGTATCCGGCGCTGGCGTCGTCGTCGCCGACCAGGATCGTGGCGAGCGCGGGCGTGACGCCCTTGGTCTTGAGCGCGGCGACGCGGGCGGTCACGTCCTCCAGGACGGCGTCGGCGACAGGCTTACCGGGAAGAAGTCGGGCAGACATGAGACTCCTGCAAACCGTGGGCGCCCAGGCGGTCGACTCCCACGACGAGCTCCCCGATGGTCGCTGCCATCCCCGTGCCGCCAGTCGCTGTCGCGTCCCAATATGCACCATGAGCACCTGGCCACGCCAATCCCGTCACCCGCGTTCGGTCTTGACCGTGACCACCCGCGGGAATGGCAGGGAGGAGCGCCAGCGACGACCGGTGCCCGCGGGAGCGTGCGGACCGCGGCCACGCCGGAAGCGGGCAGATCGAATGGCCTCTACAGGGTGGTCGCCCGGGACCACTGCGCCACCAGGTCCGGCGAACCCATGACGGTCGGCGCCGGGATGCGGTGCCACAGGTAGAGGTAGAGCTCCGCGATTCCGCCGAGAACGACCGCGTCGCCGTCGGCGGTGCTGGTGACGCGGCGCCAGCGGGGGGTGGCGCCGCCGAGGTCGACGCGCCAGATCTCGCCGGTGTCGGCGGCGGCGAGGATGAGCGTGCCGGTGAGCGGTTCGCCGCCGTCGGGCATCAGGCGGCGCTGGATGGTCGGGTGGTGCAGCATCGCGCCGAGGAACTCCTCGATGCCGTCACGGGCGACGGCCGCGTCGACGCGGGACGGCTGCCGCAGCGCCTCGGCCGCGTCGAGGCCGTGGACGACGGCTTCGTGCAGCATGCGGCGGGGCCAGCCGGCGGCACGGCGGTCGTGGCCGAAGGTCCAGACCGGGCGGTCGGGATCGGTCGACTCGAGCGTGGCCAGCAGCCGCTGGGCGCCGATGAGCAACCAGACGGTGAGCTCGCCGGCGTCGTGCGGCACCTCGGCGGCGAACGCCTCGAACGGCAGCCGGCGCGGCATGCCGGAGGCGACCATGGCCTCGGCCCAGCGGTGGGTGGCGCCGATGTGACCGGAGAGCGTGCCGAGGTCCCAGCCGGGGCAGGCCGGGACCGGGGTGGCGGGGTCGGCGTCGGCCACGAGGTCGACCAGGCGGCCGACGGCGCCGCGCAGGGCGCTCAGGTGTCCCGCGTAGTCCAGGCCCAGCTCCGTGCTCATTCCGAAAAACCTACCGGGGTACGGACGGTCACGGCCAGGGGTCATCCGCGCACCTGGACGTCGAGCGCGCGCATCCGCGCCGCGACCAGGTCGGCGACCGCGCGCACGGCGGGGGAGAGCACCGTGTCGGGGCGGTGGGCGATCGCGAAGGTTTCGTGTCGCCTGGGGCGCAGCGGGGTCCAGCCGAGACGGTCGGGCAACCGGTCACCCTGCGCGCGCAGCACGCCGCGCCAGGTCACGGTGTCCGCGATGCCGCGGGCGGCGATCTCCAGCGCGGTCTCCGGGTCCTCGACCTCGACGCGCGTGGTCAGCTGGTGGCCGGCCGCCTGGAGGTCGCGGGCGAGCATCCGGCGGGTGGAGTCGTCGTCGCGGAAGCTGACGTCCGGCAGCACCAGGGGCGCGGTGGCCAGCCGGGCGGGCGTGACGGCCTGGGCGAGCCGCTCCGGGTCCGCGCTGACGTAGACCAGTTCGTCGCGCATGACCGGGGTGACCGCGAGCCCTTGCGTGGAGGAGGCGGACAGCGCGATGACCGCGGCCTCCAGCGTGCCGCGGCGCAACTGGGCGGCGATCTGCGCGGAGTTGAGGCCGGCGAGTTCCAGCCGGATGCCGGGGTGCCGTTCCAGCACGTCGGCGACCAGGCCGGCGCCGAGGTAGAGGCGGGCGGTGCCGAACACGCCGAACCGTACGGTGCCGGTCAGCACCTCGCGGACCCCGGCGACCGCGCGGGTGCCGGCGTCGACGGCGGCGAGCGCGGCGGTGGCGTGCGGCAGCAGCGCGAGCGCCGCCTCGGTCGGCGTCAGCCCTCGCCCGGCGCGCCGGAACAGCCGCGCGTCCAGGCCCGCCTCCAGCAGCCTGACCTGCTCGGACAGCGACGGCTGGGCGTAGCCGAGCGCGGCCGCGGCGGCGGTGAACGACCCGTGGTCGACGGTCGCGAGGAAGCAGCGCAGCTGATGCAGCGTCACCATAGGGATTTCCTTCGGCCGGTGAAGGAAACCAAGGCTACCTCTCTAGATCGGCACTTCCTATCGTGACCGGGTGGGATTCGTGTTGTGCCTGGTCTCGGCCACCGGCTTCGGGCTGGCGCCGCTGTTCGCGAAGCAGGCGTACGCCGGCGGAATGTCCGTGACGACGATGCTGACCGTACGGTTCGCGCTGGCCGCGCTGCTGCTGTGGGGCATCGTCCTGATCCGCCGCCGCCCGGTGCGGATGACCGGCCGCACGCTCGCGGTCGTCATCGGGCTCGGCGCGGTCGGCTACGCCCTCCAGGGCGCCGCCTACTTCGGCGCGGTCGCCACGATCGACGCGTCCCTGGCCGCGCTGCTGCTGTACACCTACCCGGCGCTGACCACGATCCTCGCGGTGGCGCTGCGCCGCACCCGCGCCGACCGCCGCCGGATCGCCGCGCTGACGGTCTCCGGCACCGGCCTGGTGCTGCTGCTCGGCGCCGGGTTCGACGCCGGCGTCGGCATCCTGCTGGCGCTGACCGCGGCCGGCACCTACGCGGTCTACCTGACCGTGTCCGAGACCCTGCCCGAGGACCTGGACGTGTTCGCCCTGACCGCGATCGTGTGCACCTCGGCCGCGGTCAGCATCGCACTGGGCGCCACGATCACCGGTGGCCTGCACGCCCCGGCCGTCCCGTCCGCCTGGCTGTGGGTGCCGGCCATCGCGGTGATCGGCACGGTGCTGCCGATCGCCGCGATGTTCGCCGGCGTCCGCCGGGTCGGCGCATCCACGGCCGCGATCCTGTGCGGCCTGGAACCGGCGGTCACGGTCGGGTCGACCGCGCTGGTGTTCGGCGAGCGGCTGACCGCGGCGCAGCTGGCGGGCGGCGCCGCGATCCTCGCCGCGGTGGTCATCCTTCAGACCCGCGGCCCGGCGATGACCCCGGCGCGCAGCGCGGCGGCTCCTCAGACGCGCAGCGCGGCGGCCACTCAGGCGCGCAGCGCCGCGATGAACCACTCGAACGCGGGCACCTTCGGCGTGAACGGCTCCCAGCCGTTGAGCGTGCCGAGCAGCGCCCAGTAACGCTCCACCCGCGCGTCCGAGAACAGCGCCATCTCGTCGGCGAGCGCCCGCCGCGCCCGCGCGTCCAGGTCACCGGCGATCTCCCGGACGATCTCCTGCCCGCGCGCCGACTCCGGCGCCACGCCGTCGGCCAGCGCCGCACCGGCCAGCGTGGTCAGCTTGCCGTAGTCGTAGTCGCCCTGCGCGACCGGCCGCGGCTGCGTGCCCGCCACCGCCATCTCGCGCGTGCGGGCCCGGAAGTCCGCGTCGGTGACCAACTCCGCCAGCTCCACCCACGCGTCGACCTGCTCCGGCGTCGGATCGTCCGGCAGGCTCAGCTGCCGCATGCCCTGCGCGATGCCGTACCCCGGACTGTCCGGCGGCACCCCGTCGAACGTGGTGTCCACGTACTCGTCGATCAGCTCCTGCCGCTCCCGCGCGGACAACTGTGCCAGCTTGTGCATCAGACTCATCTCCTCCGTCGTACCGTTCCTGGCCGCGACCGACGCCAGCACCGCCCGACGCAGCCGCAGCAGCCGGATCTCCGCGTCCAGCGCCCGCACGTGCGCCGCCGCCACCTCCGCGACGGTGCGCTGCCGCGCCAGCACCTGCTGCACCACATCCAGCCCCAGTCCCAGCTCGCGCAGCGTGCGCACCAGCTCCAGCCGGGCCACGGCCGCGGCGTCGTAGAGCCGGTAGCCACCCGCGGACCGCCCGCTCGGCGGCAGCACGTCGCTGTCCGACCAGAACCGGATCGTCCGCACCGGCAGCCCGGTGCGCCGGGCCAACTGCCCGATCGTGTACAGCTCGTCGGTCACGGGAATCAGCCTGCAGCTTCCAGTCGGTGGAGAGTCAAACCCATTCACCCACGCGACACGCGGCCCCCGGCGCGCGGGCGCGCGGCCCGTACCGTGGCATCGTTGACGCTCGTGGAGATCGTCACGGTGGTGCCGGCCGCGCGCCGCGCGCTCGAGAACATAGGCGCCGCCACGGAGTTCACGGACGCCTGGCTCGCCAACCGGCGGCTGTCCGCGCACACCCGCGCCGCCTACAAGCGTGACGTCACCGGCTGGCTCGCCTGGTGCGACGAGCGCGGCCTGTCCCCGCTCGCGGCCACGTTCCTGCACGTCAACGCGTACGCCCGGGAACTCGAGGCCACGCTCGCGGCGACCACGGTCGCCCGCAAGCTGTCCGCCATGTCCAGCTGGTACGACTTCCTGCACCGCCTCGACGCCGTGCCCGGCAACCCGGTCTCCGGCGCCGACCGGCCGCACGTCGACCGCGACCACTCCGGCACCGTCGGCCTCACCCCGGCCGAGGTCGACGCGCTGCTCGCCGCCGCCGACGCCGCCACCGGGCCGACCGCGGACCGCACCCGCGCGGTCATCGCGCTCCTCGCCGACCTCGGCCTGCGCGTCGGCGAACTGTGCGGCCTCGACGTCGCCGACCTCGGCCACGAACGCGGCCACCGCGCGGTCCGCTTCACCGGCAAGGGCGGCAAGGCCAGGCGACGAGCCCTCACCCCGGGTACGGCCGCGGCCGTCGACGCCTACCTGCACGCCCGCGCCACCGCGGCCGGCGTCACCGTCGCCGACCTCACCGGCCCGCTGCTGGTCACCGCACGCGGCGGGCGCCTGGACCGGCACGCCGTCTTCCGCCTCGTCCGCCAACTCGCCCGCGAGGCCGGCATCCCCGCCTGGGCGCAACTGTCCCCGCACTCGCTGCGGCACGCGTTCGCGACCACCGCGCGCGCCGAGGGCGTACCCCTGGAAGACGTGCAGGACGCCATGGGGCACGCCGACCCGCGCACCACCCGACGGTACGACCGCGACCGCCACAATCTCGACCGCGACCCCGCCTACGCCATCTGGGCCGCCCGGGCACGCCGCCGCGGCTGACCTACAGGTACCGGGCGAACCACGCCAGGATCCGCTCCGGGTGCTCCGCGAAGTACCGGTAGCCGTCCCACCGCCGGGTCGTACCCTCGATCCAGAACAGGTCCTTGTCCACCCCGTCCGGAATGCCGTCGAACACGGCCCGCACGTCCTCCGGACGGGTCAGCACGTCGTCGCGGACCTGATACAGCAACGTCGGAACGGTCACGCTCGGCGCCCACGCCACCGGCGACATCTCGTCCAGCCGGAACCCGTTGCGCACCCGGATCCGCTCCTCCAACTCGTCCATCCGCCCCAGCGGCACGCCCGCCATCGCCAGCGTCCGCTCCAGCGTCACCCGCACCGACAGCGGCTGCGGCGCCACCATGCACCGCACCCCCTCGAACGCGGCCGGGTCCCGCCGCATCGCCGCCATCGACGCGTTCGCGCCCAGGCACCGGCTGAACAGCCCGACGGCCGCCCCCGCCAGATCCGCCCGGCCACGCACGTAGTCCAGCGCACCCAGCACGTCCCGGGACTCGAACTCACCCGCGCCCAGGATGCCGCCGTTCGCCGCACCGCTGTACCCGAAGTTACGGAAGTCGAACGCCAGCACGTGATACCCGGCGTCGTGCAGGATCCGGAAGTCCGGGATGAAGTTCACCTCGGTGTCGTTGCCGGACGAGGCCCACATCGACCGCCACGGCTCCAGGTGCGACGGCAACCCCGACCGGCTGAACCAGTTCGGGTGGCTCACCACGATCACCGCCGACGCACCCGGCGCCGGGATGAACCACCCCTCCAGCGGCACCCCGTCCCGCGACGGAAACGTCACACTCTCGAACTCCAGGCCCTCCTCCGCCGGCGAGTGGTACACCGGCGACCGCAACGCCGTACCGAAGCCCACGGCCAGCTGATCCAGGAACTGCGCGATGTCTGTATCGGTCATGCCACCACCGTCGCAACGATCCACCCCGACCGGGAGGCCGGGCGTTTCCTGGGTGCCGCACACCTACCCGGCCACCCCCGCGCCCGGCCTACCCTGGACGGATGCCGCACGCCAACGCCCTCGGCGAGTTCCTCCGCGCGCACCGCGAACGCACCTCACCGGCCGACGCCGGCCTGCCCACCGGCGGACGCCGCCGCGTCCCCGGGCTGCGCCGCGACGAGGTCGCCGTGCTGGCCGGCATGAGCACCGACTACTACACCCGCCTCGAACAGGGCCGGGAACGCCACCCGTCCGCCGAGATCCTCGACGCGATCGCCCGCGTCCTCGGCCTCGACACCGACGCCACCGCCCACCTGCACCGGCTCGCCACCCGCGGCACCGCCCCCGCGCCCCGCACCGCCGCGCGGATCAGCCCCGGACTGCGCCGGCTGCTGGAGACCTGGCAGGGCACGCCGGTCGCGGTCCAGAACCCGTACGGCGACGTGCTCGCCTGCACCCACCTCGCCGCCGCGATCCACCCCGGCATGGCCCGCGACCGCAACCTGCTCCGCGCGCTCTTCCTCGACCCGGCCGAACGCGACCTCTACCCGGACTGGGAGGAGGTCGCCCGCACCGCCATCGCCTGGATCCGCGCCGAGGCCGACCCGGCCAGCCCGCGCCTCGCCGCACTGGTCGGCGAACTGTCCGTGCGCAGCCCCGAATTCGCCCGCCTCTGGGCCCGCCACGACGTGCGCGCCAAGGCCTCCGGCCGCAAACGGTTCCGCCACCCGCTGGTCGGCGAGTTCACCGTCGGGTACGAATCGTTCCGCGGCGCCGGCGGCCAGACGGTCACGTTCTACCACACCGCGCCGGACAGCCCCGACGCCGACGCGATCACGCTGCTCGGCGGCCACGCCGACGCCGAGCCGGTCCCGGGCGTCACGGTCGTCGGACGCTGACTCAGTACGCGTTGTGCTGGTCGACCGCGCGGGCGGCCAGCACCGGCGCCATGATCATGTAGACCAGCCAGGTCAGCGGGCCGGTCACGAACCCGACCAGCACGAACACCAGCGCCACGTTGATCCAGAACAGCAGCCAGTAGCTGATCATCAACGTCAGGCCGAGCCCGGTCCGGCCCGCGTACAGCGCACCCACGCCGAACAGCCCGAACAGGCCCAGGAACAGCTCCAGCATCACCGCGGCACCGGTCGACTTCAACGGCCGCGGCGGCGGGCCATAGGGCGGATGATACGGCTGAACCTGCTGAAACACCGGCGGCGGGGCCTGCGGCTGAAACACCGGCGGTGGGGCCTGCGGCAGATCGAACTTGGTCGGGTCGGGCTCACGCCACGGCGCCGCCGGGGTCGTGGGGGAGAGGCGGGCCGTCTCCGCGTACGGATCGTGCGGCTCCGGGTCGTAATTCACGCCCATTAGTGTGCACCCCGCGCCTCATCCCCGCCGCTTCCGGCCAGCCTCGCCAACGCGCGATTAGTCCGGTTCGCCTTGATCGCGGCGCGCTGCTGACCCGCCGTCACGTCGATGTAGTTCTGACTCGTCGTCAACGTCGCATGCCCCAGCAACCGCATGATCTCCGACGCGCTCGCCCCGTCCTCCGCCAGCCGCGTCGCGAACGTGTGCCGCAACGCGTGCAACTGCGCGCCCGAAGGGACACGATCCACGATCCCGGCCCGCCGGTAACACGACTCCACCAGATACTGCAGCCCACCACGACGCAACGGCGCCGAGAACCGGTCCACCAGCAACGCCGACTCCCGCGTCACGCTCCGCGCCCCGAACCGCACCCGCCGCGACTCCAGATAACGCTCCACCAGCGCGTCCAGCTCCGGCTCGATCGGCACCGACCGCGGCCGGCCACCCTTGCCCAACACCTCCACCCGACGCTCACCCGCGCGCCCCACCACCGACCCGACCCGCAGATCCAGCAGTTCCGCCAGCCGCAACCCCGCACACAACGCCAGCGCCAGCACCACCAGATCCCGCTCCGGCCACGGATGCCGCTGCCGCCCGTCCGGCGCCTCCGCCACCGCCTCCAGCAACCGCTCCGGCGTCTCCTCGCCCCGCAACGGCTTCGGCGTCGGCGCCGGCACCCGCGGCTTGCCCACCGCCGACATCGGATTCCCCGCCACCCGCCCATCCGCCACCAGGAACGCGAAGAAGCTGTTCCACGTCGACCACGCCCGATACACCGAGGCCGCCGCCCGCGGCGCCGCGAACCGGGCGAAAGCCCCACGCAGCGCCCGCGCGGTCACCGCGGAGATCGGCAGCGTGGCGAGGGGCAGGGGAGTGGCGCCGGGGTCACCCTCGGTCAGCAGCCGCGCGATCGCGGTCAGATCCCGCCGGTAGGCCGCCAGCGTGTGCGCCGACGGCTTCCGAATCGCCCGCGCCCCCAGAAACTCCTCGATCAACACGATCAGCTTCTCATCCCGCCCGTCCGTTACATCCGGTATGTCCTGCATAAGGAATATTATGCAGCAAAAGCCGCTAAACACCAGAGATCCCGCCGCCGGTACGCGCCGGCGCGCGCCCTCGCCTCGTTCCCGGCTCCGCCGGAGCCCGACCGCTGCCCGACTCGGCGCTCAGCGGCGCCCACCCCACCCGCCCGCACCCCCCACGGCCTTCTCTCCGCGTCGATCTAGGGGAAAGTCCCGCACTTCGATCTCCGATCACGCGAATCCGGCCTAGATCGACGACTGAGTGGGGCGCCGCGGCACGGGGGTGGGCGAACCGCGCGCCGCCGGTGGCGGCTCCGGTCGGGGTCCGGCGGAGCCGGGAACGACGCCCATACGCGCGCAGGCGCGCAGGCGCGCAGGTGTGGCTCACTGCGAGCGTGACAGGACAGGACGCGCGGGCCGGGATGGCAGGGCACGGGCGGGTGGGCGGCGGTGCCTGACTGTCGATGTGGATCGGCGGCGTTGTCGTCGGGGGCTCGGAGTGATGGCGTGGCGGGTTGCGTGTCGCATTGGGCGGTGGGTGTGGCGGCGGATCGGCCACGAAAGTGGATCAGCGGCCCGGACTCCGGCGAAGCCGGGCCTGGAGGAGGCGCGCGGCCCGCCGTACCGTCGAATGGTTTTGGGTTTGGGGGTCCGTGTCCGCAGCTACTTTACATAATGTGCATTATCGAACCGACGGCGAGGGGGTCGGGAGCAACTTTTGGTTGCATGTGAAGGGCGCTGCGGCTAGCGTGATGTGCAACCAAAAGTTGCGAGAGGTGAAAGTGATGGAGCACGGAATGATCGAGCGGTGGATTCACATCGAGGCGAGCCCGGAGAACGTGTTCGAGGTGCTGAGCGATCCGGCCTACGTGCGTCAGTGGTGGCCGGATGACGCGGACTTCCCCGTGCGGGCCGGTGGTGACGGGTGGATCAGCTTCGGCGATCCGGCCGAGGGCGGCAAGCGTGAGCGGCTGACCGTCGTCGATGTGGTGCGGCCGCGGACGTTCTCGTTCCGGTGGACGCACGAGGACGGTGAGACGGCGGGGCCGGGCAATTCGTATCTGGTCGTGTTCGAGTTGGAGCCGGTGGACGGCGGCACGCTGCTGCGGATGACCGAGACCGGGTTCCGGGAGCGCGGCTGGGACGAGGCGACGGCGGCGGCCGCGCACGCGGATCATGTGCGCGGCTGGGACTTCTTCCTCCCCCGCCTGCCGGTGGCCGTGGCGAAGCGGGCGGCGTGAGCACGGCGGTGGACGACGCGCTGTGGTCGGCGATCGGTGATCCGATCCGGCGGCGGATGCTGGATCTGCTGTTGTCCGACGATGGGGCGGGTACGGCGACGTCGCTGGCGGAGCGGTTGCCGGTGACGCGGCAGGCGGTCGCGAAGCATCTGGTCGTGCTGGACCGGGTGGGGTTGGTGCACGGTGCGACCGCCGGCCGGGAGCGTCAGTTCCGGGTGGACGAGGCGCGGCTGGCGCGGGCGGCCGCGCAGTTGGCGGAGGTCGGTGGCGCGTGGGATCGGCGGCTGGCGCGGATCACGCGGCTGGCCGAGTCGCGGGAGCGTGCGGACGGTTAGCGAGTGTGGCGATGTCCGCCGCCAGCGTGTCCCAGAGGTGTTTCGGCAGGTCGTGGCCCATGCCGGGATAGAACCTGATCGGGGCGCGCAGGCGGCGGGCCAGGTCGAGGCCGCCGGTGGCGCGGATGATCGGGTCGTCGAGGCCGTTGATGATCTGGATGGGTACGTCGGGCAGCGCGTCGAACGCCCACGGGTCGCCGGTGCGGCCGGCGGTGATCTGGCGCTGGTCGGCGCGCCGGTCGCTGGGGTGGCGGGCGTGGCTGCGGCGGCCGATGTCGCGGGCGAGGTCCTCGTCGAAGTGGTCGAGTGCGTGGGGTGAGGCGAGCATGCGCATGACGGCGACGGTCATCTCCTCCTCCCCCGCGGCGCCGGGTGGGTATCGGCGGCCGAGGACCTGGCGGAACGGGCCGGGCCGGGTGTAGCGCAGCACGCGGTGGCCGCGCGTGTAGGCGGCGGTGAGCAGGGTCAGGCTGCGGACGCGGCCGGGGGCGCGGGCGGCGAGCAGCAGGGCGACGCCGGCGCCCATGGAGCCGCCGGCGAGGTGTGCGCTGGTCCAGCCGTTGGCGTCGAGGACCGCGGCCGCGTCGGCGGCGAAGGCCTCCACGGTGTACGGCGGGCGGGTGGGTCGCAGGAGGGCGCGGAGGTATCCGCCGGTGCGGTGCTGGTCGAAGTGGGTGGAGGCGCCGCTGTCGCGGTGGTCGTATCGGACGACGGAGAAGCCGGCGGCGACGAGTGCGTGGCAGAAGTCGTCCGGGATCCAGGTGGAGGGTCGTCCGTGGCCGCCGAGGAGCAGGAGTGGCTGGGGTCCGCCGTCGAATCGTTCGTAGGCGATGCGGACGTCGCCGTTGTGGGCGTACTGGATGGTCATGATCTCCCCCGTCGCACAAGGTTCCGATACGCCTGTATCGTATCGACGGTGTCAATACACTTGTATCGGTAGCGGTGGAGGGAGGCGGCCCGTGCCGCGGACGGTGGACCTGGACGCGCGCCGGCGCGAGATCGCGGACGCGCTGCTGCACCTGGTCGAGGAGCGTGGCATGGCGGCCGCGTCGATGCGGGAGACCGCGGCCGCGGCCGGGGTGTCGCTCGGCGCGGTGCAGCGCTGTTTCGCCACCCGGGAGGAGATGGTGCTGTTCGCGCTGACCCGGATCAACGAGCGGTTCAAGGCCCGGGTCCTGGCCGCGGTCTCCCCCGCGACCGCACCGCGTGAGGCGATCCGGACGCTGATCACGGAGATGCTGCCGCTGTCCGGGCCGGGCCGGGCGGACGCGCGGGTGGCGCTGGCGTTTCTGGGTGTGGCGGGCGGGGATGCTCAGGTGCGGGCCGCGCTCGCGGTGGGCGACCGGGGCGCGCGGGAGTTCTTCACCGGGCACCTGGCCGGTCTCGGCCGTACGCCGGTGGACGCGACCCGCCTACTGGCGCTGATCGACGGGCTGCGCGCGCCGCTGCTGCTCGGCTACCTGTCCCCCGCGGACGCGCTGGCCGCGGTCGACGCGCACCTGGACGAGCTGTTCGGGCTTCTGGCCGGGTAGCGGCGGGGGTTACCATGACCGCATGGCGACCACCGCACCTCTGCGCTCACCGGGCCGGGCCCGGCCGGGGCGGGACGCGCTCGTGGTGGACGCGCTCGACGAGCTCGCCGGCCCGGAGGGTGGCGTGGTGGAGCTGCCGCACCGGATGGTGTGGCAGGCCGTCGACCAGCGGCGTTTCGACCTCGACGACCCGTGGTCGCGTGGCCGGGCGTACGAGATCGTGCTGCGTGAGGCGGTCCGGCACGAGGAGTTGCGGTCCCTGTTGAGCGCGCGGCTGCTGCGCGCGGTCTGGGCCGACCTGCATCTGCCGCGCGGCGTGCGCCGGGCCTGGCAGGAGCGGTTCCCGCAGCTGTCGGTCGATCTGGCCTGGTCCGCCGCGGCCTGAGCCACGCCGATGCGGCTGCACCCGGCGCATACGCGCATCGCCCGGATCGCGCTGGCCGTGGCGAACCGGCACGGGTTCGCGCTCGGCGGCGGGCTGGCGCTGATCGCGCACGGCGTGGTGCACCGGCCGACCGAGGACGTGGACCTGTTCAGCGACGTGGCGGGCGCGGTGCCGGCCGCGACCCGGCTGGTGGCGGAGGCGCTGCGCGCGGACGGGTTCGAGGTCGAGGAGATCGAGGACGAGACCGGCTACCTGGGCGATCATCTGGCCGAGTTGGAGATCACCGATCCGGGGCGGTCCGGGATCGCGATCCGGGTGACGCTCGGGGAGCTGCACCGGGCGCGCTCCCCCGTGGTGCTGGACGTGATCGGCCCGGTGATGGACCTCGCCGACCTGCGTGCCTGGAAGGTGTCGGCGCTGGTGTCGCGCGCGGAGCCGCGTGACTACATCGACGTGGCCGCGTTCCTGGCGGACACCGACGCGGACACGCTGATCGGCCTGGCCCGTACGGTCGATCCGGAGATCGAGGAGGAGGACGTGGCCCGCATCCGCCCGCGTCTGGACCGCATGCCGGACCGGGAGTTCCACGCGTACGGGCTGACCGTCGAGGAGGTCGCCGAGGTGCGCAGACGCTTCACCGGCTGGCCGGTGTTCCCTCAACGAGTGTCATGAGATGTGCGCCGCCGCTCCGTAACGTCGCTGCCCGTAAGGCATCGATCGACGTTACGGAGGAGCGCGCATGCGTGTGTTACGACGGCTCGGTACCCTGGCCGCGTCGGCCGCGGTCGCGGCCACGCTCATCGTCGGGCTTCCCCAGCCCGCGCAGGCGGCGCCGGCCGCGGCGGAGGCCTGGACCTGCCCGGCGGGCCCGGAGCCGGGGGTGTGGGACCCGGCCCTGATCAGGACGCCGGTCCCGGCGGTCTACGTGTGGAACCGGAAGATCGAGCTGCGGTATCACGGTTCGACGCGGTGCGCCTGGGGCCGCATCTCCAACGGCGTGTGGGGCGACCAGATCTGGGTGGACTGGGCGCCCAGCCGGGGCGCCGCCTGGCGGCAGTTGGGTGTGGACAGCATTCCGTACGGCGGCACGCAGGACTACACGACCGCGTACAACGACGCCGGCTTCGTGATGCGCGCGTGCGGCAAGGCGCACGACCGGGTCGAGATCGCGTGCACCGGCTGGTACTGATCCGTTCGTGATCTGATTCCCCCCTTGGTGCGCCGGCCGGCGCCCGGTCCCCCGGGTGCCGGCCGGCGTCGTGTCGTGCAGGGGCACCCGCGAAAGTGTCGGTGCGGCCTGGTAAGAATGCGGCCACTGGACTGGTGTACGGAAGAGGTTGGAGTCTGATGGCTGCCGCAGGAGCCGCGATACGCGGACTGACGCCGGACGAGTTGCAACAGATCAAGCAGACCCTGGCGGGCGGCCGGAAGCCGAAGGTGATGTTCACCGAGTCCGCCGGGCAGATCGCGGGTCAGATCGGGCAGGTCGTCGAGTTGCAGGACCCGGAGGCGTCGGAGGAGTTCGTCGTGGTCCGGTTCGGCCGCGACGAGCTGCCGTTCTCCCCCGCCGAC
Organism: Catenuloplanes atrovinosus; assembly: GCF_031458235.1. Lineage (NCBI taxonomy): Bacteria > Bacillati > Actinomycetota > Actinomycetes > Micromonosporales > Micromonosporaceae > Catenuloplanes > Catenuloplanes atrovinosus. The sequence continues at coordinate 3,057,915 of NZ_JAVDYB010000001.1, read as the reverse complement.
CTGACGATTCCGCCGAAGGGCGCGACCGGCCGCAAGCCGGCCGAGCCTGAGCCGGAGCCGGCGGCCGAGCCGGTCGCGCCGGAGCCGGAGTTCATGGTGGTGCGGGAGCGCCCGGCACCGGAGAGGAAGACGACGATCGAGGAGCGGAGCACAGTGACGGAGACGCCGGAGGCGCCGAAACCGCCGGTGAAGAAGGCGGTGGCGAAGGCGGCGAAGCCGAAGGGCCCGGCGGGCCTGACCGTGACGCTGGCCTACGACAACGGTGAGTGGACGGTCGCGGCGCAGCAGGGAGCCAAGGCCCTGGCCAAGCCGTACGTGGTGAAGCCCGCCGAGGCGCTGAAGATCGTGGCGCTGGTGGACGTGCCGGGCGTGCACGAGGCGGTCGAGGCGATCCTGTCGTCGGAGCGGGCCGAGGCGGAGCAGCAGGCGGAGAAGCTGCGCGCCGAGCTGGCCGAGGTCGAGGCGCGCCTGGCCGAGTTACGGGACGTCTGACCGGGCGCACCGGTCACCGCATGGCGATGCGGTGACCGGTGATCCGGCGGGCGGCGTCCGAGGTGAGCCAGGCGATGACCTCGGCGACCTCGGCCGGTGTGGCGATGCCGAACCAGTGCGGGTCGCCGTCGACGTACTCGGTGACCTCGGGGGTGATCCAGCCGGTGTCGGTGACCGGCGGGTGCACCATGTTCGCGGTGACGCCGAGCGGTCCCAGTTCGGTCGCGGCGGAGAACGTGTAGTTCTCGTGGGCCGCCTTCGCCGCGCCGTAGGAGACCTCCCCGGGGAATCCCTGCGGTGAGCCGGAGGTGAGGCCGACGATGCGTCCCCAGCCGGCGCCGCGTGCGGCGTGCCGGCGGGCGAACTCGCTGATCAGCAGCGCGGGCGCGCGGGTGTCCACGGCGAACTGGCGGTCGAAGCCGTCCACGGTGACCGGCGTGATCGGCCGGCCGAACTTGTCGGTCGCGGTCGGGGCGAACGTGTCGCTGAGCCAGCCGCTGGCGTTGTTGACCAGGATGTCGACCGGTCCGAGCCGCCGTTCGGCCTCGTCGAACAGGCGGCCGGCGACGTCCGGGTCGGTCAGGTCGGCCTCGACCGCCTCCGCGGTGCCGCCCGCGCCCCGGATGCGGTCCAGCACCGCGTCGCAGGTGCGGGCGCGGTCGGCGGCGTAGCTGGCGGGCATGGTCGGGTCGGGGCGGTGCGCGGTCGGCGGCAGCGCCAGGTAGGTGAGCAGCACGGCGTCGCCGCGCGCGGCGAGCGCCTCGGCGACGGCCGCGCCGATCCCCTGGTTCGCGCCGGTCACCAGCGCGACGTGTGGTCGGTTCACAGGGCCACCTCTCGGTCCAGCCCGATCGCACGGGCGAAATAGGCGTCGTGGGTCACGACGATCACCGTGCCCTGGTATGCACGGAGGGCTTCCTCGATCACGTCGAGCGCGTCGAAGTCCAGGTAGTTGGTGGGCTCGTCCAGCAGCAGCACCCGCGCGGACGAGTTGACCATGATGGCCAGCAGCAGCCGGCGCAGCTCGCCCGCGGAGAGCGTGGCCAGCGGCGCGTCCCAGGTCTCCGGGCCGAACAGGTGCGCGTCCAGCAGCGCCTCCGCGTCGTCGGCGTAGACCGGCACGTGCGCCCGGAAGTGCTCCAGCACCGTGGCCTTGGTGCGCAGTTCGTCGTGGGTCTGCGGCAGCAGGGATGCCGGCGCGCCGGTCACCTCGCCGGCGTCCGGGGTGAGCTGCCCGGCGAGCACGCGCAGCAGCGTGGTCTTCCCGGAGCCGTTGCGCCCGGTCAACCGGACACGTTCCCCGCTGGACACCTCCAGATCAAGGTCGGTGAAGAGGGTACGGACGGTGAGGCCGCGGGCGGACAGGGCGGCGGGTTCCGCGGCCGGGAACGCCAGCGTCAGCGGTGGGCGGGTCTGCGGCTCGGCGATCCAGTGCGCGGCCTCCATCTGCCGGCGCAGCCGCCGCTCGCGGACCTTGGCCTTCTTCGCGACCTTCTTCGCGTACCGGCGGAGCTGGTCCGTGCCGAGGCCGCGCCGCATGGTGGTCTCGACGCCGAGCGCGTGCTGCCGGGTGCGGGCGATGTCGTCCGCCCAGCGGCGCAGGTCCTTCTGCTGTGCCTCGTAGTCCAGCAGCAGCGCCTGCCAGCGGCGGGTCTTCTCCTCCCGGTACGCGGTGTAGCCCTCTTCGTACCGCTGTGGCTCCTGGTGGATGCCGTCGAGCTCGACGATGCGGGTGACGGTCCGGTCCAGGAACGCCCGGTCGTGGCTGACCACGAGCAGCGCGCCGGCGAACCCGGCCAGCCACCGGCCCAGCCAGTCGATGCCGTCCGCGTCGAGGTGGTTCGTCGGCTCGTCCAGGATCAGGATTCGCTCGCCGGTCTCCGGTGTGGACAGCAGCACCCGGGCCAGCGTGAGCCGGGCCTGTTCGCCGCCGGAGATCCGCCACAGCGGCGTGTGGTCGTCGAGGTGCGCGACGTCGAGGCGCTGGCGGACCTCGTCGAGCCGGTTGCCCGCCTCCCAGCCGCGCAGGTCGGTCCAGCGTTCCTGGACGCGCCCGTACTCGTCGAGCAGGCGTGGCGGCGCGCCGGACGTGGCCAGGCGCCGCTCCAGGTCCCGCATGCGGGACGCGACGCGGTGGATCTCGCCGAGCCCGCCCGCGAGGTAGTCGCCGACGGTCTGGTCCGGGTCCGGGACCTGCTGCGCGAAGTAGCCGATCGTGGTGCCGGGCGCGAGCGTGACGTGCCCGGCGTCCGGCGTCAGCCGGCCGGTGAGCACCTTCAGCAGCGTGGACTTCCCGGCACCGTTCGGCCCGACCAATCCGACACGGTCACCGGGCCCGAGCGTCAGGTCGACGCCGGAGAACAGCGGCTCGGCCGCGAACGAGACGGACAGTGAGACGGCTTTCAACATGAGACACCCCGGCGGTACGCGTGGCGATCACGCCGCGGCAGCCCTGATGCTGCTGGCGGCACGGCACGAACCCGTGGGGAATCACATGCTCCGCGCTCACCCTCCTCCGGTCGACTGCGCCACCCAGGCTGCCCCGGACCGGCGACGGACGCAACCGGTTTTGTCGGACCCGGTTGCTAGCGTGGGCCGCATGTTCGATCACGTGGGCGTTCCGGTCACGGACGTCGAGAAGTCGATCGCCTTCTACCTGGGCGTCTTCGCCCCGATCGGGATGCGCGAGGAGCGGCGTTTCCCGGTGCCGCCGTCGTTCGTCGTCGGCCTCGGGCTCGGTGACGGCGAGCCCGGCTTCTGGCTCAGCCCCGCCTCCGGTGCGGAGACCCGCGAGCTGCACATCGCGTTCCGGGCGCCGGACCGCACCTCGGTCGACGCGGTGCACCGGGCGGCGGTGGCGGCCGGGGCGCAGGTGCTGCACCCGCCGCGGATCTGGCCGGAGTACCACCCGGGGTACTACGCGGTGTTCCTGCGCGACCCGGACGGCCACAACGTGGAGGCGGTGCACCACACGGTCACTGGATGATCCACTCCAGGCGGTCGCCGGCGAGCGCGGGGCGGTATCGACCGGCGAACGGCTCACCGGTCTCCAGCGAGGTCGCGGTCCGCTCCAGCAGTTCGGCGATCGACGCGGGGCGCCACTCGCCGAACCGGACGCCGCCGTCGTTGTGGAAGTCGCCGACCGTGCCGAAGCCGTCCGGGCGCTGGTCGACCAGCAGCAGCCCGATCTCCGGGCCGCCGGCGAACGGGACGTATCCGGCGTCCCACCACCCTCCGCCGGCCAGGATCGGCGTGCCGGCCAGCATGTCGCACTGCTGCTGCCAGGTGTCGGCGATCTCGGTGGTGGACAGCGGCCGGTAGTCGAACGGCAGCGGGAAGGCGTCGGTCTGCTCCGCCGTCGTCCCGTCGTGCCGCAGCAGCGACGCGACCAGATCGGGCGGGAACCGCACCGACATGCGCCGCTGCGCCGCGTCGATCGCGGCGGGGTCGGCGGCGGGCCGCAGGGTCTGTCGGCTGGCGGGTGCCTTGGCGGCCAGCCACGTCTCGATGCGCTGCCATGCGCCGTCGACCCGGCTCGTCACGCCGGGGTCCGGGCGGGTGGGCGTCAGGCCGGGCCGGTTGGTGGGGCAGACGTTCTCCACCGGTACGCCGGTGGACGACGGAGTCGGCGCCGGGTAGGTGTCCCGCCACCGCGGGGTGACCGTGACCTCCGTGGTGGTCTGCTGCACGGCGGGCCGGTTACAGAACGCCAGCCCGACCGCCCCGAGCGACATCGTCACGAACAGCGCGCCCAGGGCGACCGCGACCCGGGTGCCGCTGGCGGCCGGCTGCGGTGGCGCCGGCGCCGCCGGTGACGATGGCCGGGCCGGCGCCGGGTGCCGGGCGTGCAGCAGCGGATCGAGGAACGCGCGGGCCGCCTCCGCGTCCAGCGAGTCGACGCCGGCGGGTATCCGCCCGGCCAGCGCGACGGGAAGCCGATCCGCGTGCGCATCCGCCGGGTTCGCGTGCGCATCCGCCGGGGTTGCGGGTGGTTCTGCTGGCTCGGCGTGCGCATCCGCCGGGGTTGCGGGTGGTTCTGCTGGCTCGGCGTGCGCATCCGCCGGGGTTGCGGGTGGTTCTGCTGGCTCGGCGTGCGCATCCGCCGGGGTTGCGGGTGGTTCTGCTGGCTCGGCGTGCACATCTGCCGGGGTTGCGGGCGCATCCGCCGGCTCGGCGACCGGGTTCGCAGAGGTTGCGAGGGGGTCCGCAGCTGGCGGGCCGGGCTGCGGCTCGGCGGGGGAGCCACGGCCTTCCTCGTCTTGCTCTGCGGTGGGGCCTCCCGGACGCTCCTCCGCGGAGTCTGCCGGACCCGGCGGCGTGTCCGGGCCGGTGGCGGACAGCGTGACCGGTCCGGCCGCCGTCGCGGCGAACGAGTCGTCACGATCCGCGGACGCGGCCGCTCCGGTGTCGGGGGCTGGCGGCGGGCCGGCCGCTCCGGTGTCGTCGGTCGGCGGGCCGGCCGGTGCGGCGGCGGGCGGGAGGCCGGTGGCGACGACGACCGCGGCAAGACCGTGCCGGTCCAGGGCGCCGAGCGCGAGCGTGGCGTGGTTGGCCGCGTCCCGGGTACCGCCGGTGACCACGACGACCGGCGCGCCGAGCATCGCCGCGAGATCGGTCACGGTCCAGCCGGCACGGCCGACCGGTACCAGCAGCCCCGGCACACCCGCGATCAGCACCAGGCCGTGCGTAGCCGCGAGCGCGGAGACGAGATGGACGGTCGCCTTCAGGCTCAGCGGGCCGGCGTCGCCGTCATGGATCTCCACCCAGGTGGCGGCGTGCGCGCGGACCCGCCGGCCCGGTGCCGCACCGGGGGCGATCGCGACCGCCGCCACCCGCACCGACGAGGCCGCGGCCAACACGGCCACCGCCGACTCCCAATCCACATCGGCGGAGGTAGGTGCCACGATCCACGGTCCGCCGTCCGGCCACTGTCCGCCCACCCGAGCATCGTAACGAGACACATCGGACAGTCGCGGGACGGCCTGTGCGGGCGGAGGGCTGGGTCAGGCGTCCGGGTCCCAGGCGATTCGGACAGTCGCGGGACGGCCTGTGCGGGCGGAGGGCTGGGTCAGGCGTCCGGGTCCCAGGCGATGAGGTGGTCGAAGACGCGCCGGTCGCCGTCGACGGTGAGGGAGTCGAGTGGGAGGCGGCCGTAGAAGTGGAGGACCAGGTCGCTCGCGGTGGCGGTCGCGGAGGCGTCTGCGGGGGCGGCGGAGGGCTGGGTGGCGGCGGTCGGGGTGGTCCGGCGGGAGACGCGGGCGCCGTCGGCGGAGAGCAGGATGCGCCAGGACCGGCCCTCGGTGATGTGGTAGTCGACGACGGCGGGCTCGTGCGGCCACGGCTTCGTGGTCGCGCAGCAGGTGACGAGGAATTCCTCCACGCCGTCGACGGCCACGTCCGGCGGCAGCGGCCGCGGGGCGCCGGCCGTGAGCTGGGCGTCGTAGGTGTGCACGGCGACCTCCTGCAACTGGTGCCGGGCGACGGCACCGCAGGTCTGCGGCGACTGCGACGGGCCCCACCAGGTCCAGCAGCCGTGCTCCGGCCCCGCCTGCCGCAGCGTGTCCAGCAGTTCCCGCGTCGAGTCGGCCAGCCACGCCACCAGCGCGTCGCGCTCCCCCGGCACCGGGCGGTCCTGCCAGGATGACGCCGGGGGCGGAGCGTCGGCCGGCCCGGCGGTCACGATCCTGGCCCATTTGCGGCGGCCCTCGCCCACGTGCCGCGCCAGGTCGAACAGCGTCCACTCCGGGCAGGTCGGCACCGGCACCGCGAGATCGTCAGCCGCCGCGATCGCCGCCCGGAACGCGGCCGCCCGCTCGTCGATCAGCCGCAGCAACTCGGGAAACTCCACCGTCTCATCCACGCCCGGCTGTATAACACCGCATCCCGACACCCCGACAGCGAATTACGCTCCCGCGCCGGGCGTCGAGGGCGGCTCGTGACGCATCCGCCGCCGGAGCCGGCGCAGCGACGGTCACGCCGGACCGCCGGACGGCTACGTGACGGGGATGCCGTCGTGGCGGAGGATCCAGGCGGTCAGGGCGCCGGTGGTGATGTGCTTGTCGACGGTCCAGCCGCTGCGCTGGTAGATGCCGACGTTGACGGTGGTGCCGGTCTCCAGGTAGGCGGGCAGGCCGTCGGCGGCGGCGCGGCGCAGGCCGGGCTGCATGACGGCGCGGCCGAGACGGCGGCCGGCGAACCGGGGGTCGCAGGCGAGCACGCCCAGGTACCAGTGCGGGGTCACCGGCATGTGCGGATGGATCACCGCGTCGTAGGCGTCGACCCGGGCCGCCGCCTCGGCGGGCAGGTAGGACGCGGCCGGCGGCCACGACTCGCCGGGGCCGGGCGGGTCCCACATCGCCACCGCGGCGCCGCCGTCGGCGAGCCAGACGGTCCCGGCGGTCACGCGGCGGTCGAACAGGTGGCCGGCGAACGCGGGTGCCAGTTCCTCGTACGACGCGCCCGGGAACAGGTGACGCAGCACCGGATCGGTGGCGAACGCGGCGACGAACGTGGAGATGACGCGATCCCGGTCAGCGGGCACGGCCTGGGTGATCAAGGGGGCGGTCACGCGCCGACGATACGCGCCGGGCAGGTGACCGATCCTGCGCCCGCCCCGGCGACCGATGGGTCACACAGCGGCACCCACCCGTCGTGGGCCAGCGGTGGGCGGTCCAGCGACATCCCGCCCACCGCGAGCACGGAGGAGCGGCCGACCCGCTCGGTCGAGCGGTCCGGACACATCCCGCCGCCGCGGGGGCGGCGGAGCGAGAAGGTGGGAACGGCGAGAGGTGGGCGGTCGCCGACACGTGCCGCCCACCGAGGGCGGCCAAGCGGGAACGGCGAGAGGTGGGCGGTCGCCGACACGTGCCGCCCACCGAGGGCGGCCAAGCAGGAACCGCGAGAGGTGCGCGGTCGCCGACACGTGCCGCCCACCGAGGGCGGCCAAGCAGGAACCGCGAGAGGTGCGCGGTCGCCGACACGTGCCGCCCGCCCAGGGCGGCCAAGCAGGAACGGCGAGAGGTGCGCGGTCCTCGACACGTGCCGCCCACCGAGGGCGGTGGAGCGGGAGGGCGGCGAGGTGGCGGTACTGTCCGAGGATGGCGATCGACCCGAGTCGGCTTCCCCGGACCGAGACCGCGATCCACGACGCCGACTGGGCGTTGGACGACCTGTCCGGGCGGGTGCATGAGCGGGTCGCGTTCACCGGGGTGGATCTGACCGAGGCGACCAGTACCGGCGCGTCGTTCTCCGAGTGCGTGTTCACGCAGTGCCGGTTCAACGCGGGCGTGCACACCCGTACCGCCATGGTGAATTGTGTGTTCGTGGGGTGTTCGTTCTTCGAGGTGGGGCTGGAGGAGTGCAAGCTGGTCGGCAGCGTCTTCGAGGACTGCACGTTCGGCCTGTTCACGGCCACCGGCGGCGACTGGTCGTTCGTCACGCTCGCCGGCGCGGACCTGCAGAAGGCCACGATCACGGGGGTACGGATGCGCGAGGCCGACCTGTCCGGCGTCAAGGCCGCGCACGCGAAGCTGCTCTCCGTGGACCTGGCCGGCGCGACGCTGCGGCAGGCCGACTTCACCAAGGCCGACCTGCGGGGCAGCAACCTGGAGACGCTCGACCCGCTGACCACGACGCTGAAGGGCGCCGTGATCGACACCGCCCAGGCGGTGCAGATCGCCGGCGCCCTCGGGCTCAGCGTGCGGTGACCGGTCAGCCCCCGCCGACGGCGCTGCCGGCGGGGGTGGATACGGCGCCGTCGTCCGGGATGTGGTGGACGCCGATGCGCCGGCGGAACACCCAGTACGTCCAGCCCTGGTAGAGCAGCACGACCGGCGTGATCAGCAGCGCCACCCACGTCATGATCGTCAGTGTGTACGGCGTGGAGGACGCGTTGTCCACGGTCAGGCTGTGCGCCGGGTCGGTCGAGGACGGCATCACGTTCGGGAACAGCACGGTGAACAGCGTGACCACCGCCAGCCCGATCGTGACCGCCGTGCCGACGAACGTCCAGCCCTCGCGGCCCACCCTGTTCGCCAGCAGCGCCCCGGCCAGCGCGAGCGCCGCCACGACCGCGGTGACCACGGAGGCCACGGTGCCGCCGAACGAGGACACGGTCCAGCCGAGGAACGCGACCGCCAGCACCGCGGTGGCCAGCCCGGCGCGGCCGGCGATCCGGTTGGCGCGCACCCGGATCTCGCCCTCGGTTTTCAGTGCCAGGAACACGGCGCCGTGCGTGAGGCAGAGCGCGACCATGGTGACGCCGCCGAGCAGCGCGTACGGGTTGAGCAGGTTGAGCAGTCCGCCGGTGTAGTCGTGGTTGGCGTCCAGCGGCACGCCGCGCACGATGTTGGCGAACGCGACGCCCCACAGCAGCGCCGGCGTGTACGACCCGAAGATGATCGCCAGGTCCCAGTTGCGCTTCCACGCGGCGTCGGCGCGCTTGCCGCGGTAGTCGAAGCCGACCGCGCGGACGATGAGCGCCACCAGGATGAGCAGCAGCGGCAGGTAGAAGCCGGAGAACAGGGTGGCGTACCACTCGGGGAACGCGGCGAACATGGCGCCACCGGCCGTGATCAGCCAGACCTCGTTGCCGTCCCAGACCGGGCCGATGGTGTTGATGACGACGCGCCGTTCCCGGTCGTTGCGGCCGAGGACCGGCAGGAGCATGCCGACACCGAAGTCGAAGCCCTCCAGCACGAAGTAGCCGACGAACAGCACGGCGATGAGGATGAACCAGAAGGAAGCGAGATCCACGATCGTGTCTCCTTGCGCGGTCAGTACGCGAACGCGAGCGGGCGATCGGCGTCGTCCTTCTCGTCGTCGCCGGGTTCGGGGTGGATCTCGGGCAGCCCGCCGGTGGCGTACTTCAGCAGCAGCCGCACCTCGACGACGGCGAGCGCGGCGTACAGCAGCGTGAACGTGCCGAACGAGACGATCACCTCGGTCATGGACACGCTGCGGGAGACGCCGTCGCGGGTGAGCATCTCGCCGAAGACCAGCCACGGCTGGCGGCCCATCTCGGTGAAGATCCAGCCGAACGAGTTGGCCAGCAGCGGCAGGATCGGCAGGCTCAGCGCGCCGAGCAGCAGCAGGCGGCTGGTGGGGGTGCGGCCGCGGCGGGTCATCCAGAGCGTGAGCAGCGCGATCGCGCCGGCCGCCAGCCCGAAGAAGATCATCATGCGGAACGACCAGTAGGTGACCGGGATGATCGGCGCGTAGTTGACGCCCGCGCCGTACTCGGCGCTGTACTGGGCCTGGAGGTCGTTGATGCCTTCGATCTCGGCGTGGATGTCGCCCTTGCCGAGCCAGGACAGCAGGTCCGGGACGGTGATCGCGAACACCTCCCGGCTGCCGTCCAGGCTGCCGATGGTCAGCAGCGAGAACGGCGCGGAACTGGTGGTCTCGTAGAGCCCCTCGGCCGCGGCCATCTTCATCGGCTGCACCTGGGTCATGATCTTGCCCTGGAAGTCGCCGGAGATGAGCGTGCCGGCCGTGGCCAGGATCGTGACCCATCCGCCGAAGGTGAGCGCGGTGCGGAAGGTCGCCTTCTGCTCGTCCTTGCCGCGGTAGAGGTGCCAGAGCGAGACCGCGACGATCAGGCCGCCGGCGACCATGAGCGCGCCGAAGAACGTGTGCGGGAACGTGGCGAGCGTGACCTTGTTGGTGAGCAGCGCGCCGATCGAGTTCAGCTCCGCGCGGCCGGTGTCGGGGTTGATGTGGAACCCGACCGGGTTCTGCATCCACGAGTTGGCCGCGAGGATGAAGTACATGCTCAGGATCGTGCCGATCGAGGCGGCCCAGATGGTGGCCAGGTGGATCGGCTTCGGCAGCCGATCCCAGCCGAAGATCCACAGGCCGAGGAATGTCGACTCGAGGAAGAACGCGACCAGCGCCTCGATCGCCAGCAGGGAGCCGAAGACGTCACCGACGAAGCGGGAGTAGTCGGACCAGTTCATGCCGAACTGGAACTCCTGCACGATGCCGGTGACGATGCCCATCGCGAAGTTGATCAGAAAGAGCTTGCCGAAGAACTTGGTCAGGCGCAGCCACTTCTCGTCGCGCGTCCGGTACCAGACCGTCTGCATGATCGCGACGAGCAGCGACATGCCGATCGTGATCGGCACGAAGAGGAAGTGGTAGACGGTGGTGACCCCGAACTGCCACCGCGCGACATCCAACGCGTCCAATGCTCCCCCACCCTACGGTTTCTACTACGCACAATCATACTACGAGCCGTAGTAGATGATACGTGGCCCGGCGCGCGTCGATCAGGGCCGGAAGTCCCGGGCCGGCAGGCCCTGCTCCCCCACCCCAACGGCCGGGACCGGCGCGAACTCAAGGCCGGCAACCGAAAAGCACCGGCGTGACCGCGGCTGGCAGGATCTTGGCGTGACCGACACCACGCCGTGGACCGCCCCGCTCGTCTGGCGGAGCCTGCTGCTCGCCGCCCGCGGTGTGGTCGGCGCCACCGCCCGGCTGCGCGTCACCGGCGAGGTCCCGCCGGCGCTGCGCCGCGGCCCGCTCATCCTGGCCGCCAACCACATCAGCCCGGTCGACCCGGTCGTCATGATGGCCGCCTGCCGTACCGCCGGGATCACCCCGCGGATCATGGCGACCGGCGGCGTGTTCCGTACCCCCGTGCTCGGGTCGGTGATGCGGGCGTCCGGGCAGATCCGGGTGGACCGGCGCACCGCCACCGTCGCCCGCGCGCTCGACGACGCCGCGACCGCGCTGCGCGAGGGCTCGGTGGTGCTGATCTACCCGGAGGGCCGCATCGGGCTGGACCCGGGCCTGTGGCCGGAGCGCGGCAAGACCGGCGCCGCCCGGCTCGCGCTCACCACCGGCGCACCCGTCGTCCCGGTCGCGCAGTGGGGCGGGCACACGCTCATCCCGTACGACACCGCCCGGATGGCGGACAACGCCCGCGCGGTGCTGCGCGACCTGCGGCACCGGCCGCCCGTGCGGGTCGGGTTCGGCGCACCGGTCGACCTGTCCGGGCTGACCGCGCACACGCCCGGCGACGCGCAGCGCGCCACCGACCGGATCATCGACGCGATCACCGCCACGCTCGCCACGCTGCGCCCGGACGAGCCCGGCCGCCCGCACCACCACGATCCGACCCGGCCGGCCGACACCTCGCGCGCACACCGGCGCGGGTGACGGGCCCGCGCCCGTAACCCGCGGACGGATCGCTCGTTCTCCCGTCGGATGGTGGTGGAGCGATGCCGACGATCTTCGACAGCGACGACCCGGACGCCGCGTACCACGCGATCACGGCCATGTACCGCACCAGCCGGATCTCCGCGATCGGCCGGCGGCACCGGGTGCGCATCGCCCAGGACGTCATCGGCGACGCCGCGGAACTGCACCGGATCGTCTTCCCGATGCGCTTCAACGCCACCGCCCCGCCGCTGCGCACGCTCGTGGTCGGGCGCGTCCGCAGCGGCGCGATCACCTACCGCGACAGCGGCCGCGCCGACCACTACGGCGCCGGCGACGTCTACCTGCTCGGCGCGCCCGCCCAGGAGTACGACACCGCGGTCCACACCGTCGACGCCGAGTTCGCCCGGATCGGCACCGGCCTGATCAACCAACTCGCCGAGGCCGCACCCGACCGGGCCGGCTCCCCGGTCCGGTTCACCGGATACCGCCCGGTCACCCACACCGGCGCGCTGCTCTGGACGCAGACCTACGACTTCGCCCGGCACAACGCCGCCACCGCCGCGACCGAACCGCTACTGGCCGACGCGGTCAGCCGCCTGCTCGCCGCGACCGCGCTGACCGTCTTCCCCAGCACCGCGCTGCACGACCCGACGATCGAGGACCGGCACGACGCACACCCCGCCGCGGTACGCCGCGCCATCGCCTACATCGAGTCCGACGCGCACCGCGAGATCGGCCTCGCCGACATCGCCACCGCCGCGCACGTCACCATCCGCGCGGTCCAACTCGGGTTCCGCCGCCACCTGGGCACCACCCCGACGGCCTACCTGCGCCGCGTCCGCCTCGCCCACGCCCACCACGACCTGACCGTCTCCACCCCCGGCACCACCACGGTCGCGGCGATCGCGGCCCGCTGGGGCTTCGCCAGTCCCGGCCGCTTCACCGCCCACTACCGCGCCGCCTACGGCCGCACCCCGTCCCAGACCCTGCACCGCGGTTGACCTCGACCGGGGTTCAGGTCGCAGACTCCGCGGCATGATCGCTGACGCGCACCTGCGGATCGCCCGGCCCACGCGATCGCTCGCGAACGCCGAACGGTTCTGGACCGCGGGGCTGGGCCTGGACGTGCTGTTCCGCGAGGAGGAACTGCTCATGGTCGGTGCGCCGGGTGCCGCGTGGCACCTGGAGCTGGTCGCCGGGGAGCCGGCGCCGGGCACGGAGGATCTGCTGGTGCTGTACCTGGACGGGCCGGTCGGCGACGCCCTGGTCGCCGGCCTGGTCGCGGCCGGCGGGCGGCGGGTCTCGCAGGGCGACTACTGGGACCGGTGGGGCGTGACGATCGCGGATCCGGACGGCTACCGCCTGGTGCTCAGCACCCGTGCGTGGACCAACTAGGATCTTGCGCGCTTCCCTCTCCTCCCCCTCTCGCCGACGGGTGTGACCCACACATGCGCAAGTCCATCGCCGCGATCGCGGTGTCGTTCACGCTGGCCGGCTGCGCCGGTGCGGCCGCGGAGAACGCCGGTTCCGCCGCCTCGCCGTCCCCGTCCTCCGACGCGAAGGCCGTCGTGGTCGCCGCGTTCACGCCGCTGAACAGCGGCACCTCCAGGTACTCCGTCACGTACGAGGAACTCGCCGCGACCGTCCGGGTCCAGCGCGACCACGCCGCGGACACCACGTTGTCCACGCTGTCGATCACGGTCACGGACGACGACCGGGCCCTGGTCATCGAGTCGTACCGGGTCGGCGGGAACCTGTTCACCCGGTTCGACGCGAGCCAGCTACCGCCGGGGTCGGTGCCGGAGGAGCAGCGGGTCGGCACCTGGGTGCGGTTCGACCCGAAGCGGACCGCCGCCATCACCGAGGGCATCGACGCGCTGGCGGTCACGCCGGACCGGGTCGCGGCCGCGGTCACCGGCGCGCAGCGGCAGACCGTCAGCCGGATCACCGGCACGGTCGACTTGACCGCGATCGTGCCCGATCGGTACGACAGCCCCGCCGCACGAAACGCCACGTTCCGCGCGGAGCTCAACGGTGACGGGTCGATCGGCTACTTCACCGTGGACGTGACGGAGGGCGGGAAGACCACGACGCCGCTGGAGTTCCGCGGGCTGGGCCAGGCCACGCGCGGGTTCCCGCCGGTGCCGGGCGACGGGCAGTACCGGGACGCGTCCCCCGGCCTCTACACGCTGGCGCTGCCGATCGACTGAGCCCGGGCTACCGTCGCGGTATGGAGGAGGCGCTGGCGTTCGGGGCGGTCGCATCCGCGTACGCGCGGCACCGCCCGGACTACGCGCCGGCCGCGGTGCGGTGGGCGATCGAGGCCGCACCGGGGCCGCGCGTGCTCGACCTGGGCGCCGGCACCGGCAAGCTCACCGCCGCGCTGGTCGCGGCCGGCGCGCGGGTCACCGCGGTGGAACCCGACCCGGCGATGCTGGCCGAACTGCGCCGCGCGCTGCCGGGCGTCACCGCGCTGCCCGGGCGCGCGGAGGCGATCCCGCTGCCGGACGCGTCCGTCGACGCGGTGGTGGCCGGCAACGCCATGCACTGGTTCGACCTGCCCGTCGCCGGGCCGGAGATCGCCCGGGTGCTGGCCGGTGGCGGCGTGCTGGCCGGGCTGTGGAACGTGCTCGACGACCGGGCCGGGTGGGTCGCCGGGCTGGCCCGGGCCGGCGGGAGTGCCGCCGTCGGCCCTCGGGACACGCCGGCGGGCTGGCGCGCGGCCACGGCCGGCCTGGCCGTACCGGGGCTGGGACCGGCCCGCCGCGCCGAGTTCCCGCACGGGCAGCGCCGCACCGCGGACTCGCTGGTGGCCACGCTCGCCACCCGGGCGGGCATGCTGGTCATGCCGGAACGGCAGCGCGCGGACACGCTCCGGCGGATGCGCGCGTTCCTGGCGTCCCGGCCGGAGACCGCGCGCGGCGCGTTCGTCCTGCCGATGGTGACCTGCGTGCTGCGCCAGGCGGGTTAGCGGCGCGGCCGGACCAGGCCCACGTCGTACGCCAGGATGGTGGCCTGCACCCGGTCCCGCACGCCGATCTTGGAGAAGAGCGCGTTGACGTGGGTCTTGACGGTGCCGACCCCGACGCCCAGACGATCCGCGATCTCGGCGTTCGACAGGCCCTCGGCGATCAGCGTGAGCACGTCGCGCTCGCGTGGCGTGAGACCGGTGAGCTCCGGCGGCTCCCCGGCCACCGGGCCGCCGCCGGCGGCGAACGCGGCGATCAGCCGGCCGGTCACGGCCGGGTCGAGCAGCGCCTCCCCGGCCGCGATCACCCGGATCGCGGACAGCAACTCCTCCGGGTCGGCGTCCTTGAGCAGGAAGCCGGACGCGCCCGCGCGCAGCGCCTCGAACACGTACGCGTCCAGGTCGAACGTGGTCAGCACCAGCACCTTCGGCGGCTGCTCGCCGGCGGTCACCAGCCGGGTGGCGGCGAGGCCGTCCATGCCCGGCATGCGGATGTCCATGATGACCACGTCCGGGCGGGCGGCGGCGGCCAGCTCGACCGCGGCGGCGCCGTCCGCGGCCGTACCGACCACCTCCAGGTCGTCCTCCGCGTCGATGATGGCGACGAAGCCGGCCAGCAGCATCGGCTGGTCGTCGACGACGATCACGCGTACGGCGATGACCGCACCTCCTCGCTCGCGGCCGCCAGCGGCAGCCAGATCTCCGTCTCGCCGCCCGGGTGCACGGTCATCGCGCCGCTGACCGCGTCGACCCGGCCGCGCAGCCCGGCGGCGACGCGCGCGTCGGTCAGCACCGGAATTCGGTTCAAAAAGATCCGCAGGCCGCCGGTCACGCCGATCACGATCTCCAGCGGTCCGGCGCCGGGCAGTGCCAGGGCGGCCTCGATCAGACGGTACGCGGAGACGTCCACGCCCGGCGGCAGCTCCGGCAGCGGTGTGGCGTACCGGAGCAGGACCGGCCGGCCCGCGGCCCGCTGCGCCTCGCACAGCGCGCCGATCTGCGCGGCGGTCGGCTGCGGCGCGGTCTCCGCCTCCCCGGCGCCGGCCCCACCGCGCAGGCTGCCCAGCAGCTCCCGCATCGCGGCGAGCGTCGCCCGGGCGGCCTCCAGGACCGCGTCCAGCCGGGCCGCGGTGCCGTCCGCCGGGCCCGTCGCGGTACCGCCGCCGGCGCCGCCGTCCGGTACGTCACCGTCGACCGCTGCCCCGATCCCGGCGCCCGGCACGCCGGATGCCACCGGAGACGCGCCCGGCTCCCCGGAGACCGGCTGCGACACCGCGGCCCCCGCGCCCGGCGCGGCGGTCCCTCCACCCGGCGTCCCGGAACCCGACGGCGGCACGGCATGCCCCGGCACATCCGAAGCCGTTGGCGACGCGGGACTCCCGCCGCCCGGCACGCCCGACGTCGGCGGTAGCGCGGCGTTCCGCACGCCCGGAACCGCGGGGACCGGCGGCGACGCGGCCGTCAACACCGCCGTGGCCCGGTCGAGGACCGTCGACCGCAGCTCCGCCGCGATCCGCCACCGTTCCGCGAGTGCCTCCCCCGCCGCCGATGCCGCCGCCGCCGCGACCACGTCGCGTTCCCGGGAGCGCAGCCGGGTCAGGCGGCGCCGCCAGGAGGCGCCCACGATCCACGCCGCCAGCATCGGCACGGCGAGGAGCACGGTCACGAAGCCGCCCAGCACCACCGTCAGCGCGACCAGTTCCGCCGGGCCCGCCTCCGGCGCGTCGCCGGACCGGGCGAGATCCGCGCCGACGCCCACCGCGATCGCCAGTCCGAGCACCCCCGCGGTCGCCGGCGCGGCCGGCCACGTGAACGCGGCCCGCCCGCGCCCGTGTGCCGCGACCGCGTAGACCGCGTACACCTCCGCGAACCCGGCCACGGTCAGCACGCTCAGCGATCCGGCCGGCAGCACGCCGGTCGCGGCCACGATCGCCCACCCGGCCAGCACCGCGAGCACCCCGCCGAGCACCCACCACGGCGCCCGGTGCGCCCACACCAGCGGCACCGTGTGCGCCACGATCAGCGCCGCGACCGCGAACCCGGCCGGCCGCGACCCGCCCGTGGTCAGCGCCGGGTCGACCAGCAGCACCGCCACGCCGCCCAGCGCCAGGATGACCGCGATCAGCGCGTCGGTCAGGTATCCGCGCACCGACGCGGCCCGCTCCTGCCAGGCCCGGGCCAGCCGCGACGGCGGTGACGCGCCCGCGGCGGCGACCGGCAGCCGGGCCGCGACCCGCCATCCGGCGCCGTCCGGCCCGGCGGTCAGCGTGCCGCCGAGTTGTTCCGCGCGCGAGCGCGCGCCGGCGAGTCCGCTGCCGGAGCCGACGCCGTCCGCGTCGGAGGCGCGCGCGGCGGGCCCGTTGGTCACGGTCACGCCGACCGCGCCGTCGTCGTCGGCCAGCCGGATGGTGACCGCGCCGCCGGGTGCGTACCGGATGGTGTTGGTCAGGGCTTCGCGCACGATCGCGAACGCCGCGTCCGCGACGTCGGCCGGGACCGCGGTGGGCGCGGCGAGGTCCAGCGTGACCGGCTGGCCGAGCCGCTGGAACTCGGCGCCGAGGCCGGCGAGCCGGGCGGGCAGGTCACCGGCCGCGTCCGCGGACCGCATCACCGCGACCAGATCGACGAGCGTGTCCAGGGTACGGCGGGCCGCCTGCGCCGAGAACGTCAGCGCGTCCGCGGCCAACTCGGGCCGGGTGGTGGCGAGCCGGCGCGCCGCGGTCACCGTGACCACGATCGCGGTCAGGTGGTGGGCGCTGACGTCGTGCAGCTCGCGGGCCAGCCGGTGCCGTTCGCCGCGCGCGGCCTCGGCGCGGGCCGCCTCGGTCTCGGCGAGCCGCCGGCGGGCCTGTTCCCGGCCGCGCCGCCACGCCTGCCGGCGGTGCCCGAGCAGCGCGATCAGCGCGGCGAGCAGTGCGTCCGCGGCGACCAGCAGCGCCAGCCCGACGCCGCTCTCGCCCGCGTAGTAGCCGGGCGTGAGCGTGTTGACGACCACGGTGGAGGCGGTCAGCGCGGGGGCGGCGATCAGCGTGGTGCGCACGCCGGTCCAGGCCGCGACCGAGAAGAGCGCGATCAGCGGGGCGACCGTGAGCACGTCGACGAGCGAGTCGCTGTCCGCGCCGAGCGGTGCGACGCCACACTGCGCGGACGCGACCGCCAGGTGCGTGGCGATCAGCGCGGTGACCGGCCGGACGCGGCGGAAGCCGAGCGCGGCGACCACGGCCGCGGTGGCGGCCAGGACCAGCGCGAGCACCGCGGGCGGCTGGCGGAACAGTACGGCGCCGGGCCACAGGCCGAGCTGCACCGCGCCGAGCGCCAGCGGCAGCAGCCAGTCGGTGCGCTTCGGGCTCATCGCCGCACATCGTAGGGGTCTCTCTACCCGGAGATAGAGACCGGGTTCGTGATCGCGGCCGATGAGCGCGCCCGCCGCGGCCGGAATGCTGAACGGCATGACGACGACGCTTCCCGCGCCAGAGCAGGTCACGGTCCCGGTCCCGTATCACCGGCTGGCGCACACCGAGCGGCACCGATGGTGGCGGCCGCTGGTCGGCACGCTGCTGGTCCTGGCCGGCGCGTTCGCGGCCGCGCTCGGCCCGATGATCGTGGCCGGCATCGTGGGCCTGAGCCTGGGGCTGCCGCAGGACGAGTACGGCTGGCCGGTCCTCGGCGACGAACTGGACCTGGCGGTCGGGCTGCTCGGCCTGGGCCTGGTCATCCCGGTGGTGATGCTGGTGGCGCGGTGGACGCAGCGGCGGCCGGGCGGCACGGTGTCGTCGGTGGCCGGCCGGCTGCGGTGGGGCTGGCTGGGCCGGTGCGTGCTGCTGGCCGTACCGGCGGTGGGGTTGATGTACGCGGTGTTGTTCCTGCTGCCCGGCACCGGTGCGGAGGCCGTGTTCGTGGGCTGGGAACGGTTCCTGTTCGGCGTGGCCGTGGTGGCCGTGCTGGTGCCGTTCCAGGCCGCGGGCGAGGAGTATCTGTTCCGCGGCTGGCTGGTGCAGGCGTTCGGGTCGTGGACGCGGTCGCCGTGGCCCGGGATCGTGGTGTCGTCGGTGCTGTTCGGGCTGGTCCACGGGTACGGAACGCCGTGGGGCATGGCCGACCTGATCTTCTTCGGCGTGGTCGCGGCCGTGCTGACCGTGCGCACCGGTGGGCTGGAGGCCGCGATCGTCCTGCACGCGGTCGGCAACCTGGCCGCGCTGGTGACCGGGGCCGCGATCGGCGCGCTGGGCAGCGAGGAGACCGCCACGGACGCGCCCGCGCTGGTCGCGGCGGTGGACATGGCGATGGTGGCGGTCTACGGCGTGGCGGTGCTGTGGCTGCGGCCTCAGTCCTTGCTCTCCAGGTAGGCCATCACGGCCTCCCGGGTGCTGCGGACGCCGAGGAGTTTGCGGGCCTCGGCGATCCGCCGGTTCGCGGTGCGCAGCGACATGAACTCGGCCGCGGCCGCCGCCGCGATGGTCTCGCCGTTGGCGAGGCGCTCCAGCAGCGCGCGCTGTTCCGGGGCGAGCTGCTCGACGGTGCCGGTCTCCGGGACCGCGGGCGTCTCGGTGTCGCGGCGGACCGGCCCGAGCCGGGACAGGTCGTCGATGAGCGCGCGCCCGACGTCGCCGCCGGCGTCGGTGATCGCGATGACGCCGGCCCCGCGCGCGGCCGCGAGCACCACGAGCTGGACGGTGTCCAGGTCGGAGACGCGGCCGAACAGCACGAGGTTGTTGCCGGTGACGTCCCAGCCGGCCTCGGGCAGGGCGAAGCCCTCCCGGGTGGTCCAGCCGTCGCGGGCCAGCCGCCGCAGCACCACCGTGGCGTCGGTGGCGCTGGGCAGCACGTACCGGGGCGTCTCCGTGAAGGTCACGACATCAGCGCCTCTCGGACGCGGACCGCTGCCTCGGTACGGGTGCGGGCGCCGAGTTTGCGCATGGCGGAACGGATGTGGGTCTCCACCGTCTCCGCGGAGACGCCGAGCTGACCGGCGATCCGGCGGGTCGGGTCACCGGCCGCGACCAGCCGCATCACCTGCTGCTCGCGGGCGGTGAGCTCGTCGCCGGCCCGCGGGCCGCGGATGTCGCGGCGCACCGAGTGGCGGCGCAGCGCCCGCTGGGCCCGGCCGCGCAGCACCACCAGCCCGGCCCGCTCGGCCAGGTCCTCCGCGGTCAGCAGCGCGCGGACGGCGAGGTCGGACTCGTCCTCGTGCAGGCCCTGCGCGATCAGGCAGCGGACCTGCTCGCGCAGCACCACGCTGGACCAGGCGGCGGCCGACGCGGCGAACGCGGACGGCGCCGCGGCCGAGGACGCGGCCCACGCGGACAGCGTCTGGTGGATCGCGGTCGGGCCGCCGGCGGCGGACTCCAGCCCGGTCACGTCGATCGGCGCGCCGTCCAGTGCGGCCCAGCGCGCGGTGATCCGGTGCAGGCCGGACAGCAGCGGGATCCGGTCGGTGTCCGGGTCCCAGCCGGCGGCCCGGTCCGGCTGCCCGTCCAGCCAGGCGATCTCGGCGGCGACCCAGCCGGCGACCGGCGTGCGGGGCGCGGCGTCCAGCCGGGCGCGGGCGGCGCCGAGCAGCCCGGCGTCGGCCTCGACCAGCCCGGCCGCGGCGGCGGCGTAGGCGCGGGCGAGCGCGGGCAGCGACCGGTCCATCAGGTCGCCGGCGCGGTGCACGACCAGGTCGGCCAGGACCGGCTCGACCACGCTGGGCGCGGCCGGCTGCGCCGGGACGGTCGCGACGCCGCGGGGCGGCTGGCCGGGCGACGGCAGTCCGGCGCCGAACGCGGGGATGGCCGGCTCGGCCCGCGCGGGCGCCTGCGCCGGCACGGCCGTGACCGCGTGGCCGCGCAGCGCGGCGGCCCACAGGCCGGCCGCGACGAACCGGGTCTGCCAGCTGTAGGCCAGGTCGGCCTGGCAGGCGCCGGCCGCGACCTGCGCGAGGTGCGCGGCCTCCGGCAGCCGGCCGTCCGCCGCGAGCGTCTCCACCAGCACCCACGCGGACCAGCGGGCGGTCAGCGCGTCCCCGGCGTCGCCGGCCGCGGCGGTGGCGGACGCGAGCGCGTTCTCCCAGCCGTACGCGCGGCGGGCGGCCGCGACCGCGGCGAGCGCGGCCCGCAGCCCGGTGTGGGCCGGCTGCTCGCCGTGCCGGGCGATCACGGACGCGGCGGTGCCGACCGCGACGGCGGGGTCGTCGGCGAGGTCGGTCAGCAGCAGCACCCGGTCCCGCGCGGCGAGCAGCTCGGGCGCGAGCACGGCCGGGATTCCGGCCGCGCTGTGCCGGGCGCCGTCGAGGTCGCCGGCCTGCAGCAGCGCCTCCGCGCGCAGCACCCGGGCCTCGACCACTGTGGACTCGAAGGCGACCGCGTGCTCCAGCGGCGCGAGCACGGCCGCGGCGGCGGCGGGCTGGCCGGTGGCGAGCGCGGCGCGGGCGGCGGCGACCCGGACCTCGGCGTCCGGCACGGCGCCGGGCAGCCGGCAGGCGAGCAGCAGCAGCTCGGCGCGCTCACCGGCGCGGTTCGTGGTGCGGGCGGCGGAGACCGCCATCCGGTACGCCTCGTCGGTGTCGCCGGCCGCGGCCAGGTGCCGGACCGCCTCGCGCGGCGGGACCAGCCGGGCCAGGCGGCGGTGCAGCGCGGCACGCGCGTCCGCGTCGAGCATGCCGGCGGCGACCTCGGCCACGTACGGCGAGACGGCCGCGACCATCCCGAGGTCCGCCCGGGTCGGCCGGGTTGTCGCGGATACGACAGAAAGAGTTCCGGTGATCGACTCGACCGGGTCGCCGGCCGGGATCGCGGACGGCAGCGACGCGATCAGCCCGTTGTCGGCCAGCTCGGCCGCGCCGGAGCCGAGCAGCGCGGCCGGGACGGGCCGCCCGAGCAGGCCGAGCGCGGCCATGGCGGTGCGCGCCGGGCGGGTCAGGTCGGCGAGCGCGCCCGCGATCGCGTGCCGCAGGTCGCCGGCGTCGTCGCCGGTTCCGCCGGTCTGCTGGGCGTGCCGGGCGAGCGCCTGGCAGGCGAGCGGGGACCCGCCGGCCTGCCTCACCACGGCGGCGACCGCGGCCGGGTCCAGCCCGGGCGCGACGCCGGAGACCAGCGCGGACGCCTCGGCCGAGGTCAGCGGTGGCACGGCCAGCCAGGCCGCGGCGGCGGCGCGCAGCGCGGCGAGGGCCGGGCCGGGGACCCGGTGCGGGGTGCGCAGCGCGACCGCGACGCGGGTGTGCGCGGCGATCAGCGGCAGCGCGGCGAGCGTGACCGGGTCGGCCCACTGCAGGTCGTCGAGCACGAGCAGGCCGCCGCGGACGCGGGCGCGCACGGCCTCGGCCAGCAGCGGCGCGTCGTGCCCGGGCAGCCGGACCCGCACGGCCCGGGTCAGCGCGAACGCGGGCACGTCACGGAGCGTGGCCAGGCCGCCGCCGGCGAACACCGGGCCGGAGAACGCCTCACCGAGCCGCGCGAGCAGCCGGGTGCGGCCGCTGCCGGGCCCGCCGGTGAGCACCACCAGCCCGGGCTCGGCCAGTGCCCGTTGTGCCTCGGAGAGCACGTCGGGTGCCGCGTCCCGGGTGTCCGGTGGCAGCATCACATGCGTGCCGGCCTGCTCCGCTGACTCTGTCTCGTGCAAGGGTCCTCCCCCACCAGCTCGCTGCCACCGCCCATGCTGCCGGTTGCACGGTGGCACGAACATGGGATCCTGCGCCGGCAGGATATTCGTACCGTAGGGCCTAATAGTCTTGGGCCACGCAACTAGAGGGTGTCACAGACGCTCTCCACCGCTCTGCCGGGAGGGATCGACCAAGCGATGGTGAGGGACGACCGCCGCAACATTGCCATTGTGGCTGAGAAGACGGGCGGCTGACCAATCGTGGTGCAAGGTCCCCTGACCAACCGGGTCGCCGCGCTCTGTGACGAGGTGGGTCCACGCCTGTCACCGGTGAGCGCGCAGCAGGTGCTCGCGGTCCGCCGCCGGCTGGACGAGGCGCTGCGGGTCGCGGTCGCCGGCCGGCTCAAGGCCGGCAAGTCGACGTTGGTGAACGCGCTCGTCGGCCGCCGGGTCGCGCCGACCGCGGTGGGCGAGTGCACGCGCGTGGTCACCCAGTTCCGGTACGGCACCGCCGACCGCCTCGACGTGGTCCGCCGTGACGGCTCGCGGGTGTCCCGGCCGCTGGAGGAGTCGGGCATGATCCCGATGCAGCTCGGCGTGCCGCGCGAGGAGATCGCGTTCGTGGACGTGACGCTGACCAGCGACCGGCTGCGCGACCTGACCGTGGTCGACACCCCCGGTCTGTCCTCCACCAACCAGTCGATCTCCGCGGCGTCCGAGGCGTACCTGACACCCGATCAGGTGACGGCCGGGCCGAACGCGCCGCTCGACGACGACCTCGACGACGACTCGGTCGCGGCGGTGTCCGGCGCCGAGGCCGTGCTGTACGTGTTCACCCAGGCCGTGCGCGCGGACGACATAGCGGCGCTGTCGACGTTCCAGTCCGTGTCCGCGCGGCTGTCCGGCAACCCGATCAACTCGATCGGCCTGTTCAACAAGGTCGACAAGCTGGTCGCCGGCGGCGCGGACCCGTGGCCGGTCGCCGGGCCGCTCGCCTCCGACCAGGCCGGCGTGCTGCGCCGGGTGGTCTCCGAGGTGGTGCCGATCGCCGGCCTGCTGGCCGAGACGACCGAGGCCGGGCGGCTGACCGCGGCCGACTGCGAGGCGCTGCGTACCCTCGCCGGGTTGTCGCAGACCGAGCGCATGGTGCTGATGGCCTCGGTCGACCTGTTCATCAACCGCGCCTGCCCGGTGTCGAAGGCGCAGCGCGAGCGGCTGCTGAGCCTGCTCGACCTGTACGGCATCGGCTTCGCGCTGGCCCAGTTCGCGGCCAAGCCGGACCTCGGCTCCGGCGAACTGGTCCGGCTGCTGTTGCAGGCCTCCGGGTTCGCCCGGCTGCGCAACACGCTCGACCAGGCGTTCCGCTGGCGCACCGACGCGATCAAGGCGGCCTGGGCGCTGTCGAGCCTGGAGCGCCTCGCCGGGCACGCGGGCGCCCAGCAGGACCGCGAGGTCCTCCGCGACGCCATCGAGCGGGTGCTCCAGCAGCCGGAATACCATCGGCTGCGGCTGCTGGAGGCCGCCCAGTCGGTCACCTCCGGCGCGGTCGCGCTGCCCGAGCAGATGGAGCGCGAGCTGACCCGGCTGGCGCTGACCACGGACGCGGCCTGGATCCTGGAGATGCCGCAGGCGCACGTGGAGCAGCTCGCGCAGGCCGCGCTGGCCGCCGCGAACCGGTGGCGGGTCTTCGCGGTCGCCGGCGCCAGCCCCGCGCAGGCGCGCGTCGCCCAGGTCGCGCACCGCGGCTTCTTCCTGCTCGCCCAGCAGATCCGCGGGCAGAACTCGGCGCACCCGGTCTCCGGCGCCGCACCCGGCCAGCCGTGGCAGCACCAACCCCCACCCCAGACCCCGCCACCGGGGTACGGCCGAGCGCCCGGCCCCTACACTCCCGGCTACCCCGGCCCGCCGCACCACCTCCCGCCGGGCCCGCCGCACCAGTACCCCCGCGACCACGGAGGCTATCGATGACCGCGCCGAAACCGAGCAACGCCGAGGCGGCGCAGGCGCTCGCCCGGCAGCTCGCCGCGACCGCGGACGGCGCCCTGGCCTACCTGCGCTCGGTCGAGCCGGACGCGGCCGCGGACCTGGACGTGCTCGCCCGCCGCGAGTCGGACAAGCCGGCCATCGTCATCGTCGGCGAGACCAAGCGCGGCAAGAGCTCCCTGGTCAACGCGCTGATCGGGGCGCCCGGCCTGTCCCCGGTCGACGTCGCGGTCTCCACCTCGGCGTACCTGGAGATGACCGAGGCACCCACGCCGCAGGCCCGCGCCTGGCAGCCCGGCCACGAACACCCGGTCGAGATCGGCATCGAGGGCCTGGTCACCTGGGGTACGGCCGGCGGCGTGCTGCCCGACGGCGCCCGCCCGCCGCGGCGGATCCGGATCGGCTACCCGTCGCCGCTGCTGCAGCACCTGACGTTGATCGACACGCCCGGCACCGGCGGCCTCGATCCCGCGCACGCGGAGGTGGCGCTGGCCGCGGCCGAGCAGGCGACCGCGCTGCTGTTCGTGGTGGACGCGTCGTCGCCGCTGTCCAAGCCGGAGCTGGACTTCCTCATCCAGGCGTCCAAGCGCGTCAACCTGGTGATGTTCGCGCTGACCAAGACGGATGCGTACCCGGGCTGGCGGACCATCCTGGCCGACGACAAGGCGCACCTGAAGACGCACGCGCCCCGGTTCGGCAACTCGCCGTGGTTCCCGGTCTCGGCCCGGCTGGCCGAGACGGCCGCGCAGATGCCGCCGGAGGTCGCCGCGGAGCTGGCCAAGGAGGCCCGCATCGACGAGTTGGCCAAGGCGCTGCGGCAGGTCGCCGGCCGGCGCGGGCTGCTCGACCGGGCGAACCTGCTGCGCGCGATCCGCTCCGAGATGGTCCGCCGGGACCTGGCGCTGGGCGAGCAGATGACCTCCACCGACCCGGACCCGGCCGACGCGGCGCGCGCCAAGGAGCAGCGGCAGCAGCTGGCGGCGCGCAAGCGTACCGACTCGCGGCAGTGGTCCCTGGCGCTGAACACGCACGTCCAGCGGGCCCGGGTGGAGTCCACCAGCAGCCTGCGCACCTCGCTGTCGGAGATCCAGGAGGACTACCTCGGGCGGCTCGACAAGTTCAAGCGCAACGATCTGGAGGCGCTGCCGCAGAGCATCGACGCGGCGCTGCACGCGGTGTCGCTGCGGCTCTCCGCCGACCTGGAACGCCGGTTCCGGCAGGTCGGCGAGGAGGTGCTGTCGCACGCGTTCCCGCCCGCCGAACTGCAGCACGTGCTCGGCCGGCTGAACGCACAGCTCGGGCACGCGCTGAACACCAAGCCGCAGCGCGACGCCGGCACCGACAACGTGATGGTGGCGCTGTCCGCCGGCGGCATCGCGATGATGGCCGGCCGCGGCGCGATGGCCGGCGCGTCCGCGCTCGGCGCCGGCGCGGTCCTCGGCGGTGGCCTGCTGCTGCCGGTCGTCGGCGTCGGCATCGGCCTGGCCGCGGGCGCGTTCATCCTCTACAAGCGCCGCGTCGCCGGCGACCGCCAGCAGGCCAAGGTCTGGCTGCGCGAGGTCATCGGCGAGTCCCGGGCCGCGCTCACCGACGAGGTCGCGCACCGCTTCACCGACCTGCAGTACGCGCTGACGCTCGCGCTCGACGACGCGATCGAGCGCCGCCTGAAGGAACTCGACGAACACATCGGCAAGATCGACCAGGCGCTCGCCACCGACAAGGCCACCCGCGCCAAGAAGAAGGCCGCGCTGACCGCGGAACGCGACGCGCTGCGCGCCCGCGTGAAGCAGGTCGACGAGGTCCTCGCCAAGACCCGCGGCCTGGCGCCCAGCTCCGCCAGCGCCGCCGTCAAGACCGCCGCCAAGCCGCCCGCGCCCGCCTCGACCGCCTCAACCGCTGGAGGAACACCGTGACCGACCAGGACTGGCCCGGCGGCGAGCCGCCGGAGGACGACACCACCGGCGACGTCACGGACTCCGGCGCCCCGCTCTACTCGAACGCACCGTACGACCCGGCCGGCGACGACCTGCCGTCGTTCGAGGACGTGCCGGTCCCGTCCGGGTCCACCGGCGCGGACGAGGCGGCGGACGCCGGCGTGGCGGAGGAGGGCTTCGGGGAGGCACCGTTCAGCGAGGACGACCCGTTCGCCGCGTCGGCGGGCGAGGGCGGGGAGTCGTTCGAGTACACGGAGGGCTTCGGGGCCGCGGACGATCCGTATGTCTCGGACCCGGAGAGTTCCGATTCGGGCTCCGGCTCTGGTTCCGGCTCCGGTTCCGGTTCCGGCGAGTCGTCCTCCGGCGAGTCGTCCGACCCGGCGGGTTCCGATGGCCCGGCCGCGACCGAGGGTTTCGGTGACTCGGAGCCGGCGGCCGAGCCGGGCACGACGACGCCGGGACCGGCGGGTCCGTCGCTCGGCGATCCGATCGGCCCGCCCGGCCTCGTCCCGCCGGACCCGGCGCCCGGCGCCGACGACACCGCGTCCGAACAGCCGTCCGACGCCGACCAGGCCGCCGCCGACTCGTCGCTCTACGCCGGCGATGCCTCCGGCGAACCGACTCCCGAGGCGGCGGCGCCCGTGCCGGACCCGTCGTTCGACGACGGGGAGATCCCCGAGGCCGCCGCGCCCACCGGACAGCCGGAATCGGCGTCCGGCGCCGACGTGCCGCCCGCCGACGGGGAGACCTCCGAGGCCGGCGAGTCCCGCCCGGACCCGGCGTTGGACACCGACGAGACCGCTGCGCCCGCTACGGCTCGGCCGGACCTGGCGCTCGACGGCGGCGAGGCCGCCGGAACTCAGCCGGGCCCGGCATCCGACGGCGGGGAGACCGCGGGCTACGTGCCGCCGGCGGACGAGGAGTTGCCCGAGGCGTCCGCGCCCGCCGGTGGCGTGCCGGACCCGGCGCTCGATGCCGGTGCCCCGCCTGCCGACTTGCCGCCCGCCGACGGGGAGATCCCCGAGACTGCGGCTACCGCCGCCGATGCGGACGTCTCCGGCACCGGTGGAGGCGGCGAGCAGCCCGCCACCGAGGGTTTCGGCGACGCGTACGCCGGCGACGCCACGGACTCGTCCGGCACCGGCGGCGGCGAGCAGCCGGACCCGCCCGCGACCGAGGGCTTCGGCGACGCCTACACCGGCGGCACCCCGGAGGTCCTCCCGTCCACGGACGACTCCTTCGTACCCGCTGATGATTTTGATCCTGACGACGCCCCGCTGTCGGAGGAGGACTACGGCTCGACCCCACCGGTCGGCGTCGACCCCGACCTGGCCGACCACGGCGAGGGTGCCCAGTGGGACACGTTCCCGCCCGACCTCGCCATGGACACCCCGGACCCGGTCGACGGCCCCCCGTGGATCGACCCCGACCTCCTCGGCGACCTGGCGGACGGCCTCTCCCCCGCCGACCTGGCCGCCTGGACCGACCCCCTCTCCACCGCCGAGCCGACCGTCACCCCCGACGACCTGCTCGACTACGCCGGCGAGGCCACCCTCACCGGCGACCCGTGGCCGGCCCTGCAATCCTCCGACGACCCGGCCACCGCGGCCCTGGCCCGCTGGTGGGCACCCCCGGCCTGACACCGCCGCATCCGGCCTCAGCGAGCGGGCGCGGGCGATCAGAAGAGAACCAGCTGCCCTGGTAGCGGATCGAGGTCGAGCGGCCCGTCCACACGCCAGACGTGGAGCGCATCGGCGGACACGGTGAGCCAGGTGCCGGGTTCGCCGGATCGGTACGGCCCGGCCTGCGCGGCCGGGTGTGGATAGCGGATGACGGACCGGGGCTGCAAAGTCTGCACCGACAGCAGGACGTGCGTCTCCTCCTCGGCGTGGTGGTCGACGCGCACCGCGGACATCGCCAGATCGTCCGTGACGGCGAAGAACGCGCCGGTCAGACGGGCTCGCTCGCCGAGGCCGAGCCGGTCCGCGGTGCGGGTGGTCACCGGGCGTCCGGTGACGGTGTCGCGCACCTGCAGCCGCCACCGCGGCATGCACAGGATCCGGCCACCGCTCCGGGCGAAGCCCGTCATCGACGTCTCGGCCAGTGGTGTGACGGTCAGCGTGCCGCCGGCCAGCCGGACGATCATGCTGACGCGGTGCGCACCTGGATCGGATGGGGTCAGGGCGATGCCGATCCATCTGCCGGCCGGGTCGTCGTGCCAGCAGACGTCGCCGTAGGCGGCGCCGAGGCTGGTCGTGCCCAGCGCGCGGCCGGTCTGTGCGTCGGCCGCGGACAGCATCGTCGGCGGGCCCGTGCCGGCGTGGTGCAGCCACCACAGCCGGTCCCGCCGGTCCAGGTGGCACGCGGTGACACCGGCCTCGGCGTGCTGCCACAGGACGCGGCCGCGCAGGTCCGTGACGGTTATCGTGTCGTCGTGGGTGTGGGCGGTCCGGGTGGCGTCGGCGGTGACGTGTCCCCGGGCCGGCATTTCCGCGACCGGACGCAGCAGCGGGTCGAGGATGCGGACGACGCCACGTGGCCGGTCGATCGTCAGCCAGCCGCCGCCGGTACGGACGGCGGACGCGACGCCCACGTCGGCGCGGGCGGCCTCCGCGATCAGTCGGGGGCGCACGGCGGTATCAGGTGACGACCGAGCTGCGGCGTTCGATGGCGATGACGTCGCGCCAGGTGCCGTGGTGGCGGCCGACGCGTTCGCGGGTGCCGATGATGCGGAAGCCGCAGCTGGCGTGCAGGGCGAGGCTGGCGGTGTTCTCCGGGAAGACGCCGGACTGGATGGTCCAGACGCCGGCCGCCTCGGTGGACGCGATCAGCGCGGTGAGCAGTGCCTTTCCCACGCCGCGGCCGTGCGCGGCGGGGTGGACGTAGACGGAGTGCTCGACGACGCCGGCGTAGGCGCAGCGGTCGGAGACGCGGCTGCACGCGGTCCAGCCGGTGACGGTGCCGGTGTCGTCGAGGGCGACGAACCGGTGGCCGGGCAGCCGGGACGTGGTGAACGCGGGCCAGTCGGGCGGTGTGGTCTCGAAGGTGGCGTGGCCGGTCTCGATGCCGAGCCGGTAGATGTCGAGGACCGGGGCGGCGTGCGCGTCGGTCATCGCGGCGATCCGGGTCATCGTGGCGCTCCGGCCGGGTCGAGGAACCGTGACAGCCAGCCGAGGCGGGCGGGGACGATCCAGTAGTAGACCCAGGTGCCGCGCCGTTCGCACTCGACCAGGCCGGCCTCGCGCAGCTGCTTGAGGTGGTACGAGATCGTCGGGCCGGTCAGGTCGAACGCGTCGGTGATCTCGCAGACGCAGACCTCGTCGCCGCGCCGGGCGGCGATCAGGGACAGCACGCGCAGCCGTACCGGATCGCCCAGGGTCTTGAACGCGCGGGCGAGTTCGGCGGCGCCGTCCTGGGTCAGGGCCTCGCTGACCAGCGGCTCGCAGCAGCCTTGTTGCTTAGACACCGGTCTAGGTTGACAGTTGTCGAATCGCTGCGCAAGCTGTCTAGAGGAACGTCTAAACAAGCTGCTCGGAGGTGGCCTGATGTCCCGTGTTCAACTCGCGCTGCGGGTCTGCGACCTGGAGGCGTCGATCGCGTTCTACGCCAGGCTGTTCGGTGCCGACCCGGCCAAGCGCCGGCCCGGCTACGCGAACTTCGCGATCGCGGACCCGCCGCTGAAGCTCGTCCTGATCGAGGGCGAGCCGGGCCGGCCGACCGCGCTGGACCACCTCGGCGTCGAGGTGGAGACCACCGGGGCGGTACGTGACGCCTCGTCCCGGCTCGCCGCCGCCGGAATGGCCACGATCGCCGAGAACGACACCGAGTGCTGTTACGCGCTGCAGGACAAGGTGTGGGTGCGCGGCCCCGGCGACGAGCCCTGGGAGGTCTACGTGGTCAAGGCCGATTCGGGGGTACGCGAGAAGCACGCCTGCTGCTGAGCCCCCCGGCCCACCGTCTAGCCTGTGGATCATGACGGAGTGGGTGATGCGGCCGGCCGTGGCGGCGGACCTCGACACGCTGGTGGAGCTGCGGGCCGTGGTGATGCGCCCCGGTCTGGAGCGCCTCGGGCGGTACGACGAGCACCGGGTGCGGCAGCGCATGCGCGACCGGTTCGTGGCCGCCTTCACCTGGGTCATCGAGGCCGGCGGCACCACGGCCGGCTGCGTGGCGCTGCGCCCGGCCGCTGACGCGCACTGGCTGGAGCACTTCTACCTGGCCCCGCACCTGCAGGGCACCGGCATCGGCACCGCCGTGCTGCGCACGCTGCTGGACCGGGCCGACGCCGACGGCACCGTGATCCGGCTGACCGTGCTGAAGGACAGCCCGGCCCGCCGCCTGTACGAACGGCACGGCTTCAGCTACGAGGCCGACGATCCCCCGGTCGACGAGATCATGGCCCGCTGGCCCCGCTGACCGGGCGCCGGGCGCCGCGTCACCGCCACGGGTCCAGCAGGGACGGGTCCGCGACCGCCGCGCGGGCCCGGTTCTCCTCCTCGGCGGTCAGGGTCAGCTCGGCGAGCCGGGCGCCCCACTGCCGTGCCCGCTCGGGCCGGTCGAGGGCGGCTGACAGTTCGATCAGGACGGCCAGCGCGGTGGCCGTCTCCGCCGCGGTGGCGGTGTCTCCGTGGCGGCGCAGGCCGAACTCGAGGGCGCGATAGGCGGCACGATCGTCGGTCTTGAACTCGCGCAGGACGCGGGCGTTGTCGAGCGCGCGGGCCAGCCCGTGCAGCTTCTTGGACCCCCCGTACTCCAGGCTCACCGGCTCGTCCCGCTGGATGAAGATGATCGCGTTCCCGGACGGGTCCATGATCGTGAACCGGGACGCGCCCGGACGGTACCGGGTGATCCGCGGCAGCCCGCTGGACAGCACCTTCCCGTAGTGTTCGCGCATCGCCGCGGTGAACGCGGCATGGTAGGCGGCGACGGCATCGACCATGACGAGGCACCCGCCGGTGGTCTCGCGCGCCGGGTCGACGCCGTCCGGCGCGTCGCCGTAGTGCAGCGCGAACCCGCTCCACTCGAACGCCAGGTACAGGTACGGTTTCGTCTGCTCGTAGGTGACCGCGAACCCGAGCGCCCGCCAGAACGCGAGCGTCTCCTCCGGCGACACGCAGTGCAGCACCGGCACCGTGGTCTCGTTCGCCTCGACCACGTCAGAGTCCCAGCGCCGCCCGTGCGAGATCAAGAGCCTGTTCCGGCGGTACGCCGTGCGCGCGCGTCGCGGTCGCGTACTGCCCCGCCAGCCGCGTCGCCTCCGCCGACGCCCCCGCCGCACGTGCCGTGACCACGGTCCCGTGCCGCCCCCTGGTCTCCACCAGCCCGGCCTGCTCCAGCTCCCGGTAGGCGCGCGCCACCGTGTTCACCGCCAGCCCGAGCTCCCCGGCCAGCGCCCGCACCGCCGGCAGTCTCGTCCCGGCCGGCAGCATCCCGTCCCGCGCCTGGCCGGCGACCGCATCCCGAATCTGCGCGTACGGCGGCTCGTCCGCCCCCGGATCAATGACGATGCGCACGCTCGCACCCTAACGTGACCACTCCACCGCACGCTGTCCCGCCACCACCCCCCACGCCGATTTCCCCTGATCATCCACCCCATCGCGGCCGCGAATCCCGATCGTGACCGGGCGGCCGACGGGAGATCGGCTCTATGTGCCACGCTGATTTCCACGACCGATTCGGCCCCATCGGGCTGCGAGTTGACACTGTGACGGCGCGGCCGGTGGGAGATCGGTCCTATCGCTCACGCCGACTTCCGCCGGTGATTCGGCCGGATCGTGGCTGCGAGTTCACGCCGATCGGTCACGCCGATGCCCGCTTGACACTGTGACGACGCGGCCGGTGGGAGATCGGTCCCATCGGTCACGCTAATTTCCGCCGGTGATTCGGCGGATCGTGGCGGCGAGTTCACACTGTTCGGTCACGCCGATGTCCGCTGGTGGCTCCGCCGGTCGTGGCGGTGAAGGCACCGTGCGACGGTGTGGCCGACGGGAGATCGGCCCTATCGGTCACGCTGATTCCGCTGGTGATTCGGCCGCGTCGTGGCGGTGGACTCCCTAGTGTGGCGATTCGGCCGGCGGTAGATCGGCCCCAGCGGTCACGGAGCGGGCCGCGGCGGGGATGGCTGGGAGCGGGCCGAGCGGCAACCTCGCGTCAGGCTCACAAGGTGACGACGCGGCCGGTGATCGATCGGCCGTAAGGGTCACGATGCCGGCCTTGCGGTCGGACGGCCCGCGAGTTTTCTCAGCGAGGCGCGCGAGGATGTTGTCGTCGTACTGCTGGAGCCAGTTGGCGCCGAGGTCGAAGGCGAAGCGTAAGAGTCACGATGCCGGCCTTGCGGTCGGAGCCGCCGCGAGGTTGCCCCGCGGAAGCGTTCGCACCGCGACCACGCCGGAAGCGGGCACGCGAAGCCGGGAGCCGCGAAAGGAATCTGTGCCCCGCCACCACCCGAGGCTCGACGGCCGATGAACGACCGTGTGTCCCACGGCCGGCGGGCAGCGTGGCCGCTTCCGGCCGCGGGACACGGGCGGGGGCGTCAGAGGAGCTTGGGTGGGGTGTTGCCGGCGGCGATGATCGCACGGCGGACCGGGACGAACAGCAGCAGGGCGAAGCCGGCGACGAAGAAGATCAGGAGGCTGATCAGGCCGATGCGGTAGCTGCTGGTGAGCTGGAAGACCAGGCCGAACAGCAGCGGGCCGAGCCAGCTGGTGCCCTTGTCGCTGATCTCGTAGAAGCCGTAGTACTCGCCCTCCTTGCCGGCCGGGATGAGCTGGCTGAACAGGGAGCGGGACAGGGCCTGGCTGCCGCCGAGGACCAGGCCGATGCAGGCACCGAGGATCATGAAGGGGACGGGTGCCTCGGCGGGAAGCCAGAACGCGGCCAGGATGACCAGCGTCCACAGCACCAGGCTGGCCAGGACCGTCTTCCAGGCGCCGATCGCGGCCGCGACCCGGCCGAGCAGCAGCGCGCCGCCGAACGCCAGGAACTGCACGATCAGAATCGTGATGATCAGCGTGGACTGGGGCAGCCGCAACTCCTCGGTGCCGTACTGGCTGGCGAGGTTGATCACGGTCTGGATGCCGTCGTTGTAGATCAGGAACGCGGCCAGGAAGAACAGCGTCAGCGGGTAGCGGCGCATCTGCCGGATCGTGTGACCGAGCTGCACGAAACCGTCGAGGAGCACGTTGCGGCCGGAGGCGGGGACGGCGGAGACGGACGGGCGCTCCTTGAGCCAGAACAGCGGGACGAGCGTGAACACGGCCCACCACACGCCGGCGGAGACGATGCACCAGCGCGCGATGTCGAGCGTCGACCGCGGGTCGTCCGGGTTCTCGAACATGGTCAGCGCGACCAGGTTCAGCGCCAGCAGCAGGCCGCCGCCGAGGTAGCCGAGCGCCCAGCCACGGCTGGAGATCCCGTCGCGTTCGTCCGGGCCGCCGAGGTGGGGCAGGAACGAGTTGTAGACGACGACGGACGCACCCAGCGCCACGTTGCCGAGGACGAACAGCGCACCGCCGAGCTGATAGCGGTCGCCGGTCACGAACGCCATGGCGATGGTGGCGCCGGCGCCGGTGAACCCGGTGACCGCGAGCATCGTCTTCTTGTGCCGGGACCGGTCCGCGATCGCCCCGACGACCGGCAGCACGAACACGGTCAGCAGCACCGACAGCGACACCAGGTACGGGTAGTACGAGCCGGGCGCGACCTCGATGCCGAGCGGGTACACGTACCGGTCGCAGGTGTCCGCGCCCAGCTCGCAACCGGCCGCGACCTTGGTGACGCTGGTCAGGAACGGGCCCAGGAACACGGTGATGACCGTGGTCGAGAACGCGGACATCGCCCAGTCGTAGAAGTACCAGCCGGTCCGCTCCCGCCGGCCGGCCGTCATCACCGCAGTAGTCATGAATTGTCCAAGGAGGTCAGGCCACGCTGGCGGAACACTTCACGGAGCACGTCGAGCCGGTCGGTCATGATGCCGTCCACGCCCAGGTCGAGCAGCGCGTGCATCTGCGCCGGATCATCGATGGTCCACACGTGCACCTGCAAGCCCTGCGCATGCGCGTGTCGCACCAGCCGGGCGTCGACCACCGGCAGCCGCCCGTACCGGACCGGGACCTGAGCGGCCACCACCGACTCCGGCAACCGCATCCGCCGGCCGGTCAGCGACGCCACCCGCAGCCCGGCGACCGCGCGCATGCCCATCGACGTGGCCACCCGCGGGCCGGCCAGCGCCCGGATACGGGCCAGCCGGGCATCGGAGAAGCTGGCCAGCAGCACCCGGTCCCGCGCCCCGGCCGCCTCGATCACCCGCACGGTGGGCTCCTCGCCACCGTCGGCCTTCACGTCGATGTTGAACCGCACCCGCGGCCACGCGTGCAGGACCTCGTCCAGCCGGGGTACGGCCGCCGCGCCGGACACCCGCACACTGGCCAGATCCGCCCAGGACAGCTGCGACACCCGCTCCGGGCGGCCGGTCAGGCGCCGCAGGTCCGGATCGTGGAAGATCACCGGGACGCCGTCGGCGGTGGCGTGCACGTCCGTCTCCACATACCGGTAACCGAGCGCGACCGACCGGCCGAACGCCTCCGCCGTGTTCTCCAGGCCGTCCGCGGCACCGCCACGGTGCGCGAACGCGATCGGCACGGGCGCGTCCAGATACGGGTACGGGTGATCCACTCGCGCAGTATGCCGGTTCGCGGCCGTCGCGCAGGCGACCGGACGGTGAACAGACCCCGCGTCGGGAAGCCGACGGTTACGCCGCGCTGTCCCGGCGTACCCTCATGATCGCTGGTGTTCTAGGGTGTCCCGATGCGCGTCCTGGCGATCGATTTCGGCACCTCCAACACCGTGGCCGTGGTGCGGGCGAACAACGGCCCGGCGCGCGCCCTGGTCTTCGACTCCTCGCCGCTGCTGCCCTCATGCGTATACCTGGACGGTAACGGACAGATCCGGACCGGCCGGGACGCGGAACGGTCCGCGCTGCACGACCCGTCCCGGTTCGAGCCGAACCCCAAGCGCCGCATCGACGACGGCGCGGTCCTGCTCGGCGGCGGCGAGATCCCCGTCGCGCAACTGATCGCCGCCGTCCTGCGCCGCGTCGGCGAGGAGGCCGCCCGCCACCTCGGCGGCGTCCCGGACGAACTGCGCATGACCCACCCCGCCCAGTGGGGCGAGCGGCGCCGGGCCGCGCTGTTCGAGGCCGCCCGCCTGGCCGGACTGCCGCAGCCGCGCCTGATCGCCGAGCCGGTCGCCGCCGCCTCCTACTACACCTCCGTGCTCGGCGCGCACCTCGCGCCCGGCCGCGCGCTGGCCATCTACGACCTCGGCGGCGGCACGTTCGACGCCGCCGTGGTCCGGCACGCCGGCCCCGGCGGATTCGAGGTCCTCGCCCAGCGCGGCCTGCACGACCTCGGCGGCCTCGACTTCGACCAACTCCTCGTCGACCACCTCGGCCGCGCCTACGACGCCGGCGCGAACCCGCTGTGGCACGCGCTGGTCGCACCCCGCGACGCCGCCCAGCGCCGCCAGCGCACCCTCCTCTACGACGACGTCCGCGGCGCGAAGGAATCACTGTCCCGGGCCAACAGCGCCGACGTGCACGTACCCTCGATGGACATCTCCGCGCACGTCACCCGCGAGGAACTCGAAGCGCTGCTGCGCCCCCACCTCGCCCGCACCGTCGACACGCTGCTGGAAACCGTCGCCGCCGCCCGCCTCGCCCCCACCCACCTGGCCGGCGTCTTCCTCGTCGGCGGCTCCTCCCGCATCCCGCTGGTCGCCAGCCTGCTGCACAACCGGATCGGGATCGCCCCGACCACGCTGGAGCAGCCGGAAACCGTCGTCGCCGAGGGCGCCGCCTACCACGGCGGGCCCGCGCCGACGCCCGCGCAGCAGCCGGCCCCGGTGTCCGTACCGCCGTTCCGGCCCGGCTCCACCGGCAGCCCCGCCTACCCGACGTCCGGGCCACCGATCATGCAGCCGCCGCCGCCCGTCATGCACCAGCATCAGGCGCCTCCGCCCCCGGTGATGCACCCACCGATGGTCAACAAAGGCCCGGTTCCGCCGCCGCGCCCGCCCGTGATGACCGGCATCCCGCCGAAGCGGCCGTGGTACAAGGACCCGCGCTGGATCTGGGCGATCGCCCTCATCAACATCATCTGGATCCTGTGCTGCGTCTGCCTCTACCTCCTCCCCGACGCCGAGGAGACGGACGACCCGGGCAGCACCCCCACCGCCTACACGACGTACTGATGTGGCCACGGCTGCGCGCCGGACCGATCGGGCACACCGACCCGCAGTACGTCCTCCCCTACGGCGGCACAATCACCGTGGACGGACCGGCCAGACGGCTCATGGCGCACTACTGACCCCCGGCGAAACTGCGATGATCGACGTATGCGAGTGGTGGTCACGGGCGCGGCCGGCCTGGTAGGCACGGCAGCCGCAACAGCACTGGACAAGGCGGGCTGGACGGTACGCGGCACCGACCGCGCACCCGGACGATGGGTCGACGTCCCCGGCGACCTGCGCGACCCCCGCATCCGCGCCGACGCCGTCCGCGACACCGACACGCTCGTCCACGTCGCCGCCCTCCACGCACCCCACCTCGGCACCGTCCCCGACTCCGAGTTCTGGGCCGTCAACGTCGACGCCACCGCCGCCCTCCTCGGCGAGGCCACCCGCGCCGGCGTCCGCCGCATCGTCTACATCAGCAGCACCAGCGTCTACGGCCGCGCCCTCGTCCCCGACCGCAGCGCCGCCGTCTGGGTCGACGAAAACCTCCCACCCCGCCCCCGCGACGTCTACGACGACACCAAACTCGCCGCCGAACGCCTCATCGCCACCGGCCCCATCCCGCACGTCACCCTCAGAATCGCCCGCTGCTTCCCCGAACGCCCGCACGTGCTCGCCGGACACCTGCTCTACCGCGCCGTCGGCGTCCACGACGTCGCCGCCGCGATCGTCCTCGCCGCCGCCACCGACGGCGCCACCGGCGTCTACAACATCGCCGGCCCCTACCCCTTCACCCCCGACGACTGCCGCGACCTGCACCGCGACGCACCCGCCGTGATCACCGCCCGGGCACCACGAGTCGCCGCCGCGTTCCGCGAACGCGGCTGGCGCCTGCCGGCCAGCATCGACCGCGTCTACGACTCCCGCGCGGCCGGCAGCGCCCTCGGCTACCGCCCCACGTTCGGCGCGCTCGAATTCCTCACCGGCTGAACCGCCCCGGTCACCGGCACTCCTCCACCCGCTCCACCGGCCAGCCCACGAACGCCGCCAACGCCGCCGAACTCGTCCCCGTCCCCGACACCCACTGCTGCAACACGATCCCCAGATCGCCCGGCAACCCCTCCGCGTCGATCGGCCGGTACGGCTCCGGATCGAACGTGATCTCGTCGATGTGCACCCACGCGTCCCCCGGATCGAGCCGCTCCCGCACCTCGTCGAACTCGTCGATCCCGTGCTCACCCGAGGCGATCGTCTCCCCGGTACGCCAATCGTGCAGGCTCCACTGCGCGCCGTGCGTCCGCCCACCGCTGATGATCCGGTGCCCGGCCGACTCCACCGCGGCGATCCGGTCCAGCCGGCGCTGTTTCAGGTCCCTGTTGTGCAGCAGTACGCGGCGCAGATGCGCGCGGACCGCGTCGGTCGCGTCGAAAGTCACAACATGGATCTTGCCGGAAGGTGAATCACACCCGACGAACGGGACCCCGATCAGACGATCCGCCCCAGCACGAACGCCGCCACCGCCGCATAATCCGCACCCACCGCCACCGACGCGCCCACACCCCCGAAGTCCACCAGCGTGTTCCCCCGCCCCGGACCGAACCCGTGATCCACCTCGATCCGGCACGGACGGCACTCCAACAGACCCGGCCGCACCGCTTCCGCCACCGCCACCGCGTCATGCATCGGCACTCCACCGTCCCCCGGCGCACCGTGCACATACTCCGCGATCGCGTCCGCGACCACCGCCCCCGCACCACCGGCCGACCGCAACCGCGCCGCCTCCGCCACCCCGATCAGCGTCCGCAACGTCACGTCCAGGCCCACCATCGTCGTCGGCACCACCCGCGACAGCCCCGGCGCACTCAACACCCGGTACGCCGCCTCCGGATCCGCCCACACGTTGAACTCCGCCGCCGGCGTGATGTTCCCCGCCCCGATCGCCCCACCCATCACCACCAGGCGACCCAGCGACGCCGCCACCTCCGGATACAGCGCGTACAACAGCGCCACGTTCGTCAGCGGACCCACCGCCACCAACGTCACCGGCGCCGACGCACCCCGGATCGCCTCCGCCAGGAACGGCACCGCATGCGCGTCCACCGCACCCGCCGGCGACGACGGCAACCGCGCACCACCCAGCCCCGAATCACCGTGCGCACCCCGATGCGCCGCCAGGCCGTCCACCACCAGCGGACGCTCCGCACCCGCCGCCACCGGCACATCCGGCCGCCCCGCCAGCGCCAGCACGTCCAACGCGTTCCGCGTCGTGAACTCCAGCCCCACGTTCCCCGCGACCGTGCTCACCCCGAGCAACTCCACCTCCGGGCTCGCACACGCCAGCAACAACGCCACCATGTCGTCGATACCCGGATCACAGTCGATCAGCAGCGGCCTCATCGGCACATCATGACAGCCACTGGTCCCACGACAACTTCACCAGCAGCGCCAGCACCACCACCAGCAACACCACCCGCACGAACCCGGAACCACGACTCAACGCCATCCGCGCACCCACCGTCGCACCCACGATGTTGCAGACCGCCATCGCCGCACCCAGCGCCCAGAAGACGTTCCCGCCCCACCCGAACACCACCAGCGCACCCAGGTTCGTACCCGCGTTCACCATCTTCGCCATCGCCGACGCGTGCACGAAATCCGCACCCACGATCGCCGTGAACGCCAACACCAGAAACGTCCCCGTCCCCGGCCCGATCATCCCGTCATAGAACGCGATCAACCCACCCGCGACCGCCACCACCAGCGCCGCCCGCAACCGCGTCCGCTTCTCCGGCTCCGCCGTCACACCCATCCGCGGCCGGAACGTCACGAACAGCGCCACCCCCGCCAGCACCCCCAACACCACCGGCCGGTACGCCGACGCCGGCACACTCCCCGCCAGCACCGCACCCACCCCGGACAGCACCACCGCACCACCCGCGGCCGGACCCGCCACCCACCAGTCGATCTTCGTCCGGCGCGCGTACGTCACCGCCGCCGTCGCCGTCCCCGCGATCGCCGCCAACTTGTTCGTCCCCAGCGCCGTCGCCAGCGGCAACCCCGGCGCCGCGATCATCAACGCCGGCAGCAGCAACAACCCGCCACCACCCACCACCGCATCGACCCAGCCCGCCGCCGCGGCCGCCACCAGCAACACCGCGATCTGACCCGCATCCACCGCTACAGCCCCCGCCGCGACCGCAACCACCAGCCGGCGACCGCACCGGCGACAAACACCACAGCTATGCAGAACAGGGCTTTAACCAGCACGGACGCCACCGTACCCGCGCCCACCACCGCCGACCGCCAGGGACCGGCACCACACACCCCTTACCGTGACAGGAGTGCGCCTCGCCACCTACAACCTCCTGCACGGCCGCTCGCTCCGCGACGGCACCGTCGACGCCACCCGCCTCACCGACGCCATCAAAACCCTCGACGCCGACATCCTCGGCCTCCAGGAAGTCGACCGCGCCCAAACCCGCAGCCACCACCTCGACCTGACCGTCCTCGCCGCCGACGCCACCGGCGCCACCCACCACCGCTTCGCCGCCGCGGTCGTCGGCACCCCCGGCGAAGGCTTCCGCCCCCTCACCCACGACGACGACGGCGCCGACGAACCCAACTACGGCATCGGCCTCGTCTCCCGCTGGCCCGTCCAACGCTGGCGCATCATCCGCCTCCCCGCCGCACCCGTCCGCTCCCCGATCTTCACCCCCAAACCCATGCTCATCCGCGACGAACCCCGCGTCCTCCTCGCCGCCGTCATCACCCCACCCTGGGGCGGCACCATCACCGTCGCCACCACCCACCTCTCCTTCGTCCCCGGCTGGAACCTCCTCCAACTCCGCGCCGCCATCCGCGCCCTGCGCACCATGCCCGCACCCCGCCTCCTCACCGGCGACCTCAACCTCCCCGCCGCCGTCGTCGCCCGCATGACCCGCTGGAAGACCCTCGCCCGCACCCCCACCTACCCCAGCCCCGCACCACAACTCCAGCTCGACCACGTCCTCCTCGACCCCCGCGACACCGGCGGACTCGGCCGCGTCCTGCGCGTCGACACCCCCGACGTACCCGTCTCCGACCACCGCCCGCTCGTCGTCCACCTCGCCTCACCGGGCCAGTAACCCCAGCACCAAGGCAAAGCACCTGCTTTTTTTGGGGGCAGTCGGCGCTCTGCGCCGTCCGTATGGGCATGCGTTTCCGTCGCCGGCGTGTCCGGGCGCACACCCCGTAACGCGTCCT
Source organism: Catenuloplanes atrovinosus (assembly GCF_031458235.1). NCBI lineage: Bacteria > Bacillati > Actinomycetota > Actinomycetes > Micromonosporales > Micromonosporaceae > Catenuloplanes > Catenuloplanes atrovinosus. The sequence continues at coordinate 3,017,325 of NZ_JAVDYB010000001.1, read as the reverse complement.
AGGACGCTAGGTTGAGAGGGGTGGGGCCGCGCGGGTCGGCGGGCGGGGACGGGTCGAAAATGGCGGGCGGGACGGGTGACAGGGGGCAACAGGCGATGACAAGCGCGCACACGACCGCGCCGGACGCGGCACAGACCCGCGACGACCTCGGACGGCTGCGGCCCGACCTGGTCGCCGCCTACGACGCCGCGCTGCCCGGCGCACACGCGGCGGTGCTCACCCGGCTCTGGGGCGCCATCGCCCGCGAACCGATCCCCGGCCTCGGCGCCCGCACCCCGCGCGGCGACCGGCTCACCGTCACCCTGCCCGGCGGCGGCACGCTCGACGGCTCCCGCGCGGCCACCGCGCCGTTCGCGCAGCAGGCCGCGGACCTCCACGGACCCGACGGGACGATCACCGATCCGGTCCACCTCGCGCGGATCACCGGCATGGACGCGCGCTTCCGCGCCGAACTCGCCAACTCCGTCGCCAACCTCGCGCTCGCCCGCGCCGACGCCCACCCCACCCCGACGCTGAAACAGCTCGCCGACGACCCGGAAGGGCTCGCCACCGCCGAACAGTCCGTCGTCGACGGACACCCGATCCACCCCTGCTGCCGCACCCGCATCGGGCTCTCCACCGAGGAGGTCCTCGCGTACGCGCCCGAGCACCGCACCATCGTCGAGCTCGCCGAGATCCGCGTGCCCGACGACCGCTGGTACGGCGAAGGACCCCCGATCCTCACCGTCCACCCCTGGCAGCGCGACCACGTCCTCGACCGGCACCCCGAGCTGCGCCCCACCGGACGCACCCGGCCCGCCCGCCCGCTCATGTCGCTGCGCACGCTCGCCCCGGTCGGCCGCCGCAGCCAGCACCTCAAGACCGCGGTCGACGTGCAGATGACCTCCGCCGTCCGCACCGTCTCCCCCGCCGCGGTCCGCAACGGCCCGATCGTCTCCGTGCTGCTGCACACGCTCGCCACCGACCTGTCCGGCCTCACCATCCTCCGCGAGACGTTCGCCGGCGCGGTCCTCGTCGACGGCGAACCCAGCCGCAGCCTCGCCTACCTCGCCCGCGAGGCACCCCGCCAGGCACCCGGCGAGGTCATCCTGCCGCTCGCCGCGCTCGCCCAGCCCGCGCTGCAACAGGACGCGATCGACACCGGCTTCGCCGGCGACCCCGAGGCGTTCCTCGCCCGGCTCGCCGCCACCGTCCTCCCGCCGCTGCTGGTCATGCTGCACCGCGGCGCCGCACTCGAGGCACACGGGCAGAACACGCTGGTCGCGCTCCGCGACGGCGTACCCACCCGCCTCCTCTACCGCGACCTCGGCGGCGTCCGGATCAGCCCGGCCCGGCTGCGCGACCACGACGGCTTCTCGCTCGGCGTACCCACGCTCCACGGCGACCTCGGCACCGACGACCCCGACCAGCTGCGCACCAAACTCCTCGCCGCCGCGATCTCCGGCACACTCGCCGAACAGATCGCGGTCCTCACCCGTACCCACGACATCGAACCCTCACGACTGTGGCGCCACGTGGCCGCGGCCGCCCACGACACCTACGCCCGGCTCGGGCCGGGCGCGGCCGGCGACGCCGCCCGGCTGCTCGACGCACCGCTGCCGCTCAAGGCCACCACCGCCATGCGCCTGGCCGCGGACCCGCTCGACGACGTGTGGACCCACCTCGACAACCCCATGAACGGACTGCGATGAACGAGCTTGCGAGCGAATCATCGGCTCAGCGCCGACCACGCCGGAACCGCGACGTCGAGGGCGGTCCGGCATGACCACCGCCCAGCGCGGCCACCACCTCTGCGCCCTCGCCCCGGTCACGCTCACCGACGCGATCGCGCACACCACCGCGGGCCTCACCGCCGCCGCACCCGCCCTGCTGCCCGCGTTCCGCGACGCGATACCCGAGGCCGCGCGCACCGTCGGCACCCGCCTGCTCGGCGCGCTCATCCGCGAGGACATCGGCGACGCCCGCGCCCGCCACGCCGGGCGCGGCACCCGGCACGGCTTCGACCGCGTCGAACCCGACCCGGCCGACGTCCCCGACGACCCGGTCGCGCTGCTCCCGCAGGCACTGCTCGACACGGGCGCCTGGGCCTTGGCCGCGGAACTCGCCGACGCCACCGCCAACCTCGCCGTCGCGTTCGCCCGCCCCCGCGCCGTCATCCGGCCCGCCGACGCCGACGAGACCGCGCTCGCCCACGAACGGCTCGCCATCACCGGGCACAACCTGCACCCGTGCGGCCGCACCCGGCTCGGCTGGGACGTCCCCGACCTGCTCGCCCACGACCTGGAGACGCCCGGCACCGCGCTCCGCTTCGTCGCGGTCCGCCGCGACCGGCTCACCGGCGAGGTGACCCACCCCGGCTTCCCCGACGCCCCACCCGGGTACGCCACCCAGCCCGTACACGCCTGGCAGTGGGACGCCATCGTCCGCCACCGGCACGCCCGCCTGCTCGACGACGACACGCTCCGCCCGCTCGACGGCGAGATCCCGGTCGCACCCACCGCCGCGCTGCGCACCGTGCTGCTCCCGCCCGCACCCGGCGGCACCCGCCACTACCTCAAGGTCTCGCTCGACATCCTGGTCACCTCCACCCGGCGCAGCATCTCCGTGGCCAGCACCCAGAACGGGCCCGCGCTCTCCCGGCTGCTGCACACGCTCGTCGCGGACGACCCGGACGGGCACCGCCTGCTGCTGCTCGCCGAGACCGCGGGCGCGGCCGTCCCCGCGGCCGGACGCGACCTCGCCGCCATCCTCCGCGACGGCATCCACGGCCGGCTCACCGACGGCGAGACCGTCGTACCGGGCAGCGCGCTCGCCGCCACCGACCCGGACACCGGCCGCACCGTCCTCGCCGGGCTCGCGGACGCGTACCCCGGCAGCGCACTCGACTTCGTCGAGGACTACGCCCGGCTGCTGCTGCCACCGCTGCTGCGGCTCGCCGCCCGGCACGGCATCGCGCTCGAGGCCCACCTGCAGAACTGCCTGCCCACGTTCCGGCACGGCCGCCCGCACCGGCTCGTCCTGCGCGACTTCGCCGGCCTGCGCCTGCACCGGCCCCGCCTCGCCGCCTCCGGCATCGACCTGCCGCTGTGGCCCGGCTCCGTCACCGCCACCGACGACGCCGGCACCATGCGCGCCAAGATCGGCTACACCGCGCTGCAGGCCCACCTCGGCGAGATCATCGTGCAGCTCACCCGCTCGCACGCGCTCGACGAGCCCGCCGCCTGGCGCCGCGTCCGCGCGGTCGTCGACGAGACCTACGACGGCCTGCGACGCGGACCACGCCCGGTGCCCGCGGCCACCGACGACCACGCCTGGCTCACCGCGCCGCTCGTACCGCACAAGGCGCTGGTCCGCATGCGCCTCGCCGGCTCCGGCGACGTCCACCACCCGGTCCGGAACCCGCTCCATGACGCCCGCTGACGCGCTGCGCCACGCCGACCGCCCGGTCAGCGCCTACGTCTACTCCCGCGCCGCGCTCCGCTCCGCCGCCGCACGCGTCCGGGCCGCGCTGCCACCCGGCGCCACGCTGCTCTACGCGGTCAAGGCCAACGGGCACCCGGACGTCGTCGCCACGCTCGCCGCGGCCACCGACGGCCTCGAGGTCGCCTCCGGCGGCGAACTCGCGCTCGCGATCGCGGCCGGCGCCACCCGGATCGCCTTCGGCGGACCCGCGAAAACCGATCAAGAACTCCACGACGGGGTACGTGCGGGCGCGCTCATCCACGTCGAAAGCATCCTCGAACTGCGCCGCCTGGACGCGATCGCGGCCCGGCTCGGCCTGCGCGCCACCGCCGCGCTGCGCGTCAACCGCGCGGTCGCCGGGCCGGACGGCAGCCACCGGATGACCGGCACACCCACCCCGTTCGGCATCGACGAGGCGGCGCTGGACGAGGCGTTCGCGGTGCCGCTGCGCGCGGTCGACCTGCGCGGCTTCCACCTGCACGCGGTGTCCAACTCGCTGGACGCCACCGCCTACGCCGCGTTCGTGGCCGGCGCGATCACCTGGTCGGCCGCCACGGCGGCGGCACACGGGCTGGACCTCCGGTACGTCAACGTGGGCGGCGGACTCGGCGTGTCGTACACGGACCCGTCCACCATCGACCTGAACGTGCTGCGGGAGCGGCTCGCCGCGGTGCCCGTACCGCCGGGGGTGGACCTGGTCTTCGAGCCCGGCCGGCTGCTGGCGGCGGACGCCGGGTGGTACGCGGCCGAGGTCGTCGACCTCAAGCGCACGCACGGCCGCTGGTTCGCGGTCCTGCGCGGCGGCACCCACCACTTCCGGCTGCCGGCCGCGTGGGGGTACAGCCACCCGTTCACGGTCATGCCGATGGACGGCGACGAGGTGTGGCCGTGGCCGTTCGACCGCCCGTCGGTGGAGGGCGTGTCCGTGGACGCGGTGGGCGAGCTGTGCACGCCGCGTGACGTGCTGGCGCGCGACGTGCCGGTGTCACGGGTGCGGGTGGGTGACGTGCTGGTGTTCGCGCGCACCGGCGCCTACGGCTGGGACATCTCCCACCACGACTTCCTGCGCCACCCGCATCCGCAGCTCATCGTCGTGTGATCTTCGGTGCCGAGGGCACCAGCCCGCCCTTGCGCCGGGCGTCACACCCCGCTTGGCCTTCCTAGGAGGCTGGATTGATGCGGTGTCACCGTGCGGCTCGGTCCGCGACGGCGGCGGCATCTGCCGCGCGACCGTCTATTTCCCCAGCATGCGTACCATCGTCCGCACCATTCCAGGCACCGGCCCGGTGACTGGCTGACCCCAGGCGGGCGGCTTGCTCGTAACGCTCGACTCATCCCGGGCGGGCCGGCACATGGTGAGCGCCATCTGCCGGCCCGCCCGGTCCATACCTCGATAGGGGAAGAACATGACCTTCGACGAGACAGCCGACGACCCGCCGGCTTCCACGACAGCAAAGCGGTGGCGTCGCCGTACGGTGTTCACCGCGACCGCCGTGGTGACCGCGGCCACGCTCGCAGGTGCGGGAGTGATGGGCAGCGCGACCGCCGAGCCCGCACCCGCCACGCTGCCCGGCAGCGCCGTGATGCAAGACCGGCTCTCCCACCTGAACACCTGGATCGCCGGCCAACCCGACGTGTACGCGAACGGTTACCTCGCCTCGGTGAACGACGCGCAGGCAGGGTCCACAATCCTGCTCTGGCACGGCGAAGCGAACCAGACGCAGAGGGCCGTCACGGAGAAGGCAGCCCAGCTCGGTATCACCGTGACCATCCAGGAACGCAAGCACAGCATGGCCGACATCACCCGCGGGCAGAAAGCTCTCGACGGCCGCAGCGGCCACGGGCTGTTCGCCAACTTCACGATCAACTCGACCGCCGGCCTCTCAGCCGACTTCGACGGCATCGTCATCTACGGCGAGTACATCAACCCGCCCACCCAGAGCCGAACCGAGGCAGATGCAGCGCTCGCCAAGGCCGTATCCGAAGAGATCGGCGTCACGGTATCAATCAAGCCCGGCGGGGTCATCACGCCGGCATAGCCATGCCCGGACACCACGCCGCTGCGCGGCCTCGCTCACTGTCCGACCGGTTACCGGCCGCCGCCGGCTCGGCCCGCTCCACCCGGCACCGCTGTTGACCGTGTCGCGGGATGCCACGGCCGAGGCCGGCACCCGGCGAACGGGCCCAACGGATACGTAGGCTCAGGGCCGTGGTCGACCGGATACAGAAGATCGTGACGGAGTTGCCGGACCTGACGGACGTCACCGGCGTGTGGGCGGTGGCCGACAGCCGCGTCGCGCAGGGGGACGCGGCCTTTGCCGCGGACCTCGGCATCGCTCTCGCCAGGAAGTACGGCTCCAGCAAGCAGATGTGGCAGTACAGAAGCGCCTTCGATCATCTGCTTCGGCTGCTCGCCACCACCGCTGGTCCCGACAATGTCATCCAGGCGCTGCGGCTGGTCTCCTCAGCTGAGGTCGCCGGTAAGAAGCTGGATCGCTACACGGCCTCGCTGCTGGCATCCGGCCAAGAGGCCACGCACCTGGCCGCGGCGTTCACCGGCCGTGCCTCGGAGGAACTGCGGGCGTGCCTGGTCCAGGAACTGATTCTCAGGGGCGTGGCCGTCGAGGAGACACCGGGGATCGCGGGTTGGGCAACGTCGCCGCATTGGAATCATCACCCTCTGGGCTGGTTGCCCCGGACGCTCTCCGAGCTGGAGGCCAGCGCGGATCTGCCGAGCTACAGCATCCATGGCAGCAGTCACACGATGCCGTACGGACCGTCGGAGAGCCGCGAGCTGGCGGTGATCTCCGGCGCGCGTGTCCCGTCAGCGGAGGAGACGACAACCCGGGCCGTCGCCACAGCTATGTCCAAGGCCGTGGCGAACTGGGCCGAAGAGTCCAACGGGCGCATTGAGGCGCGGGTGTTCGACCTCGCGGACCCCTTGGACGCCGCATCGGTCCCGGACGCGCTGCTGATGCTGGGGCTGGAATGTCTGCACGGAGCAGGGAAGAGGGCCGCTCTGTCGGTCGCCGTCCATCCGCCGGCTCGGGCATGGCAGGTGCTCTTCGCCGCGGCCTCCACGGGAGGGGCTTACAACTCCGGTGCCTACGGCGCCTACGGCCGGCTGGCTGCCTGGCAGTCCCTGGCCGCACTGGCCGGCAGCCCGGAAGGCGACCCCGTCGACGACGTCGAGGCTCGTGTACGGGACTGCATCTGGCACGGCTTCAGCGCCGACACGACCTGGTTCGAGCGTGTGGCCTGGGACATCGGTCTGGCCGCCCTTGCACCGGGCCACCGGTGCCTGGCCGTGCTGGCCGCGACCGATACCGACTGACGTCCCGTGATCCGCGCGTATTCGGCCCGCACACGCACGTAGCCGCGCGCCACCAGCGAGCCCCGCAGCGGCCGACGATGAGCCGGTTGACCGGGGCGCTGGAGAGGAACGTGTCCCCCGCCGCAAGCGACGATCACCTCTGCTCGACTTCCTAGGAGGCTGGACTGATCTCTGTGCCGCAGGGCACAACCTCCTGACCTCAGCTCGTGACTCCCGCGGCCGAACCTGGGCTCACTCGCAGACCACACTCCCCCGCCCCCTCCCGGAGCGACGCCGTTCGGCATCCGCGCCGGTCGCTCCGGGAGGGCAGGCTTCCAGCGGTCCCCCGGACGGACCACCCACATCCGGCGCCGGGTCGGGAGAAGGGCCGCCGTAAGGCAAACGGCGCGGCCGACGTCGTGACGTCGGCCGCGTCCCCGGACCTCTTCGCACAATGGACCCGCCGTCGCTTCCCTTCGTTTCGCGGCTAATGACGGGCAGCGGCATCGTTTGGTGGTCTGTCGCCGGGTCGCAGGGGGCGGGAGTCTGAGGGGTGAGCCCCAGGCGCCGGTGCCGGACCGGCGCCCGGCTCACCATTCCGAGCAGAGGACTGCGCGATGCCGGGCAGTGACCTTGTCGTGATCGGCGCCTCCGCCGGCGGCCTCGAGGCGTTGCGCGGGCTGCTGGGCGGACTGCCCGCCGGACTGCCGGCCGGCGTGATCATCGTGGTTCACACCGGGTCGCACGCGGCCGGCCGGCTGCCCGACGTGCTGGCCCGCGCCGGGCCGCTGCCCGCCGCCTACGCGGTGTCCGGGCAGCGGCTGACGCCCGGCCTGCTGACCGTCGCCCCGCCGGGGCAGCACCTCGTCCTGACCGCCGGGCGGGTGCTGCGCCTGCACCGTGGCCCGCTCGTCCACCACACCCGCCCCGCGATCGACCCGTTGCTGCACAGCGCCGCCGGCGTCTGCGGCGACCGGGTGATCGCGGTCATGCTGTCCGGCCGGCTCCACGACGGCGCGGACGGCGCGGCCGCGGTGGCCGCCGCCGGTGGAATCGTGCTCGTGCAGGACCCGGCGGAGGCCCAGAGCCCCGGCATGCCCCGCGCCACCCTCGCGCGGGTCCCGGGGGCGGCGGTCTGGCCGGCCGCCAAGCTGGGCGGGGCGATCGCCGACGCGCTGGACACGGACGTCGCGCCCGGGACCCCCGCGCGGGTGCCCGGCGGCGTGGAGGAGATCGACGAGGCGCTGTGGACCGCGGTGTCGCGGCTGCAGTCCCACGCCGCCGCCCAGCAACGCCTCCTGCAACGGCTGGACCCGGCCGGTGGGGTCGCCGCCGAGGCCCGGGCACGCGCGGCTCGCGCGCTGCACGCCGCGCAGGTGATCGCCGACCGCGTCATGCCGTTCTTCGAGCCGGGAGCCGATGGATGACGCGCCGGCCACGGAACCGTGACCGATTGCGTTGATCGTCTAGCGTCGCAGGCATCACGAAGATCCCCCGTCGAAGGGCGAAAGAAGAGATGTCTGCCGGCAAGCGCACCCTCTCCGTGCTCCTGGTGGCCGTGGCGGCCACGCCGGTGCTCGGTGCCTGCGGTGCCACTGACAACTCCGAGCTGCGGCAGATCAAGCCGGGTTCGGCCGTCTACGTCGACGCCTGGGACGAGACCGGGGACCGGGGGGACCAGGCACAGGTGGAGCGCAAGCCGTCCGGGCTGTGGGTGGTGCCGCTGCAGGCGCACTTCCGGCAGACCAAGGGCAAGGGCTTCGACGTACGGGTGGAGCTGACCGCCGACGGCCTCTGGCGGGTCGACCCGGAGGGCGCCCAGGTCGGCCGCGACCACGACGACTGCCTCGAGGACGGCGAGGCCTACGCGCAGCTGGTGGTGGCGGAGTCCGCGCTGCGCTGGGAGCCGGACACCGGCGGCGGCAACGACGGCGACGACTGCTTCACGTTGCAGCCGGAGAGCTGACCGGCTCCGCGGCCCGGCGCAGCCCGCGCACCGCGGGCGTGAGCAGCAGCGCCGCGCAGCCGAGCAGGCCGACCAGCACGGACGCGCCGAGCACGCGCTCGGCGCCGACCGCGCCGGCCACCGGACCGGCGAGGGCCTGCCCGACCGGCAGGCTCCCGTCGGAGCCGAGCACCTCGTACGCGGTCAGCCGGTTCAGCATGTCCGGCGGCACCCGCGTCTGCACGCTGGTCTGCCACATCACCGACCAGAACGCCCACGCGCCCCCGTTCGCCACGGCCGCGGCGAGCAGCGCCGGCAGCGTGCCGTGCAGCGCGATGGCCAGCGGCAGCAGCAGGTAGCCGGCCATCGCCACCGCGCCGGCCGCGAGCGGCCGGGCGGGCCGGAGGCGCAGCGCGGCCAGGCCGCCGAGGATGGTGCCGGCACCGACCGCGGACTGCATCCAGCCGTACGCGGGCGCGCCGTGCTCGCCGCTGACCAGCACCGCGCCGAGCGGCAGCAGCGGACCGAACAGGAAGATCCCGAACGCGACCCAGACCAGGATCACGCTCCACAGCCAGGTCCGGGCGCGGAACTCGCGCCAGCCCGCGACCAGGTCCGCGGCCATGGAGGCGCGTGCGGCCCGGGGGATGCGGCCGGTCCGCACGGTCGCCAGGCACACCGCGCTGACCGCGAACGTGGCGGCGTCCACCGCGTAGACCACGCCGGCGCCGGCGAAGCCGAACAGCACGCCGGCGACCGCGGGGCCGAGCAGTTCCGCGATCGCGTTCGCCACCCGGATCGTGGCGTTCGCGCGCTGCGGGTCGTCCGTCACCAGCGGCACGATCCCGTTCACGCCGGGCTGGTACATCGCGGTCGCGGCGCCGCTCACGGCGGAACAGAGGATCAGGAGCCACAGCGGCGGTACGCCGGTGAGGAACACCGCCGCGACCGTGCCCTGCGCGGTCAGCCGGACCAGGTCCGCGCCGAGCATCAGCGGACGCGCGCCGAGCCGGTCCGCGAACACGCCGCCGAACAGGATGAAGCCGAGGAACGGCACCATCCACGCGGCCAGCACCACGCCGATCCCGGTCGCGCCGTAGCTGGCGCCGATCGCCAGCGCGGACGCGACCAGCAGCATCGCGTCGCCGAACACGGAGACGCAGCGGGCCACGAAGTACCGGGTGAAGTTCGCCGTCCACAACACCCGTCGATCTTCCTATCGATCGACGCACCGCGCGACCGGCACCGGCCGTACCCGTCGGTAATCTTCCGGGGGTGGAGAAGAAGATCCTGTACACCCGCGAATGGGGATCGGGCGATCGCGTCGCCGTGCTGATCCACGGCATGATCACCGATTCCACCTCCTGGCACGAGGTCGGCCCCGCGCTGGCCGAGAAGGGCTACCGGGTGATCGCGCCGGACCTGCCCGGCCACGGCCGCTCCCCCGCGCCGGACGGCGGCCTCACCCTGGGCGACGCCGCCGAGCTGCTGCTGCGCACCGTACCGGCGGAGCCCGAGCTGGCGATCGGGCATTCGCTGGGCGGCGTGGTGCTGGCCGCGGCCGTGGAGCGCCTGCGGCCGGCCCGCGCGGTCTACGTCGACCCGCCGCAGCGGCTCGACGACGGCGGCCACGGCCTGGAGTCCGCGATCGCCTACCTGGAGAAGCGCCGGGCGAGCCGCACGCCGGAGACGCTGCGCCGCGACCGGCCGTCGTGGCCGGAACGGGACGCGCTCAACGAGGTCGAGGCCGCGCTGCGCTGGGACACCACCTCCACCGCGACGCTGCTCGCCTCCGCGGTCGGCCGGGACCTGGCGCCGGTCGCGGTCGTACCGTCGCTGCTGATCAGGGCCGATCCCAGCGAGTACGTGCCGGACGACGCCGCCGTCGACCGGCTCACCCGGGCCGGCCTCACGGTCCGCACGATGGCCGGCGCCGGCCACACCGTCTGGTACGGACGCCTTCCCGACTTCCTGTCCGCCCTGGACGGCTGGATCTGAGCACGGCACGCGCGGGCGGGTTCCGATACCCTCCGCGCGTGAAACGTGCACTCCCCTGGATCCTGCTGGCCCCGGCCGTCCTGGCCTGGCTCGCCAGCCTCGTCTGGCCGACGCTCCGGATCGTCTACGTCAGCGCCACCACGACCAACTTCGTGCCCGGCCGGAGCGGCAGCCTGCTCGTCCGCGGCTACACGGCGGCGTTCGAGTACGGTTTCGGCCGCGCGCTCGGCCTCGGACTGACCCTGGCCCTGCTGCCGCTGCTGGTGTTCCTGGTCGCCGGGCCGGCGCTCGGCTGGGCCGGCAGCCGGGCCGGGCGGATACCCCGCCTGGCCGCCCGCTGCCTGGTGGTGCTGCCGCTGGCGTGCTTCGTCCCGGCCGCGGGGGCCGTGACGTGGTACCTGTTCGCGGAGCACCTCGGCTGGACCGACCTCGGACTGCCCGGCTACCTGCGGGTGACCGTGCTGTTCAGCTCGCTGGCGGTGATCGTGGCGGGGGCGTCCGCCGCGTACCTGGCGGCCTGGCGCGGCGCCCGCAGCGGGCCCGCGCTGCTCGTCGTCACCGTGACCGGCGTGCTGGCCGTGGTCGCCTCCGCGCTCCAGCAGTTCACGCCGCACTACCTCTGGTCCGCGAGCCGCCCCGGAGATCTGACCGGCCTGATGCTGACGCACGGCCGGGAGTTCGACCCGCAACGGCACACCGCCGAGCCGCTGATCCTGGCCTGGTCCTTCACCGACCTGCTGCCCCACATCACCGCCGCGATCTGGGTGATGATCTTCCTTGTCGTGGCCCTGCTCGGGCTGGCCATCGTCGGGCTGCTGATCCGCACCCGGGCCCGGCTGACGGTCGGGGACGCCGCCGGGCCGCCCGGTAACCGGCTGGTCGCCGGCATCGTGCTCGGCGTCACGGTGCTGGCCGTGCTGGCGCTCGCCGGGTACGTGCTCGCGCCCTGGTTCCGCACGCTGGCCGGCACGTTCGTCTTCGCCCTGGGCGACGACCCGGCCGAGCCCGCACCGCTCACCCTGGACACGACCGGCATCGCGCTGCGCACCTGGCTGCCGCCGCTGCCCGGCGCGCTGGTGAGCGTGCTGACCGCGCTGGCCGGCGCGGTCGCGATCGGCGTGCTGCGCCCGCTCGGCGACCGCTCCGAGCTGCTGCTGCTCCCGTTCGCCCCGTGGCTGCTGACCGGCGGCACCGCGACCGCGTTCGCGAACGCCATCAACCTGGACGGCGTGCCGGCGGCCGCGAACGTGGTGCTGTCCGCGCTGACGCCGCCGCACTGGCTGTCCGTGCCCGCGCTCGTGCTGTTCACGCTGCTGCTGCGCGGTCAGGGCGAGATCTGGCGGCGCACCGGGCGGCCGGGCGCGTTCCTTCCGGTGCTGCCCGCCGTGGGGCTGGCGTTCGGCGCGGTGTACCTCTCGTTCGTCAACGACCACCTCTGGCACGTGTCGCAGCGCGGTTTCGACGTGCGGCCGGACGCGGAGTGGACCACGATGGACCTGCTCACCTCGGTCCCGCTGATCGCGCCCACGCCCGAGGCGGCACACCTGACCACGCCGGTCCCGCTGATGGTGCTGGTCGTGGCCGCCGCGGTGGCCGCCCAGTTCTGGCTGGACCGGATCACGTTGCGGACCGGTGAGCCGGAGGACTGACGATGGACGGGCCGCCGCAGCTCCACTCGATCCCGGTGCGCGGGGACGCGCGCGCGTGCGAACCGCGGGTCGGGCGCGCGCATCCGGGGCTGCGGCGGTTCGTCGCCGGCTACGCGGGGTTCGGCCGGCCCGGCGCGCGGCCGATCGCGCACCGCATGCTGGCGCTGCCGACCACCGCGATCATCGTGGACGTGGAGTGCGGCACCACCGTGGTCACCGGGCCGCGCTCCGCCGGCGGCGTCTGCGAGGAGTCGCTGTGGGGGCACGGCGTGCTGGTCGCGCTGACGCCGCGTGGCGTACCGGCGCTGCTCGGTGTGCCCGCCGCGGAACTCGCCGGCCGGGTGCTGCCGCTGGCGGACGTGTGCGGTGGGCGCGCGGCGGAGCTGCGCGACCGGGTGGCCGCGGCGCCGTCCTGGGCCGCGCGCCGGGCGGTGCTGGACTCGCTGCTGCGGCCGCGGTTCCCGGACGACCGGCAGGCGCTGGCGGACGCGGCGTGGCGGCGCCTGCAACGCGACGGCGCGCGGGTCGCGGACGTCGCCGCCGAACTGGACGTCGGCCGGCGCCGGCTGGAGCTGGCCTGCCGCGCCCACCTCGGCCAGTCGCCCGCGCTGATCGCCCGGATCGCCCGGTTCCAGCGCGCGATCGGGCTCCTCGCGGGCGGGCTGCCGCCGGCGGCGGCCGCGGCCCGGGCCGGCTACGCCGACCAGCCGCACCTGACCCGCGAGGCGGGCACGCTGGCCGGCGTCACTCCCGGCACGCTGTGCGCGATCCTTCAAGACGTGCCGCCGGTACGCCGTTAGCGTCGTCGGACATGACGCTCACCGGAAAGACCGCCCTGGTGACGGGCGGCTCGCGCGGCATCGGACGGGCGATCGTGCACCGGCTGTCCCGGCTCGGCGCGCGCGTCGTCTACACGTACCGCCGGACCGCCGTTGATCATGATCTGCCGCGGGTGACCGCGGTCCGCGCGGACCAGGCCGACCCGGCGTCGCTGGAGGCCATGTTCGCGCCGGTCCGCGAGTCCGGCCTGGACATCCTGGTCAACAACGCGGCGATCGCGCCGGCCGCGCGGATCGCGGACCTGACCGGCGAGGACTTCGACCGGGTGATGGCGATCAACGCGCGGTTCCCGCTGCTGGCGATGCGCGCCGCCGCCGCGCTCATGCCGGACGGCGGCCGGATCGTGAACCTGTCCACGCTGAACACCGTGGTGGCCGGGCCCGGCCTGGCGCTCTACTGCGCCAGCAAGGCCGCGCTGGAGCAGTTCACCGCGGTCGCCGCGCGCGAGCTGGGCCCGCGCGGCATCACCGTCAACACGGTCTCCCCCGGCCAGACCGACACCGACATGCTGCGCGCGACCGGCCCGTGGCCGCTGATCGAGGAGCAGGCCCGCCGGTTCGGCGCGCTCGGCCGCGTCGGCACGCCGGACGACGTCGCCGCCGTGGTCGCGTGGCTGGCCGGCCCGGACGCCGGCTGGATCACCGGCCAGAACATCCGCGCCACCGGCGGCCTGGTCGTCTGACGCTCAGGTGGGCGTGCCGGGCACAGCACGCGGCCGTACCCGGGAAGCTCCGGCAGGCCGCCGAGCGGCGTGCCGTGCCCGGCAGTCCGGCCCGCGGCACGGCACGCCGCCCGAATCCGTTCATCAGGTCACCTCCGTGGTCCATCGCGGACGGTGGGCCGCCGGCCGGCCCGGCGCGACCGGATCACGGGCACCGCGAGAAGATCGACGGCTACCGGTGGGTCGGGTAGCGTCGGGGCGACGCCGAGGGAGGCCGCGAATGACGGAGCCGCAACCCGATTCGAGCACGGTCAGCAGCGCGCGTGTGTGGAACTATCTGCTCGGCGGCACCGAGCACTTCCCGATCGACCGTGCGGTGGGCGACCAGATCAAGGAGTCGTTCCCCGGCATCGTGGTGCTCGCCCGCGAGCAGCGGGCGTTCCTGGTGCGCGCCGTGACATACCTCGCGGCGGAGGCGGGCGTCCGCCAGTTCCTGGACATCGGCGCCGGCCTGCCGGCCGCGAACAACACGCACGAGGTCGCGCGCCGCGTCACGCCGGACGCGCGGGTGGTCTACGTGGACAAGGACCCGCTGGTGCGGTCGCACGCCCGCGCGCTGCTGGCCGGCAGCCCGCCCGGCACCACCGACTACGTGCATCGCGCGGCCGAGGAGCCGGAGGCGATCCTCCGCGAGGCCGCCCGCACCCTGGACCTGACCGAGCCGGTCGCGGTCGTCATGTGCGGCCTGCTCGGCAACATCGCCGACTACGACGAGGCCCGCCGGATCACCGCCCGCCTGGCCGCGGGCCTGCCCAGCGGCAGCTACCTGGCCGTCTCCGACGGTGCGAACACCGACGAGGGGATCGTCACCGCGGTACGCCGCGCCAACGAATCCGGCCACCCGTACAACCTGCGCAGCCCGGAACAGATCGCCGGCTACCTGGACGGCCTGGAGCCGGTCCCGCCGGGCGTGGTCTCCATCCCACGGTGGCGCCCCGACCCGGGCACGAACCCACCGGTCATGCACGGCTACTGCGGCGTGGCCCGCAAGCCCTGACCGTCGCGGTTCACCGGCGCAGCGTGTGCGACGGGAGGACGCCGTAGGTGGCGCGGTACTCGGCGCTGAATCGGCTGTGGTTGGCGAAACCCCACCGGGTGGCGACGGCGCCGACGGTGACGCCGGTGCCAGGGTCGGCGGCGAGCAGTTCGCGGTGGGCGTGGTGGAGCCGGACGCGGCGCAGGTACTCGGTGGGCGTGGTGTCGAGGTGGCGGCGGAAGGCCAGCTGCACGGCGCGGATCGTGATGCGCGCGGCGGCGGCGATGTCGGCGGGACTGATCGGGCGGTGGGCGTTCTCGTCGATGAACGCGGTGGCGCGGCGCAGGCTGGCGGGGTGGGCGTCCTGACTGTCCTCGCTGGTCGGGTCGGTCAGGGCGTTGTTGGGGAAGGTGGTCAGGGTGGCCGCCGCGAGCAGGTGCCCGGCGTTGGCCAGCATCAGCGGGGAGGCGCCCGGCTGAGGATCGTCGAGCAGATCCGCGATGTAGCCGCGGGTGGCCCACCACTGGGCCGCGGCCGCGGAGGTGACCGGTGCGCAGGTGGTGAACCGCAGGCGTTGCGGTCTCCGGCCGGGGGCCGTGGCGGCGACGCGGGTGACCATGTCGGGATCGAGGATGCAGTTGCGCAGTTCGCCGGGCCGCAGGTTGTTGAGGTAGGGCCGCTCCGGGTAGGGCGCGAGGCAGAGGTCCCCGGCGGTGAACCGCCAGTCGTCCTGGCCGTACGCGATCTGGATGCGCGCCGTGGTCACCCGCGAGACAATGATCTTGTTGAGTGGTTCGACCTCGATGTTCAGCCTGGCCGACCACTCGATGCTGTCGAGGGTGAACAGTCCCGCGTGGACGCCCCGGTAGCGCAGCCGTGGCCGGTCCTCGTGGTGGATGCGCATGCTGCCGTAGGCGCTGGTGAAGAACTGCTCGAAGGCGTCGCCGTCCGTGGTCGCGAACGTCGTGGTCTGCGGCTCGTCCATCGGCACGTCACACCTCCTCAGGTGTGCAGGGTGTGGCGGGGCAGCCGGCCGAAGGCGGCGCGGTAGTCGGCGGCGAAGCGGCTCAGGTCGGTGAAGCCCCAGCCGCGGGCGACCGCGGCGACGGTGGCACCCGTGGTGGGGTCGGCGGCCCGCAGGTCGCGGTGGGCACGCTCCAGCCGGACCCGGCGCAGGTAGCCCATCGGGGTGATGTCCAGGTGCCGGCGGAACCCGGCCTGCACCGCGCGGACGCTCACCCCGGCCGCGGCGGCGATGTCCTCACTGGTGACCGGCTCGGCGGCATGTTCGTCGATGTAGGCGACCGCCCGGCGCACCGTGGCGGGCGCCACCCGGCCCGGGCCGGCGACGTAGTCCACGGTCATGGTGGCGTTCGGGAACACGCTCAGCGCCGCGGCCGCCGCGATGTCGATCGCCGCGCTCAGCAGCAGCGCGGGCACGCCCTCAGCCGGGGTGTCCAGCAGCCCGGCGAGCCGGGCGTGGGTGGCCAGCCAGATCCGGTTCGCCGCGGGCGACACGGCGGTCATCGCGTCGAAGCGGAAGTCGGCCGGCGCGACGCCGAGTTGGTCGGCGAGCCGGGTCACCGCCTCGGCCGGGAACTGGACCACCTCGTACCGAGGCCAGTCCTGCACCATGTCAAGGCCGGTGTGGGGCAGGAACAGCGCCTCGTCGCCGCTCACCTGGCGGCGCTGCCGCCCGGCGGAGACGTCGAATCCACCGCTGACCATCCTGATGATCAGGATGGTGTCGTGCGGATCGGCGGTGATCGCCATGCACGCCTGGTAGCTGACCCGGTCGATGCTCAGCGCACCGGCCCGCGCGAAACCCGACCGGAACCCGAACCGACGGGCGTCTCCCCTCACCTGGGGAAGGTGATCGGTGTACCGCTGACTGATCATCTCCCGCACCAGGTCCAGATCACGGGAGCGCATCTCGGCGCGCTCGATCGGCACATGGGACCCCATCGCGGTCATGCGCCCGTCTCCCTTCCGCGGGGGCAGCACCCCGTAGATGTGTCTGAGGCGTCGCGTCTGCACGTTCAGCGAACCACACCAGCCGGGTGGTTCGCCGCGAACGCCGGCCCGAGGTCACCAGAAGGGTGTACGACCCGCCGAAGAGCGCCGCACCGTCGGAGAGGGAAGACCGGTCTAGGAGCGGGACCAGGAGGCCGCGCGGATCTCGCGGAGGGCGGCGCGACGGGTGTCGCCGCGGAGGGTGTCGACGTAGAGGCGGCCGGCGAGGTGGTCGGTCTCGTGCTGCAGGGCGCGGGCCAGGAAGCCCTCGCCGGAGATGGTGAGCGGCTCGCCGTGCTGGTCGAAGCCCTCCACCGTCGCGGTGCGGGCGCGGACGGTCGGGAAGTACAGGCCGGGGATGGACAGGCAGCCCTCGTCGTCCTCCTCGAGCTCCTCGCCGAGGGAGATTGTCGGGTTGACGACATGGCCGCGGTGGCCGTCGGCGTCGTAGACGAAGACGGCCAGGCCGACGCCGATCTGCGGGGCTGCCACGCCGGCCCGGCCGGGCTTGCCGAGCAGCGTGTCCATCAGGTCGGTCACCAGGTCGCGGAGGGCGTCGTCGAACGTCGTCACGCGGTCGGCGGGGCTGCGCAGGACCGCGTCGCCGAGCACGCGGATGGGCCGCATCGTCATGACCGCAAGGCTATCGCAGTCCTTACCGACGGTAGGCGGCGACACGGCGTGACGGGACGGATGGCGGACAATCGGTGTGGCAGGTGTGGCGAGGTGGAGTCACACTCGGAGCGTGACAGCGATGAGGATCTCCGTGACGCTGGGGTCACCCCCGGTGGGAGCGGTCCCAACCGTCCGGACTGATGTAGATCAGCCGAACGGAGGATTCATCTTCATTCGCGCACCACGCGCTCGGAGGTGCGCTACGCGCTTGGTAATGTGCATCACCGGGCATGTGAAACATGCCACAGAAGACCGACTCGGAGACCCCGATGTGCCAGCACCAAAGTCCCTGTCCGACCTCTGATGCCACCGACAGGGAGGCCGCGAAGGTGATCGCGTCCTTCCCTGAGCAGGGCTGGAGCCTGCTCTGCAACGGTGTCATCGTCTTCGAGGACACGGGCGAGTTGCTGCCGGACGGCAGCTGCATCGAGCCGCACCGCGGCCCCGCGCGCCACGCGCTCGCGGCGTGATCCACCCCGGCCGGACGTCGACGACGCCACTCCGGCAGTGACTCCCACCTGAGTCACTTCGTAACCCACCGTAATGGTGCGGCTCAGCGTCGAGCTACCTCTCCGTAACCGAACGGCCGTCTTCCGACGGCTGGTCTGCCGAGCCGTGCCTCCACCGGACGGCCGGGCAGACCAGCGCCGGAGACCGCCGGCGGTCAGCCCGCGTGGTGATAACGGTGGACGACCGCGTGGCCCCGGCCGCGCGAGATCAGCCACCGGTTGACCGGCGTGGTGAGCACGAACGCCACCACCAGCGCGAATGCCAGCGAGCCCCAGAACAGCGCGCTGCCCGGGCCGGCCTCCATCGCGCCCGGCACCGACAGCATCACGGCGTTGTCGACGATCTCCATCACCGTGATCGACACGGTGTCCGCCGCGAGCGCCACGCCGAGCGCGGCACGCAGGCCCACGCCGGCGCGCAGCACGCCGCGCATGGTGAACGCGTAGCCGAACAGGAACGCGAGCGCGACCGCCAGCGCGACGGTCGGCCAGGTGGGCCAGCCGAGCGCGGTGCCGATCACCATGCCGAGCACCTCGCCGATGGCGCAGCCGGTCAGGCAGTGCAGCGTGGCCTGCGCGGCCGTGCGCCAGGACGCCGTACCGCCGTGATGGTGAGCGTGTTCCATGATGGCCTCCCGAGGTCCGCATACCCCCCTGGGGTATCTGCCTGGCGCCAACACCGTACCCGGCCGGGTTATTTCACGACAGAGGCCGGGCGGTACGCGCACGCACCGCCCGGCGGGTCGCTCAGTCCTCGAACGCCTCCGGCGCGGGGCAGGAGCAGACCAGATTGCGGTCGCCGAACGCACCGTCGATGCGGCGGACCGGCGGCCAGTACTTGGCGGCCCGGTCCACGCCCGGCGGGTAGGCGGCGACGGACCGCGGGTACGCGTGCTCCCACTCGTCCGCGGAGACGGACTCGGCGGTGTGCGGCGCGTTCGACAGCGGGCTGTCCGCCAGCGGCCACTCCCCCGCCTCGATCCGGGCGATCTCCGCGCGGATCGCGATCATCGCGTCGCAGAACCGGTCCAGCTCGGCCAGGTCCTCGGACTCGGTCGGCTCCACCATCAGCGTGCCGGCCACCGGGAACGACATGGTCGGCGCGTGGAACCCGTAGTCGATCAGGCGCTTGGCCACATCGTCCACGGTCACGCCGGTCGCCTTGGTGAGCGGGCGCAGGTCCAGGATGCACTCGTGCGCGACCAGGCCCTTGTTGCCCGCGTACAGCACCGGGTAGTGGTTGCGCAGCCGGGCCGCCACGTAGTTCGCGGCCAGCACGGCCACGCCGGTCGCGGCGACCAGCCCGTCCGGGCCCATCATCCGCAGGTACGCCCACGGGATCGGCAGGATCCCGGCGGAGCCGTGCCTGGCCGCGGAGACCGCGTTGTCCCCGGGCACCAGCGGGTCACCCGGCAGGTAGGGCGCCAGGTGCTCACGGACCGCGACCGGGCCCACGCCGGGACCGCCGCCGCCGTGCGGGATGCAGAACGTCTTGTGCAGGTTCAGGTGGGACACGTCCGCGCCGAACCGGCCCGGCTTGGCGAACCCGACCAGCGCGTTCAGGTTCGCGCCGTCCACGTACACCTGGCCGCCCGCGTCGTGCACCTTGGCGCAGAGCGCGGCGATGCCGGTCTCGTAGACGCCGTGCGTGGAGGGGTAGGTGACCATGATCGCGGCGAGCGCGTCCCGGTGCGCCTCGATCTTGCGATCCAGGTCGTCCAGGTCGACGGTGCCGTCCTCGCGGCTGGCCACCACCACGACCTTCATGCCGGCCATCACGGCGGACGCCGCGTTGGTGCCGTGCGCGGAGGACGGGATGAGGCAGACGGTGCGCCCCGCGTCGCCGTTGGCCAGGTGGTAGCCGCGGATCGCCAGCAGGCCGGCCAGTTCACCCTGGGAGCCGGCGTTCGGCTGCACGCTGACCCGGTCGTAGCCGGTGACCTCGGCCAGCCAGCCCTCCAGCTGGCCGATCAGCGTCTCGTAGCCCGCCGCCTGCGACGCGGGCGCGTACGGGTGCAGCTGGGCGAACTCGGGCCAGGTGATCGGCTCCATCTCCGCGGTCGCGTTCAGCTTCATGGTGCACGAGCCGAGCGGGATCATGCCGCGGTCCAGCGCGTAGTCCTTGTCCGACAGGCGGCGCAGGTAGCGCAGCATCGCGGTCTCGGAGTGGTGGCTGGAGAACACCGGGTGGGTCAGGAACTCCGACGTGCGGACCAGCGCCTCCGGGAAGTCCGTCGCGGTCCCGCCGAGCTCGCCGGAGCCGCCGAACGCGCGCACCACCGCCTCGAGGTGCGCCACGGTCGTGGTCTCGTCGCAGGAGATGCCCAGGTGGTCCGCGTCCACGGTCCGCAGGTTGATCCCGGCCTCCTCCGCCCTGCCGGCGATCTCCGACGCCCGCCCCGGCACGCGGACCAGCAGCGTGTCGAAGAAGTCGTCGTGCACCACGGTCACGCCGTCGATCCCGCGCAGCGCGGACGCCAGCTGCGACGCCCGCAGGTGCACGCGCCGCGCGATCGCCCGCAGCCCGCCCGGGCCGTGGTAGACCGCGTACATGCTGGCCATCACGGCGAGCAGGACCTGCGCGGTGCAGATGTTGCTGGTCGCCTTCTCCCGGCGGATGTGCTGCTCCCGGGTCTGCAACGCCAGGCGGTACGCGGGCGCGCCGTCCGCGTCCCTGGACACGCCGACCAGCCGGCCCGGCAGCGAGCGCTCCAGCCCGGCCCGGACCGCCAGGTAGCCGGCGTGCGGGCCGCCGAAGCCCATCGGCACGCCGAAGCGCTGCGTGGTGCCGGCCGCGATGTCCGCGCCGATCTCGCCCGGCGCGCGCAGCAGCGTCAGCGCCAGCAGATCGGCCGCGACCGTGACCAGCGCGCCCCGCTCGTGCGCGGCCGCGATCAGCGCGGCGTCGTCGCGGATCACGCCGGACGCGCCCGGGTACTGCAGGTGCAGGCCGAAGAACTCGTCCGGCAGGCCGTCCGCCGCGAGGTCGCGGACCTCGACGGTGATGCCGAGCGGCTCGGCCCGGGTGAGGATCACGTTCAGCGACTGCGGCAGCGTCTCGGCGTCCACCACGTACACGCCGGATCGGCTCTTGGAAGCGCGCCGGGCGAGCGTCATGGCCTCCGCGACCGCGGTGCCCTCGTCCAGCATCGACGCGTTCGCCGTGGTCAGGCCGGTGAGATCGGCGACCATGGTCTGAAAGTTGAGCAGCGCCTCGAGGCGGCCCTGGGAGATCTCCGGCTGGTACGGCGTGTAGGCCGTGTACCACGCCGGGTTCTCCAGCACGTTGCGCAGGATGACGCCGGGCGTGTGCGTGCCGTGGTAACCGAGGCCGATCATCGAGGTCGCCACCGTGTTCCGCGAGGCGAGCGCGCGCAGCTCGGCCAGCGCCTCCGCCTCGGTGACGGCCGGGGGCAGGTCGAGCGTGCCGTGCCAGCGGATGACCTCGGGGATCGCCACGTCCATCAGCTCCTCGACGGAGCCGTACCCGATGGTCTCGACCATGCGGCGCTGTTCGGCGGCGTTCGGGCCGATATGGCGCGCGGCGAACAGGTCAGGGTCCTGGAAGAGGGTCATGCGCGGCTCCTCGGGCGGAGAGGTCGACAGGATCAACCTCCCCCTCTGTCATGCGCGCACTCCAGAGTCGCCTGCCCGTACGGTCCTTTTGCCTGAGAGGTTCCGGGGAGGATTTGCCCCTTCGGCGCTCGGAGAAACCGAGTCTCTCCCGTACGGATGTGCCGGCTCCCGTAACGGTAGCAGTGATCATGTTTCGGGCCGATCACGGCGGCGGCCGGCGCCCTTCGGCGCGCGCGGACGGCTGCTCGACGACTAGCCGGTTAATCGTCGTTGACGGCGGAACCAGCGCAGTGTTCTTATTCTCTCGCGTTTCGCGTTATCGCAGGTGAAACGGGCACAAACAAGCTGAAACCCACACGGTCGGGGGCGCGTTTGAGCGGGGATGCGCGGAGCGGGCTGGTGCTGAGCGTGCGCCAGGTCACGGTCACGTTCGGCGAGGATCAATTCGCGCTGTGCGAGGTGGCGTTCGACCTGCCCGCCGGCGCGATCCTCGGCGTGGCCGGCGAGCCGGGCAGCGGACGCACCACGCTCACCCGCGTGCTCACCGGCGAGCTGACCGACTTCACCGGGCGGCTCACGCTCCGGCCGCGCGACGGCGGCCCGGAGATCACGCTGCGCCCCGGCACGCCTCGGCCCAGCCGCTGGGAACGGCTCGCCGCCGCGTCGCCGCGCGTGCTGGACGCGGACACGCCGGCGCTCACGCCCCGCCAGCGGCACGCGGACGTGCTGGTCATCGACGACGCCCCGCCCTCGGCCGAGGCGATCGGCCGGCTGGCCCGGCTGCGCGACCGGCACGGCTTCGCGGTCGTGGTGACCTGCACCGACCCGGCCGCGCTGCGCGGCGTGGCGGACGAGGTGGCGGTGCTCTACGGCGGGCGGCTGGTCGAGCACGGGCGGGCCGAGGACGTCTGGGCCGGGCCGCACCACCCGCACACGATCGACCTGTTCGGCGGCGCCGGCACCGGGCCGTCCCGCCCGGCGGGCACGCCCGGATGCCCCTACCGGCACCGGTGCGCGTACCGGATGACGGTCTGCGACGACACCGACCCGGCGCTGGACCTGGTCACCGTGGGCAGCGGCGGGACGACCATGGCCGCCTGCCTGCAGTACGAGCGCGAGGCGCCCGATCCGGCGCTGCTGGCCGCCTCCGGTCGCGCCGTCGGACCCCGGGGATACGCTTCCCCGCGTGACGTACAACCCCGCAAGTGACCGCTACCAGACGATGACCTACCGGCGCGCCGGCCGCAGTGGCCTGAAGCTGCCCGCGATCTCGCTCGGCCTCTGGCACAACTTCGGCGACACCCGGCCGCTGGAGACGCAGCGCGAGATCGTGCGGCGGGCGTTCGACCTCGGCGTCACCCACTTCGACCTGGCCAACAACTACGGCCCGCCGCCCGGCTCGGCCGAGAGCAACTTCGGCCGGCTGCTCGCCACCGACCTCAGGGCGTACCGGGACGAGATCGTCATCTCCTCCAAGGCGGGCTACCACATGTGGGAGGGCCCGTACGGCGAGTGGGGCTCGCGCAAGCAGCTCGTCTCGTCGCTGGACCAGTCGCTGAAGCGCCTCGGCGTGGAGTACGTCGACATCTTCTACCACCACCGCCCCGACCCGGAGACGCCGCTCGAGGAGAGCATGTCCGCGCTGGACGCCATCGTCCGCTCCGGCAAGGCACTCTACGTGGGCATCTCCAACTACACGGCCGAGCAGACCACGCGCGCCGCCGAGATCCTCCGCTCGCTCGGCACGCCGCTGCTGATCCACCAGCCGTCGTACTCGATGCTCAACCGCTGGATCGAACGGGACGGTCTGCTCGACGCGCTGGAGACCGCCGGCGCCGGCTGCATCGCGTTCAGCCCGCTCCAGCAGGGCCTGCTCACCGACCGCTACCTGCGCGGGGTGCCGTCCGACTCGCGCGTCGCGACCAGCCACTTCCTCAACGAGAGTGACCTGTCCGAGGAGACCATGGGCAAGGTCCGCGCGCTCAACGAGATCGCGTCCGGCCGCGGCCAGTCCCTCGCGCAGCTCGCCCTCGCCTGGGCGCTGCGCGACCCGCGGATGACCTCGCTGATCATCGGCGCGTCCAGCGTCACGCAGCTGGAGACGAACATCGCGGCGCTCGGCAACCTGTCGTTCACCGGCGACGAGCTCGCCGAGATCGAGAAGTACGCGGTCGACCGTTGATCTTCGACGTGCCGCTGGGCTCCGGCGACGCGGTCCTCCGCCCGCTGGAGCCCTGGCAGTCCGGCGACCTGCTGGCCAACATCGACCGGGGACGCGAGTTCATCGGCCGGTTCATCGGCCTGGCCGACGCCGTCACCTCGCCGGAGACCGCCAAGACCTTCCTGATGGGGTACGCGGAGAAGGCCGCCGCCGACACCGGGCGCATCTGGGGCATCCACGCCGGCGGCGCGCTCGTCGGCGGCGTGCTGTTCCGCACCATGGACGTGCGCAACGGCACCGCCGAGGCCGGCTGCTGGCTGGAGCCGTCCGCGACCGGCCGCGGCCTGATCACCCGCGCGGTCACGGTGATCATCGACTGGGCGATCCGGGACCGGGGCATCCACCGCGTCGAGTGGCAGGTGTCGTCCGGCAACACGGCCAGCATCGCGGTCGCCACGCGCCTCGGCATGACCCGCGACGGCGTGCTCCGCTCCGCATACGCCCACCACGGCGAACGCCACGACATCGAGATCTGGTCCGTGCTCGCCCCGGAGTGGACCGGGCCTCCGCCGTTCGGCCGGCACACCTCCTAGGGCAGCCTAGGAGGCTGGATTGATGCCGTTCCCATGTGCGGCGTGGCCGCGGCCTGGTGGCGGTACCGGTCGAGCGGGTGAGCACGCCGCGGGCGCCGGGTGAGCGTGGCCCTACGTGCGGCGGCGGGACACCGGGCGGAGGGCCGCCAGCGTGATGGCGGCGGCGCCGGCCGCGGCGGCGAGGCGGACGGCTCGGGGGCGGTGCCGGGTGAGCGCGGTCGTGGCCAGGCCCCAGGCGGAGCTGAGGGCCAGCGGGACGGCGCCGCGGCGGCTGGTGGCGACGGCCGTGGCGACCGCGGTGGACGCGGCCACCAGCCCGGCGGTGCCGCCGGCGACCATCCGGGGCCCGGTGCGGTCGGCGCCGGCCGCGACCGCACCGGCGGCGACGTTCACCGTGCTCGCCAGCGCGGTCCAGCCGAGCAGCAGGCCGGTGCTCGCCGGCGTGACCGCCGCACCGCCCGGCCCGCCCTGCACCCGAGCGTGCGCGACCGCGGCGAAGGCCGTGGCCAGCGGCAGCAGGTACGGCGTGTAGCGGAACCGGTCCGTCTGGGCAGCGAGCGACCAGGCGGTGTTGACCAGGTATGCGCCGGTCAGCGCCCACCCGGTGCGCCGGCTGACCGGATCGCCGCGGCCGGACGGCCGGCACTGGGCGACGGTCGACGCGATGCAGCAGGCGAAGATCGGGGCCCAGACCGTGAAGGCGTAGTCCGGTGGGGTGATCACCGTGTCGTACCGCCGCGTCTGTTCGCCCCTGCCGACGAGCGCGCCGAGGTTGGGCGTCGCCACGAACGCGGTGCAGGCGGTGGCGAGCGCGAGGGAGCGGATCCGGTCGCCCATGAGAACCTCACATACGAAGTAGCTTAATTTCTGAGTCATCGTATGCTCGTTCGCGTGTCTCAGCATCCGCACGCCACCGGCGATCTCGCCTGGACCGTGCACCACCTCGCCGTCGCCGCCGCCGAGCTGGACGCGGCGATCGCCCGCCGGATGGGGCTCACCGCCGGCGACTACCTGGCGCTCAAGCACCTCGCCGTCTCCCCCGCGCCGGTCGGGCCGGTCGAGCTGGGGCGCATGCTCGGCATGACCTCGGGCGCCGCGACCGGCCTGGTCGACCGGCTGGTGCGGGCCGGGTACGCGCGCCGCGAGCCGCACCTGACCGACCGCCGCCGGCAGACCGTCACCACCACGCCGCTGGCCCGCGAGCGGCTGCTCGACGAGTTGCGGCCGCTGGCGGACGACATCGCCAGCGCCACGGCCCGGCTCACGGACGGGCAGCGGCGTACCGTGGCCGAAACGCTCGACCGCCTCGCCACGCTGCACCGCAAGCACGCGCGGTGACCGGCCCGGATGGGCCGAGACGCCCCGCGCCGACGCAGTTGCCGGCCGGCCGCCGCGCTCCCGTCGATGATGCCCGTCCGCCCCGGCACGACGGGCGGGTGCCCTATCCGCCCCAGCGGTCCTCGTGGCGGGCCAGGTGCAGCGGGCGGCGGTGGCGCCAGCCGTGGCGTTCCAGGTCCGGGGTGTCCTGGAGGTGGGTGACCGGCCCCACGCAGAGCCAGGCGACCGGGCGGATCCCGGCCGGGATGCCGAGCAGGTCGCGGACGAAGTCCTCGCGGTAGAACGACACCCAGCCGACGCCGAGCCGCTCGGCCGTGGCCGCCAGCCAGAGGTTCTGGATGGCGAGGCAGGCGGAGTACAGCCCGGCGTCCGCGATCGCGTGCCGGCCCAGCACCGCCGGCCCGCCCCGCTCCGGGTCGTAGGTGACCACGATGGACAGGGTGGACTCCAGCACGCCGTCGATCCTGATGCGGGCGAACCGGTCGGCCGCGTCGCCGTCCAATGTGGCCGCGAAAACGTCCCGCTCCCGGCGCACGTGCTCGTGGAAGGCCTCGCGCGGCTCGCGGCCGCGGACCAGGATGAAGTCCCACGGCTGGGACAGGCCGACGCTCGGTGCCGCGTGCGCCGCGCCGAGGATGCGGTCCACGGTGGCGTCCGGGACGGGCGCGCCGGTGAACTCGCCGCGCACGTCACGGCGGCGGTGGATGACGTCGTACAGGTCGTGGATCACGGCAGGCTCCCGCTGCGCTCTCGCCCCGGGCATGCCGGGGTCACCAGGCGCGAGGCCGGTCTTCGGACTCCCGGATCGTCACCCCACCGCCCGCCTTCCCGGCCTGACGGCCAGTGGCTGCGCGTGCGCGCGTGGGCGGCGGCTCCCCGGTCACCGCGGCGGGCCCGTGCCGGATTCACACCGGCTTCCCAGATTCTCCCCGCCGTCGCCGCCGGGGCACCTCGCAACAGTTCGTGCCACCCGCACCATACCGCGTCCCGGCTTCCGGGCCGATCAGGCCGGCGCGTGCCTGGCGACGTGGACGGCGAACGGGTCGAGGCCGACCCCGGCACGCCGCTCGTCCAGCCGGTCCGGGTCCTCGCACGGCCACGGGACCGGGGCGCCGTCGACGACCCCGGCGATCTGAGTGCCGTAGATCTGCGGGCGGCCCTCGTTGACCAGCAGGCGGTCGGTCAGCATGGCCAGCTGCGCGGCGTCGCCCTTCCCCGCGTGCACCGCCTCCGTCATCAGGGCCAGCGCGCGGCGTTGCAGGTGCAGGTGCCGGTCCGCGTGCTGCGCCACCAGCCACGCCCGCCGGGCCGCCTCCGCGCCGACGAGGTCCGCGGTCGGCCACCCGTGCTCGTCGATGATCTCCGCGAGCCGGTCACCGTTGCGGACGGTGACCCGCCGGTACGCCAGCCGGGCGGCGTAATCCGCACCCAGCGCCCCGGCCTGCAGCCGCCGGTCCTCGTCCGTCATGTCGATCAGTTCCTGCGCGAGTGCCTCGTCAACCATGCCGTGGACGCTAGACGAGCGCGAATCCATGCCCGTCGACCCGGAGTGACACATCGGTGCATGTGGATGGGAAATACTTGTAGGGGCAGGAAATCACCGGACGGCCCGGCCGGGATGCGGCTCCGGCCGCCACGGCACGGCGAACATGCCACGAACACATCCGGACCACGGCCCTTCTCGCGGATACGCGATGCGCGGATGCGCGGGTCACAGGCGCGCGGGAAGCGGGTCGACCGCGGCGGCCGGGGCGCGCCGGCGCTCGGTGACGCTCGACGGGCCGCGACCGCCGATGCCGCTCGGCTCGTCGTCGCACGCGGACCCGCCGGCCGTGGTGGACCGGCATCTTCGTGGCCCTTGGTGGCTTTCTCGCATGCGTTGGATACCTTGTGACGTGTCGATTCCGGACAGTGAACAACGCTTAGTTCATATTGCGCGAACTGCGGGTTAACGAACGGGGTACACCAGTGGCTTTAACGGTGGTGGCGGAATGGCTCGCCGACAATATGGAAGGGCCGTTCGGCCTGGCCCTGGCCCTGTTGATCATCGGCGGCGGCACGTTTCTGAATTACCTCCGGACCCGGCGGGAAAAGATGCTGTCGTTTCGGGTGCGGTTCAATTCCCGGCTCGGATTCGATCCGCCGGACGCCGGTAACGTCGTGCGGCTGATCGGGCCGGACCGCACCGAGATCCCGGACCCGGGCATGGTGGTCGCGCGCATCAAGAACGTGGGCCGCACGTCCATCACCGAGCACGACTACGTGCACCAGCTCGGGCTGACGTTCCCGGGCAACACGCGCCGGCTGGTCACCGTGGACGTCACCGAGGCCCGGCCGCCGGACCTGCAGGATCTGCTCACCGGCCGCGGCTTCGAGGTCCGGGACAACAAGATCATCCTGCCGAAGGTGCACCTCAACCCGGGCAGCGAGTTCAAGCTGGTGGCGCTGCTGGAGCACACCAGCGGCGAGGGCAAGCCGGAGGTGCAGACCAACGGCATCCTGCGCAACGGCCGGATCTTCCTGGACAGCGACGGCCGGCGGCTGCGGCGCAGCACCATCATCGGCGGCGCGCTGACCACGCTGCTGGCCGGCGCGCTGGTCGCGGTGCTGCTGATCAACAGCCAGGGGCCGGACATCCCACCCGGGCCGACGTGCGCGACCGGCACGCTCACCGTCACCGGTTCCAGCGTGTTCACCGGCGTGGCGGAGCAGTTGGCGCAGCGGTACATGGCGAACTGCCCGGGCTCCACGATCACGGTGGACGGCTCCACCAGCGTCGAGGGCCTGGCCGGGCTGAAGAACGCGCCACCGGAGGAGCGGTTGAAGCTGCTCACGCTGGCGGAGGGGCGGTTCGACGGCAGCCCCGAGTTCCAGAACCTGGAGATCGCGGCCACGCTGGCGATCGTGTCGTACACGTTCGTCCTGCACCCGGGCGTGCCGGTGAGGGAGCTCTCGCGTACCGAGCTCAAGAAGATCTTCCTGGGCCAGACCACCAACTGGAACCAGGTCCAGGTGGAGGACGGCGTAACCCTGCCGGACCTGCCGATCCGCGTCGTCGGCCGGCGGAACACCTCGGGCAGCCGCCTCGTCATCGAGAAGCAGCTGCTCGACGGCGAGCCGGCGCCGCAGATCACGTCCGACACCTGCGAGGCCCGCCGGGCCGGGCTCGGTGCGACCGGCCCGATCCTCTGCGAGCAGGACGGCACCAGCGACGTCGTCACCGCGGTCAACCGCTACCCGGGCGCGATCGGCTACGTCGACCTGCCCAGCGCGGTCACGGCCGGGACGTCCGTGGCCCAGATCAAGGTGGGCGGGCACGGCGCTACGCTCGAGGACATCGAGAGCGGCTACCAGTTCTGGACGGTGGAGTACCTGTACAGCTACGGCCCGACGACCGAGACCGATCCGCTGACCCGCTCGTTCGCCACGTTCATGACCAGCCCGGAGGCGATGGGCGCGATCGGCGGCCTGCGGCACATCCCGTGCGTGCAGGCCAACCTCCAGCCGGAGCAGCTGTGCGACCAGGGGACGTGACCGATCCGCTGGCGGTCGCCGGCGAACTCGTGGCGCTGCGCTTCCCGGACGCCACATGGGCGCTGCTCGCGGGCAGCGTCCTCGGCCCGCACCGCACCGCCGGGTCCGATCTGGACATCGTGGTGATGCGGGAGCACGGGCCGGGCTTCCGGGAGAGCCTGCGCTTCCGCGGCTGGCCGGTGGAGCTGTTCGTGCACACGCCGGAACGGCTGGACCGCTTCCTGGCGAACGACCTGGCGATCCGCAAACCGAGCACGCACCGGATGCTGGCGTGGGGCGTACCGCTGGTGGGCGACCCCGGCGAGTGGGCGGCGCGGTGCGCGCGCGTGCTCGCCGACGGACCGCCGCCGCTGACCGGGGCGGAGCGGGACCGGACCCGGTACCGGCTGACCGACCTGCTCGACGACCACACGCACGCGACCGATCCGGGCGAGCGCGCCGCCGTCGCCGCGACGCTGTGGCTGGACGCCGGGCAGGCCGCGCTCGCGTTCGCCGGGCGCTGGATCAGCACCGCGAAGTGGCTGCTGCGGGACCTGCGGGCGTACGATCCGGACCTCGCGGACCGCTGGCTGGCGGCCCGCGACGACCCGGGCGCGTTCACCGCCGAGGTCCTGGCGACGGCCGGCGGCCCGCTGTTCGAGGGCTACCGCGCCTGAGGCATCGGAGCCGATCCGGCACGGTACGCGGCCGGCGGCCCGGCATACCCGTGGGCGGACGGGGCCGCCGAGGTCAGCGGCGTGGATGCGGCGTGCCGGTGAGGCGGTGCAGGGCGAGGCGGGCGATCGGCAGGTAGAGCAGCACGGCCGGCGCGAAACCGCGCACGGTCAGCGCGGTGCGGGTCCCCGGACCGGCCGGCTCCACGGTGTGCTGCAGGTGCAGGGGTACGCCGAGCGCGCGGACCGACCAGGACCAGCCGCGGATCGGGCCGGTGCCGTCGACGTGCAGGATGCGGAAGCGCACGCGCAGGCCGGCCGGGCCGTGCACGGTCCCGGTGGTGTCCGGGGCGAGCGTCTCCGCCGGGTAGCGCACGGACCGGATCTGCGGGGACCACTCCGGCCACCGCCGGGGACGGACGTAGCGGTCCCACACGTCGTCGGCGGACCGCGGGCCGTGCACCGTGATCGTGCGGTGCACGGCCGGACGCGACAACAGCATCACGCGACAGCCGCCGGCCGCGGCGGTGAGACCGCGCCGCCGCGGCGGTCGCGCGGGTCCGTGGTGACCACGGCGGGACCGGCTCCGACGCGGCGTCGGAGCGGCGGCGGAGACGCCGCGAGGTTGGCCCGCGGGAGCATGCGGACAGCACCACGCCGGGAGCGGGAATATCGGATTCCCGGGTCAGCGCGGTGCCCGCGCGAGCCCGCGGACCGCACCACGCCGGAAGCCGGACGATCGAGATGCGGTGCCCGCGGGCACCGGCCGGAAGCGGAGGTCAACGAGGTCAGGCCTTCAGCGCCGCCGACACCAGGCCGCGCGCCTCCTCCTGGATCCGGGCGAGGTGCTCGTCGCCCTTGAAGGACTCGGCGTAGATCTTGTAGACGTCCTCGGTGCCGGACGGGCGGGCGGCGAACCAGCCGTTCTCCGTGGTGACCTTCAGGCCGCCGATCGCGGCGCCGTTGCCGGGGGCCTCGGTGAGGGTGGCCGTGATCGGCTCGCCGGCGAGTTCGGTGGCGGTGACCTGGGACGGGGAGAGCTTGCCGAGCACGGCCTTCTCCTCGCGGGTGGCGGGCGCGTCGATGCGGGCGTAGGAGGGGGCACCGAAGCGCTCGACCAGCGCGGCATAGTGCTGGGACGGCGATTGCCCGGTGACGGCCTGGATCTCGGAGGCGAGCAGGCAGAGCAGGATGCCGTCCTTGTCCGTGGTCCACACGGAGCCGTCGCGGCGCAGGAAGGACGCGCCCGCGCTCTCCTCGCCGCCGAACGCGACCGAGCCGTCACGCAGCCCGGGGACGAACCACTTGAAGCCGACCGGCACCTCGAGCAGCCGGCGGTTCAGCGACGTGGCCACCCGGTCGATCATGGAGGAGGAGACGAGCGTCTTGCCGATCGCGGCCTCCGCCGGCCAGCCGTCGCGGGAGGAGTACAGGTACTGGATGGCGACCGCGAGGTAGTGGTTCGGGTTCAGCAGGCCGCCGTCCGGCGTGACGATGCCGTGCCGGTCCGCGTCCGCGTCGTTGCCGGTGGCGATCTGGAACGTGTCCCGCTTGCCGATCAGCGACGCCATCGCGTGCGGCGAGGAGCAGTCCATCCGGATCTTGCCGTCCCAGTCGAGCGTCATGAACCGCCAGGTCGGGTCCACCTCCGGGTTGACCACGGTGAGATCCAGGCCGTGCCGGGAGGCGATCTCGCCCCAGTAGTCCACGCTGGCGCCGCCGAGCGGGTCGGCGCCGATCCGCACGCCCGCGTTCCGGATCGCCTCGAGGTCCACCACCGACGGCAGATCGTCCACGTAGGACGCGAGGAAGTCGTACCTGCCGGTGGTCTCCGCGTTGACGGCCTGCGCGTACGGGATTCGGCGCACGCCCTTGAGACCGTCCGCGATGAGCGCGTTGGCCCGGCCCTGGATCCACTTGGTGGCGTCCGTGTCGGCCGGGCCGCCGTTCGGCGGGTTGTACTTGAAACCACCGTCCGCGGGCGGGTTGTGCGACGGCGTGACGACCACGCCGTCCGCCAGCCCGGCGCTCTTGCCGCGGTTCGCCGTGAGGATCGCGTGCGAGAGCGCGGGCGTGGGCGTGAACCCGTCCCGGCTGTCCAGCAGCACGGTCACGCCGTTCGCCGCGAACACCTCGACCGCGCTGACCGTGGCCGGCTCCGACAGCGCGTGCGTGTCCCGCCCGATGAACAGCGGCCCGTCGACGCCCTGGCCCGCCCGGTACTCACAGATCGCCTGGCTGATCGCCACGATGTGGTCCTCGTTGAACGCCGACCTCAGCGAGGACCCGCGGTGCCCGGACGTGCCGAACGCCACCTGCTGCGCCGGATCGCTCACGTCCGGATGCCGCTCCCGGTAGGCGCCGAGCAGCTCGGCGACATCGATCAGGTCGCCCGGCTGCGCGGGCTGGCCGGCACGGGGGTGAACGGACACGGCGGTCTCCTCGAGGTGTTCGGCGTCTCGCCCCCGACCCTAATGTCCACTCGCCGACTCCGCCCGCGACACCCCCAAGATCACTGGATCACCGGACCCACGATCGATCTGCCCGCTTCCGGCACCGAGCCGACCCGGGGACGGCCCCGGACCCCGATGTTCCCGCTTCCGGCGTGGTCGCGGTCCGCATGCTCCCGCGGGCCAACCTCGCGGCGTCTCCGCCGCCGCTCCGACGCCGCGTCGGAGCCGGTTCCCGGGTGGTCACCACAGAACCGCGCGAGATCCGTGGCGGGGCGCGGGCGCCGCGCGGCCGCGGATCAGGCGGGCTTGCGGGCGAGGAGGAGGCAGCTTCGGGGGACGCCGTCGCGGCGGTGGCCGAGGGACGGCAGATCGATCGACTCGACCGTGAAGCCGGCCGCGACCAGGTCGGCGCCGACGGCGGGCGGGTGCATGATCCGGTAGTACATGACGAACGGTGGCCGCCACACCGCGTTGCGCACGCGCATCACCGCGTCGAAGCCGAGCAGCACCCAGTACGCCGGCGCGGTCGGCGGGGGTGGCGTGCCCATCGGCAGCGCGAAGACGCCGCCGGGGCGCAGTGCCCGGAACACGCCCCGGAACAGCGCGGGCCGTTCGGCGGGCAGGAAGTGGCCGAGCGCGCCGAACGTCACCGCGAGATCGAACGCGGCGTCGAACGGCAGGTCGCGGGCGTCCGCGCGGACGAGTTCCGCGCCCGGGTGCGCGGCGCGCGCCTGGTCGAGCATGCCGGCGCTGAAGTCCACGCCGGTAACCCGGTCCGTGCACAGCCGCTCCAGCACGCCGAGGCCCGCGCCGGTGCCGCAGCAGACGTCGAGCCCGGCGCGGAACGGCCCCCGCGCGGCCAGTGCGTCCGCGGTGGCGCCGAGCCACTCGTCCGGCGTACGGAACGGGGTGTGGTCGAACTTCGGGGCGAGCAGGTCGTACCCGCGCTCGACGGAGGACAGCGCCTGCACGGTCAGCTCACGCAGCGAGGGTCCCTGAGGCGAGAACATCGGCCGAGGGTACCCGCTCCCGGCGTACGAATCCGGTTGTTCCGCCGCCGGGCCCGGGCGACCATGGTCGGCATGGCGGGCGACCGGTCACCACTGCAGGGTGGCGTGCTGCGCCCCGCGGCCACCGCGACCGGGCCGGTGGTGGAGATCGCCTGCGACGAGTCCGGCTTCTCCGGCACGAACCTGCTGCACCCCACCATGCCCGTGATCACACACGCGAGCGTCGGCCTCGGCCCGGACGAGGCGGTCGACGTGATCACCACGCTGCGCGCCCGGTTCGGGCTGTCACCGCACGAGCTGAAGTCCGGCCGGCTGCTGCGCCGCCCGCACGCGGCCGACGCCCAGCGGTGGCTGCTGACCGCGCTGCGCGGGCGGGCCCACGTGCACGTGGTGGACAAGGAGCTGTTCCTGGCCACGCGCGTGGTCGATCTGTTGCTGGCCGAGCCGTCGTACACCGCGGGTACCCGCCTCGCCACCGCCACCCGCCCGGCCGCGCTCGCGCTGCACCGGGCCGGGCGCGCGGCCGGTGCGGACTGGACCGCGTTCCTGGCCGCGTTCGCCGAGCTGGCCCGGGGCAGGCGCCGGCCGCCGCGTACCGTCGAACGGTTCTTCCAGGCGCGGGACGCGCTGGCCCGGCACCCGGTCGGCGCGGAGGCCGGCGCGGTGCTGGACGCGCTCGACCCGGACCGGGTACGCGCGCTCCTCGCCCGCCTGGAGCGCGACGACCGGTCGATCCCGCCGCCGCTGGAGCCGCTGCTGCCCGCGCTCGCGGAGACCGTGCTGGCGTGGAGCGCCGGGCACCGCCGCGTCCTGGTCACCCACGACGAACAGAGCGCGCTCACCGCCGACCGGCTCGCCCGCCTCCAGCACGCGCTCGCCGACGACTCCGGCTGGTCCCCGTTCGCCGGTCTCACCATGGCCGACTCCCGCGACGACCCGCGCGTCCAACTCGCCGACCTCCTCGCCGGCATCGCCCGCCGCTCCCCGCCGCCGGCACCCGTTCGCCACCGATAGGTCCGGGGAACGACGATGCGGCCGGTCGCACCGGGCCGGCGCCGCTGCCCGGCGAGGTCCCCAGGGGACGGCCGGGCGCGGAGGTGATCGAGACGCGGCACCGCCCGCCGGGCCGTGTGGCCCGGCGGGCGGATGTCCGGCTCAGGCGGGGAAGACGACCTGTGCCGGGGCCGAGCGGCGTGTGGTGGTCCCGTCGCCGAGTTGGCCGCTCCAGTTGGCGCCCCAGCACCACAGCGTGCCGTCGGTACGCACGGCGCAGGTGTGGTAGCCGACCGCGAGCGCGTCGGTCCAGGTGGTGCCCGTGCCGACCCGGGTCGGCGTGGAGCGGTGCGCGGTGGTGCCGTCGCCGACCTGGCCCTGGCCGTTGTTGCCCCAGCACCACAGCGAACCGTCGGTGCGGCGGGCGCAGGTGGTGTCGAAGCCGACCGTCACGCCGGACCAGGTGGTGCCGGTGACCTGGATCGGTGCGGTCTGGTAGGGCACCGCGGAGCCGAGCTGGCCGTAGCCGTTCTCGCCCCAGCACCACAGCGAGCCGTCGGTGCGGGACGCGCAGGTGAACGTGTAGCCCGCGGTCACGGTCGTCCAGGTGGCCGCGGTGCCGACCTGCGCCGGGTTCGTGCGGTAGCCGAGGCTGCCGACGCCGAGCTGCCCGCTGGAGCTGTCACCCCAGCACCACAGCGTACGGTCGGTGCGGACGCCGCAGGTGTGCGCGAACCCGGTCGTGGCGCGCGCCCAGGTGGTGGCGGTGCCGACCTGCAGCGGCGCGGTCGCGACGTAGACCGAGGAGTCCTGGCCGAGCTGGTTGTGCCGGTTGAAGCCCCAGCACCACAGCGTGCCGTCGGTGCGGGTGGCGCAGGTGTGGCTGTCCGCCGCGGTGACGGTGGCCCAGGTGGCGGCGGTGCCGACCCGTACCGGGGAGGTCTGGGTCGTGGTCCCGCCGTCGCCGAGCTGGCCACGGAAGTTGTGTCCCCAGCACCACAGTGAGCGGTCGGTGCGGACGCCGCAGGTGTAGCTGGTGCCCGCGTCCACGCTGATCCAGGTGGCGTCGCCGACCCGGGCCGGGGCGGTGCGGTCCGTGGTGGTGCCGTCGCCGAGCTGGCCGAAGCCGTTGCCTCCCCAGCACCACAGCGAGCCGTCGCTGCCGAGCGCGCAGGTGTGCGCGTACCCGGCGGTGACGGCGGAGATCGCCGGCGGCGCCGCGGCCGCGGACGCCGCGACGGCCGGTCCCGGCGTGCCACTCAACGCCAGAACCGCGACGACGACGGCCGTCCACAGTGACATTCCTCGGTACTGATTCATGTGCAGCTCTCTCCCACAAACGTCGACGGTGCCGATGGGAGCGCTTCCAGGAGTATTGCATCGACCTCGGGCGATATCAACTCGGGACCGTCACTCGGCGTGGAAGGTGGCGTCGGCGAGGGCGGTGGTGCCGGAGACCGCCTGGACGTGGAGGAGGTTGCCGGCGTGCCGGAGGTAGCGGCCGGGGTAGTTGGCGGACTCGAACGAGACGCCGGCCGGATCGGCCAGGCCGGCGCGCTGGTGGAAGCTGGCGTCGCCGTTGAACGGCGCGGTGCCGTCGGCCCGCTCCACGAACAGCTCGAAGTTGCGGTGCCGCAGGTAGTAGCCGGGGAAGTTCGTCGACTCCAGCGAGACCGTGCCGGAGCCGGACAGGCCGGTCACCACGCGGAACTGGGAGTCGGCCAGCGTGGTCACGTTCGGCTCGAGGCGGGCCCGGTACTCCCAGTGCCGGATGTACGCGGTCGGCACGTTGTGCGAGCGCAGCCGGATCGGGTGCCGGCCGTCCGGGATCGGGATGCCGAAGTTCGGCGTGCCGTCCGCGTTCCAGTAGACCTTCTGCACGCGGGTGCGGCGGTTCGGGTCGTTGAGCGGGTCGCCGCTGATGTCCCGGTACGACCGGTCGTGGTAGACCATGATGTCGCTCTGCCCGTCCTCGGACACCGTGAACGAGTTGTGCCCCGGCCCGTACTGGCTGGTGTTGGCGTTGCTGGCGAACACCGGCGTCTGCGACTTGGTCCAGCTCGACGGGCTGAGCAGGTTCGCGCCGGCGGACGCGGTGAGCATGCCGAGGCAGTAGTTCGCGTCCGTGGCGCTGGCCGAGTAGGTCAGGAAGATCCGGCCGTTGCGCTGCAGCACCGCGGGCCCCTCGTTGACCTGATAACCGATCTTCTCCCAGGCCAGCGTGGGCGCGGAGATGCTGACCGCGGCCGACGACAGCGTCCACGGGTTCGACATGGTGGCGATGTAGAGGCTGGTGTTGCTGGCCGGCAGGTTGTTGTCGTGCTGCGCCCAGAGCAGGTAGCGGGTGCCGTTGTTGACGAACGTGGTGGCGTCCAGCGAGAAGCTCTGCCAGCCGGTCTGGAGCTGCCCCTTCTCCACCCAGGACGCGGTGAGCGGGTTCGCGCCGGTGCCCTCCAGCACGTACGGCCGGATCGCCCAGACGTCGTCGCCGCCGGCCGCGAAGTAGACGTACCACTTCCCGTCGATGTGGTGGATCTCCGGCGCCCAGATGTGCGCGCTCATCGGCCCGCTCGCATGCCGGGTCCAGATGGTCGTCTCCGGCGCCGTCGAGAGTCCCTGCAGCGTGGTGGCGCGGCGCAGGACGATCCGGTCGTACGCGGGGACGGTCGCGGTCAGGTAGTAGTAGCCGTCGGTGTGCTTCCACACGTGCGGGTCGGCGCGCTGCGCCGCGATCGGATTGGTGTACGACACGGCGGGCGCGGCACTCGCCGGCGCCCCCGGCCCGAGCACCGCGAGGCCCGAGGCCACCAGGACGGCGGCGGCCACGACCCTTCCAGCGGCACGTCTCATCACGATTCCATCCTTCCGGCAGGGAGCGGACATCATCGATGTCTCGTGATGCAGTGTTAGCGCTCACACGCCGCCGGTCAAGGGCACCCCGCGCGGGGTGCCCTCGACGACGTGATCAGAGCGTGCAGGTGGCGCCGGGCGCCGGGGTCCTCAGGTGGATCAGGTAGTCGGCGGCCACCCGGTTGACGCAGTCGCTGGCGCCGGAGGTGACGATGGTGTGGCCCTCGCCCTCGACCGTGAGCAGGCTGCTGCCGAGCGTCTCGGCGAGGCGGACACCGCCGGCGTGCGGGGTGGTGGGGTCGCCGGTGATGGAGACGACGAGCGTGCCGGGCAGGCCCTCGATGCCGACCGCGTACGGGTAGCCGAGCGTGGGCGCGGCCGGCCAGTGCTCGCAGCCGTCGCGGGCGCCGGTCAGCGGGGCGCCCGGGTCCATGAACGGCGCGGCGCGCAGGATCTCGGCGCGCAGCGCGTCGCCCTGCGCGACGGTCAGCCGCTCCTCGTCCATGCAGTTGATCGCGTAGTTGGCCTCGGGGAAGTTGGTCCAGGCGCCGTTGGCGTCCCGGCCGCCGAAGTCGTAGCCGAGCTGGGCCAGCTCGTCGCCGCGGCCGGCCTGGAGCTGGATGAGACCCTTGATGATGCGCGGCCACGCGGCCTCGGCGTAGAGGCCGGAGATCACGCCGCCGATCGCGTCGTCGAAGCGGAGCTCGCCGCCGAGCGCCGGGACCGGCGTCTCGTACAGCGGCTGGACGATCCTCTGGAATTCGGTGGTGGCCCGGGCCGGGTCGGTGCCGAGCGGGCAGCCCTGCCGGGTGGCGCAGGACGCGGCCATCCGGTCGAAGGCGGCCTGGAAGCCGGCGAACGCGGCCACCCGGCGCGCGGCCGTGCCCTGGTGCGGGTCGATGCCGCCGTCGAGCAGCATCGCGCGGACGCGGTCCGGGAACTGCTCGGCGTAGACCGCGCCGAGCCGGGTGCCGTAGCTCTGGCCGAGGAACGTCAGCTTCTCGTCGCCGAGCGCGGCGCGGACCCGGTCCAGGTCGCGGGCCGCGTCCCGGGTGCCGAGGCGGGTGAGCACGCCCACCCCGCCGGAGCCGGCCGCGCACCGGTCGAGCAGCGCACGGGTGTCCTCCGGCGTCCAGCTCACCGTGGTGCCGATCGCGGTGGCCGGGACGGCGTTGCGGTCGGCCTCCGCGTCGGTGTAGCAGTCGACCGCGGGCACGGACGCGCCGACGCCGCGCGGGTCCACACCGATCAGGTCGAACCGGTCGAGCAGCGGGCTCCTGCCGTCCAGTTGCAGTGCGGTGGTGGCGGCGCCGAAGAGGCCGGAGCCGCCGGGGCCGCCCGGGTTCAGCACCAGCGAACCCAGCGACTCGCCGCGCGCGGGGATGCGGGACACCGCGAGCCGGATGGTCCCGCCGCCGGGGTTCGCATGGTCGAGCGGCACCTCGATCCGGGCGCACCGCATGGCGGGCAGCAGCCCGTACACCGTGGTCTCGGTCGCGGTCCGGGCGTAGCCGGCGCACTCCTCCCAGGCCGGCCCGGGTTCCTGGACGGCGCCGCCGCCGCAGCCGATCAGCAGCGACGCGGCGGCGATTCCGGTCATCACACGCGTGATAGTGGACATGCCATCGATCACACCAGCGGGCGCGCGCGTCGATCAGCGCCGTCACGTCACCGGGACATGTGACGCGGCGTCACTGGCGATGGGGAAGAATCGGCGCCGTGACCGCACGCCTGCTGCTCAGCACGCCCGCGCCGGACGACCTGGACGAGCTGTTCGGGCTCTACAGTGACCCGCGGGTCTGGGCGGCCGATCCGCTGGCCCGGCACGACAGCCCGGAACAGACCGCGCGCATGCTCGACGTGTGGCGGCGCGC
Source organism: Catenuloplanes atrovinosus (assembly GCF_031458235.1). Lineage (NCBI taxonomy): Bacteria > Bacillati > Actinomycetota > Actinomycetes > Micromonosporales > Micromonosporaceae > Catenuloplanes > Catenuloplanes atrovinosus. The sequence continues at coordinate 2,978,189 of NZ_JAVDYB010000001.1, read as the reverse complement.
GTGGGAGCGTGACGGGCACGGCATGTGGGTGGCGCGCCGGGCGGACGGCACGTTCGTCGGCATCGGCGGCTGCTTCATCCGGTACGGCGTGGCGTGGAACCTCGGATTCCGGCTGCTCCCCCGCTTCTGGGGCCACGGGTACGCGCAGGAGCTCGCCGCGGCCGCGCGCGAGACCGCCACGGCGCGGCGCCCCGACCTGGCGATGACCGCGTACCTGCTGGAGGGCAACGACCGTTCCCGGCGCACGGTCGAGCGCGCCGGGCTGCACCGGGTGTGGCGCGGCCCGGACGCGGGCAACCCCGACCCGGACGCGATCCGCCTGCTCTACGCGGACCGCGCCCTCGACGACGACGTGATCCGGGCCCTCACCGACTACTGACGAGCACCCGCTCCATCAGCGCGACCGCGCGCCGCTCCGGCGTGCTGCCGTCGGACAGCTCGTCGCGCAGCTCGCGGGCGCGGGCCGCGTACGACGGGTTGGCCAGCACCCGGCGGACGCCGTCCCGGATCCGGCTCGCGGCCGGCGTCTGGGTGCGCAGGTTGACGCCCACGCCGGACCAGGCCACCCGTGCGGTCGTCTCCGGCTTGTCCTCGGTCCGGCCGGCCACCACCATCGGCAGCCCGTGCGCGAGCGCGAGCTGGATGGTGCCGTACCCGCCGTTGGTGACCACCACGGACGCGTGCGGGAACAGCTCGGAGAACGGGATGAACGACGCCGCCCGCGCGTTGCCCGGCAGCGGGCCCAGCACGGCCGGGTCCGCGCCGCCGGTCACGGCCACCACCAGCAGGTCACCGTCGCCGGCGAGCCCGCTCAGCGCGGGGCGCAGCAGCTCGGCCGGGTCGGTCGCGATCGTGCCCTGGGAGACCACGACCACCCGCCGGTCGCCCGCGGTGACCTCCGGCCACCAGGACGGCGGCGCGAACGGTGTGGACGGCGGCAGCGCGGCCGGGTGCCCGACGAAGTGCACGTGGTCCGGCAGGTCGGTGCGCGGGTACTCGAACCCGGGCGTGGACAGCTGCAGGAACAGCGCGACGTCGTGGTCGCCCTCCAGCGCGGTACGCCCGGCCGGCGGCAGCCCGAGCGCGACCCGCTGCGCGTCGACCTGCGCGACGCTCGGCGCGAACACGGTGCGCCGCACCAGCGCGGCCAGCGCCCGGTCGCGCAGCCGGCCGAGCGGGCCGCCCATCGGCGCCAGGCCCAGCCCGAACGGCGGCAGGTCGCGGCTGGGCAGCCCGAGCGGGCTGATGCCGTAGTGGACGACCGGCGGCCCGCCCAGCTCGCGCAGCGCCGTGGCCGCGCCGAACGGCGGGTCCGCGACCAGCACGTCGGCCGGCTCCTCGGCCAGCATCCCCTGGAGGTGCCGCACGTGCGTGGCGATCGGCGCGACGAAGTAGTTGGCGATGTCCCACTGGAGCTTCCGCAGGCCGGTCAGCGCGGCCCGCTCCGGCCAGCGTTCGTCCGGCGTCAGGCCGCTCCAGTCGACCTCCGCCGGCACCGGCGTGAACGCGGCGCCGGCACGGGTGACCGCCCGCTCGAACTCGCGGCCGGTGGTGAAGCGCACCTCGTGCCCCGCGTCGATCAGCGCGCGGACCAGGGGGAGCGCCGGGGTGACGTGGCCGGCCGCGGGCGTCGCGGCGAACAGGAACCGTGCCATGGCGAATGAACCTCCTCAACAGACCACCGGTGTACGGCGCGCCGCTCGACAGCCGATATACCACCGATCAACGCGGTACGGTACCGAGGTGGAACCCGTCTCCGGCGCCGCCCTGGCCGCCACCGTCGTCCCGCTCGCCACCGGCGCGGCGGGTGAGCCCGGCGCCGCCGCCTGGGCCGCGCTGGCCGAGTTCGCCGCCCGGCACGACGTGGCCGGCCGCGAGCTGGACGCGGTCGAGGACCTGCCCGGCGACCCGGCCCGGGTGGCCGCGTTCACCGAGGTGCTGACCGCGCTCGCGGACCGCGATCCGCAGGCCGCCGCGTGGCTCGGCACCTGGCTGGCCGAGGCGGACCGGATCGTCGACGTGCCGCACCTGCCGCAGACCGCCACCGACCCGGTGCACGGCAGCGTCACCCAGCCGGACGCCGATCCCCGCTAGCATGCGGCCGCATGGCCTGGATCGAGCTGACCGGCGTGCGGACCCACAACCTGCGTGGCGTCGACGTCCGGATCCCGCACGGCACCATCACCGCGTTCACCGGCGTGAGCGGCAGCGGCAAGAGCTCGCTGGTGATGGACACGCTGCACGCGGAGGCGCAGCTGCGGTACGTGGAGGGCTTCGATCCGTACGTGCGTAAGTTCCTGACGCCGCGGGACCGGCCGCGGGTGGACCGGGTGCGCGGGCTGACCGCCACGCTCGCGGTGGACCAGCGCAACGCCAACCGCAACCCGCACTCCACGCTCGGCACGCTGACCGGTGTGGACGCGTACCTGGGGCTGGTCTTCGCGCGGCTGGCGCCGCTGGCCGACGGTGGCACGTGGACCGGCCCGCTGCATCCGGCGCAGTTCGATCCGCACACCCGGGACGGCATCTGCCACACCTGCGTCGGCGCGCGCGAGCTGGTGGCCGCGCTGCCGGAGCTGGTGGTGCCGCACCCGGAGCTGCCGGTGCTGGCGGGCGGCTCCGACTGGTTCGCCGGGCCGCTGTCCAACGAGGCCGCGTACCTGCCGTCGCTGGCCGCGCAGCACGGCGCCGACCTGACCCTGCCGTGGCGGGCGCTGCCGGAGGCGTTCCGCCGGGCCGCGCTGCACGGCACCGGCGGCGCCACCGTGCCGGTCACGCTGACCGGCACGAACCGCAAACGCACCGGCGAGTACACCTACCGCGCGGACACCGCGCTGACCGGCGCGCTCGCGGAGATCGAGGCGGCGTACGCGGCGGCCGGCACGGACCAGGCCAAGCGGCTCTACCGGCCGTTCCTGGACCGGCGGGCGTGCCCGGACTGCGCGGGCACCGGCCTCGGCCCGATCGCCCGCACGGTGACGCGAGCGCCGACTGGATCATCGACCTCGGGCCGGGCGCGGGCGAGGCGGGCGGCCGGATCATCAACACCGGCCCGCCCGCGCGGGTCGCGGACGGCGACGGGCCGACCGCGCCGTTCCTGCGGCGGCTGCGCTGAGCCGGGCTACATCTGACCGACGTCGGTGACCCGGAGGACCGCGACGCCGGCCTCGTCGGAGGCGGCCAGGTCGACGACCGCGGTGATCGCCCAGTCGTGGTCCTCGGCCGGGTCGTCGAGCACCTGGCGGACCGTCCACTCGGTGCGGTCCTGGGTGATCTGGAGCAGTGCCGGGCCGCGCGCGTCCGGCCCGGTGCCGATGTCCGCGTGCTCCTCGTAGTACGGCTGGAGCGCGTCGGCCCACGCCGCGGCGTCCCAGCCGGACTCGCCGTCCAGTTCGCCGAGCGCGGCCCACTGGTGCAGCGCGGCCAGCTCGACGCGGCGGAACATGGCGTTGCGGACCAGCACCTTGAACGCGCGCAGGTTGCGGGTGACGGCCGGCGGCTTGTCCTCCAGCGGCTGCGCGGCCACGACCGCGCCCGGGTTCCGCAGCCGCTCCCACTCGTCCAGCAGCGACGAGTCGACCTGCCGGACCAGTTCGCCCAGCCACTCGATCAGGTCGACCAGTTCGTCGGTCTTCGCGTCCTCCGGCACGGTCTGGCGCAGCGCCCGGAACGCGTCCGCGAGGTAGCGCAGGACCAGGCCCTCGGAGCGGGACAGGCCGTAGAACGAGACGAACTCGCCGAACGTCATCGCCCGCTCGTAGAGGTCGCGCACCACGGACTTGGGCGCCAGCTCGTAGTCGGCGACCCACGGGTGGCCGCGCCGGTACGTCTCGTACGCCGCCTCCAGCAGGTCGGCGAGCGGGCGCGGATGGGTGACCTCCTCGAGCAGCTCCATCCGCTGGTCGTACTCGATGCCCTCGGCCTTCATCGCGTTGACGGCCTCGCCGCGCGCCTTGAACTGCTGCGCGGACAGGATCTGCCGCGGGTTCTCCAGCGTCGACTCGATCACGGACACCACATCGAGCGGGTAGGACGGCGCCTCTCGGTCGAGCAGTTCCAGCGACGCCACCGCGAACGGCGACAGCGGCTGGTTCAGCGCGAAGTCCAGCTGGAGGTCCATGGTCAGCCGTACCGTCCGCCCCTCCTCGTCGGGGGCGGGCAGGCGCTCGATCACGCCGCCGGCCAGCAGCGCGCGGTAGATCAGGATCGCCCGGTGCACCAGCCGGCGCTGCGACGCGCGATCCTCGTCGTTCTCGGTGAGCAGCCGGCGCATCGCGGTGAAGAAGTCGCCGCGCCGGGCCAGCACGTTCAGCAGCATCGCGTGCGACACCTGGAACGACGACGTCAGCGGCTCCGGCTCCGCCTCGACCAGCCGGTCGAACGTGGGCTGCCCCCAGCCGATCGTGCCCTCCGGCGGCTTCTTCTTCACCACCTTGCGGCGCTTCTTCGGGTCGTCGCCGGCCTTGGCCAGCGCACGCTCGTTGTCGATCACGTGCTCCGGCGCCTGCACCACCACGCGCCCGATCGTGTCGAATCCGGCGCGCCCGGCCCGGCCCGCGATCTGGTGGAACTCGCGCGCCCGCAGCAGCCGGGTGCGCACGCCGTCGTACTTGGACAGGCCGGTGAACAGCACGGTGCGGATCGGCACGTTGATGCCGACGCCGAGCGTGTCCGTACCGCAGATGACCTTGAGCAGGCCGGCCTGGGCCAGCGTCTCCACCAGCCGCCGGTACTTCGGCAGCATTCCCGCGTGGTGCACGCCGATGCCGTGCCGCACCAGCCGGGACAGTGTCCGGCCGAAGCCGGCCGCGAACCGGAAGTTGCCGATCATGTCGGCGATCTGGTCCTTCTCGGCCCGGGTCGCGACGTTCACCGACATCAGCGACTGCGCCCGCTCCAGCGCCGCGGCCTGGGTGAAGTGCACGACGTACACCGGGGCCTGGTGCGTGGTCAGCAGTTCCTCGATGGTCTCGTGCATCGGCGTGGTGACGTAGCTGAACAGCAGCGGCACCGGCCGCTCCACCGAGCGCACCACCGCGGTCGGCCGCCCGGTCCGCCGGGTCAGGTCCTGCTCGAACCGGGCGACGTCGCCGAGCGTCGCGGACATCAGCACGAACTGCGCCTGCGGCAGCTCCAGCAGCGGCACCTGCCAGGCCCAGCCGCGGTCCGGCTCCGCGTAGAAGTGGAACTCGTCCATCACGACCTGGCCGACGTCCGCGTCCGCGCCCTCGCGCAGCGCGATGTTGGCCAGGATCTCGGCGGTACAGCAGATGATCGGCGCGTCCTCGTTGACGGAGGCGTCGCCGGTCAGCATGCCCACGTTCTCCGCGCCGAAGACCTCCACCAGCGAGAAGAACTTCTCCGAGACCAGCGCCTTGATCGGCGCGGTGTAGAACGTGGTGCCGTTGCGGGCCAGCGCCGCGAAGTGCGCCGCGGTCGCGACCAGGCTCTTGCCCGACCCGGTGGGCGTGTTCAGGATGAGATTCGCGCCGGAGACGATCTCGATCAGCGCCTCCTCCTGGTGCGGATAGAGGCTCAGCCCCCGCTCCTGCGCCCAGAGACTGAAGATCTCGTAGAGCGCGTCGGGGTCCGCGGTGCCGGGCAGCCGGTCGGTCAGCGTGGTCATGGTGTCACCGATCATGCCTGGTCCCGTCACGCCCCCGCCAACCGGCCTTAGGACGATCACAATCATCACGGGGTACGGCCTTCGGGCCGGCCGGGGGTGGGTGGCCGGGGGAACCTCCGGTGCCTTCTCGGCTGCCCGGCATTCATTCACCGTTGACCCCCCTTTCTACCGTGAGTACAAGGTCAGGCCACCACCGGTAGCGGAAAGGGCTGAGGCCATGGTGACGCAGACCCTGGAACGGACGACCACCCCCGCCCTCCGTGACCGCCTGACCGGGAGCCTGCGGCACACGCCCGGGCGGCTCGCGCTCTGGATGACCGTCCTGATCGTGCTGGCGCTGCTGGCCGGCGTCGCCGCGGTGACCGGGGTCCGGCAGCGCGCCGCGCACCTGGACACGCTGGCCGCGCGCAACGGCCCGCTCACGCTCGCCGCACTCGACCTCTACCGCGCGCTCTCCGACGCGGACGCGACGGCCGCGTCCGCGTTCCTCTCCGGCGGGCTGGAGCCGCCCGCGCTGCGCGACCGCTACGCGGCCGACATCGCCGAGTCGGGCCGCGCGCTCACCGTGCTCAGCGCCGGCTTGGGGTCCGGCCCCGGCGGCGACGGCGCCCGGCACCTGGCCGTTCTCAACTCCCGGCTGCCGGTCTACACCGGGCTGATCGAGACCGCGCGCAGCCTGAACCGGCAGGGCCTGCCGGTCGGCGCCGCCTACCTGCGCGAGGCGAACGGCCTGATGCGCGCGGAACTGCTCCCCGCCGCGCACGGCGTCTACCTCGACGCGTCCGGCGACCTGCGCTCCTCGCGCCGGGCCGGCGGCGCGGTCCCCTGGCCCGCGCTCGTGCTGTGCCTGGCGGTGCTGGTCGCGCTGGCCGTGGTGCAGCGGCGGCTGGCCACGCTCACCCACCGGGTGTTCAGCCCCGGGCTGCTGGCCGCGACCGGCGCGGCCGTGCTGCTGACGCTCTGGCTGGCGGTGTCCACGATCGTGGCCGGCGTGCAGTTGCACGGCAGCCGGGTGGACGGCTCCGACCGGGTCGACGCGCTGGCCGCCGCGCGGATCGCCGGTCTCCAGGCGCGCACGGACGAGGCGCTGACGCTGGTCGCCCGCGGGTCCGGCCGCGCGTTCGAGGAGCACTACACCGAGCAGCTGAACATGATCACCGGCGCGGCCGGGCCGCTCGACCGGCTCCGCGCGGACGACACCCCGGACCTGGCCGCCGCGGACGCGGCGGCGGACCGCTGGCTGGCCGCGCACCGGGACGCGCGGGCCAGGGAGGACGGCGGCGACTATCCCGGCGCGGTCCAGGTCACGCTCGGCGACGCGGCCACCCACTTCGCCGCGTTCGACGAGGCGCTCGGCGCCGCCGTCGCCGCGGACGGCGACGTGCTCGCGGACCGGGCCCGCGCGGCCGGCACCGCGCTGCGCCTCGCCGACCTGGGCGCGGGCGCGCTCACCGCGATCATGGTCGCCGGCATCGCGGTCGGCGTGCAGCGCAGAAGGGCGGAGTACCGATGACCCTCAGCCGATCCCGCCGCAGCCTCGCCGTGATCGCGCTGCTCACGGCCGTGCTCGCCGGATGCGCCACCGGCGGCGCCGGGCTGCCCGAGGTGACCGTCGACGGGGCCGCGCCGACGCCGGTCGGCGCGCAGGACCCGGCACCCAGCCCGTCCGCGCCGCCGGCCGGCGCGCGGGACTGCGACCCGCGTGCGAGCATCCGGCCGTTCGGCACCCGGCCGGCGCCGAACCGGATGCCGGACGGCAGCACGATGGCGGCGATCCACCGGCGCGGCACGCTGATCGCGGGCGTGGACCAGAACAGCTACCGGTTCGGGTTCCGCGACCCGCTGACCGGCGAGTTGTCCGGCTTCGACATCGACATCGCCCGGCAGATCGCCAAGGCCATATTCGGCGACGAGAACCGGATCCAGTTCCGCACCGTCACCTCCAGCACCCGGATCGACGCCATCCGCAACGGCGAGGTCGACCTGGTGATCGCCACCATGACGATGAACTGCGAGCGCTGGCAGCAGGTCAGCTTCTCCACCGAGTACTTCACGGCCGGGCAGCGCGTGCTGGTCCGCCGCGGCTCCGGGATCGCCGGCATGGACGACCTCGGCGGGCGGAAGGTGTGCGCCTCCGCGGGCAGCACCTCGATCCGCACCATCGCGGCGCACCCGGCCGGGCCGGTCCCGGTCGCGGTGTCCGGCTGGACCGACTGCCTGGTCATGCTCCAGCAGAACCAGGTGGACGCGGTCTCCACCGACGACAGCATCCTCGCCGGACTGGCCGCCCAGGACCCGAATACCGAGGTGGTCGGCGCGAGGTTCACCGACGAGCCGTACGGCATCGCGATCCAGCGGGGCCGCGACGACATGGTGCGGTTCGTCAACGCGGTGCTGGAGGACATCCGCGCGGACGGCACCTGGGCGCGCGTCTACGGCGCCTGGCTCTCCGGGCTCGGCGGCGGCACGCCGGCGCCACCGGCCGCGAGGTACCGGTGACGCCGCCGATGAGCCGCGACGAGGCCGACGCCGCGCTGACCGGCCTGGTCGCCGCGCACGACCGGATCTCCGCGGCCATGTACTGGCTGGACAACCACCCGGGCCTGACCGCGCTGCGCCGTCCCGGGCTGACCGGCCGCACCGCGCGGGTGGCCACCGAGACGCTGCACCGCACCGGCGTGCTGTGGTCCCGGTTCGCCGCGCTCGGCGCCCGCCTCGACCAGGCCCGCGCCGCGCGCGCCGCCGCCGGTAACCGGCCGGGCGCGGCCGGGCTGCGCACGCTCACCACGCTGCTGCGCGAACCGTGCGTGGCCGCCGGACCGGACGGCATGATCATCGAGACCGGCCCGCCCACGCTCACGCTGCCCGCGCTCGCCGGCGACCTGGAGCGGCAGGCCGAGGAGGTGCGCGCCGTGTGCGCGCGGGTCGAGGCCGCGCACACCGCCGTCGCCGAGCGGCTGACGCCGCTGACCACCGCGCTGGACCGGGCCCGCGCCACCGCGTCCGGGCTCGGCGACAGCGGTGACGCCGGCGCCGCACTCGCGGACGTGGAGGCCCGGCTGGCCACCGCGCACCTGGCCGCGCTCGCCGACCCGCTCGGCGGCGCCGACGTCACGGTCACGACCCGGCTCCGCGACCTCGCGGAGGAGGTCAACCGGATCGCAACGGGCCTGGCCGGGCTGGCGCGGCTGCGCGACCGCTACCCGGAGCGGCTGGCCCGGCTCGCCCGGGACGTGGACGCGGTCGCCGCCGCCGAGGACCGTGCCGCCGAGGTCTTCCGGGTCGTGCACGAGAAGATCCTCCGGCCGGGCCTGCCGGAACCGCCGGCCGCGGCCGAGGCGCTGCGCGCGCACCTGCGCCAGATCGGGGAGATTCAGCGGGAGGGCCGGTGGCCACGGCTCGCCGACGAGCTGGCGGCGGCGGAGCGGGGCGCGGCCACGGCGCTGGAGCGGGCCGGGCACCTGCACGAGGCCGCGGACGGGCTGCTGCGCCGCCGCACCGAGCTGCGCGGGCGGCTGTCGGCGTACCGGGCGAAGGCGGCGCGGCTCGGCCTGATCGAGGACGGGTACGCGGCCACCCTGCACGAACGCGCGGAGACGCTGCTCTACACGTCCCCGTGCGACCTCCCGGCCGCGACCCGCGCGGTCGTCGCCTACCAGCGCGCGCTCGCGGGCGGCGGCCCGGAACCGGCCGGCATCCCGGATCCACCTGTGGAAGGAGGGCGATCCCGATGAGCGCGTCCTGCCGGCGTCCGGCCTGCCCGGGGCGGTACAGCCCGGACGGCTACTGCGACGAGTGCGGCCACAAGGCCCCCACCGGTGTCACCGAACTCCCGCCCACGTCCGCCGCGACCGGCGGATCCGCGCGCACCCGCGGCTCGGCCTCCGGGCGGTCCGGGCGGTCCGGGCGCGGCCGGCTCGGCGCGGGCCTGGTGGAGATCGCGCGGGTGCCGCCGCGCGACCCGGCCACCGCGGTGATGGCCGACCCGGTCGTGGCCGAGCCCCGGCGCTTCTGCCTGAGCTGCGACAAGCCGGTCGGGCGGGGCCGGGACGGGCGGCCGGGCCGCACCGAGGGATTCTGCCCGCACTGCGGCACCGCGTTCTCGTTCCTGCCCCGGCTCGGCGCCGGCGACCTCGTGCACGATCGGTACGAGGTGCTGGGCGCGCTCGCGTACGGCGGGCTCGGCTGGATCTACCTGGCCCGGGACCGGCACGTCTCGGACGCGGTGTCGGACCGGTGGGTGGTGCTCAAGGGCCTGATCAACACTGCCGACCCGGACGCCGCCGCCGCGGCCGTGACCGAGCGCCGCTACCTGGTCGAGATCGATCACCCGAACATCGTCAAGATCCACGACTTCGTACAGCACCCGGACCCGAAGACCGGCGACCCGGTCGGCTACATCGTGATGGAGTACGTCGGCGGCGAGTCGCTGCGCGACCGGCTGGTGGCCCGCCGGGAGGAGACCGGCGCGGCCGGGCTGCCGCTGGCCGAGGTGATCGCGTACGGCGTGGAGATCCTGCCCGCGCTCGACTACCTGCACGACCGGGACCTGCTGTTCTGCGACTTCAAGCCGGACAACGTGATCCAGGCCGAGGAGCAGCTCAAGCTGATCGACCTGGGCGCGGTCCGGCACCTGTCCGACGAGGAGTCCGCGATCTACGGCACGCCCGGCTACCAGGCGCCGGAGATCGCCGCGGCGGGGCCGTCCGTCGCGTCCGACCTCTACACGGTGGGCCGGTCACTCGCCGTGCTCGCGCTCGGCGCGCGCGGCTTCACCAGCACGTACGCGACGCGGCTGCCGACGCCGGAGGAGGCGCCGCTGCTGGCCGAGCACGACGCGTTCTACCGGGTTCTCCGGCGCGCCACCCATCCGCGCGCGGAGCGCCGGTTCGGCGGCGCGGCCGAGTTCAGCGAGCAACTGCTCGGCGTGCTGCGCGAGGTGCTGGCGGTCGCCGACGGCACCCCCCGGCCGAGCACGTCGCTGCGGTTCACGCCGGAGCGGCGCACGTTCGGCACCGCGGCCGGCGACGTCGCCGCCGCGGAGAACGGCGGCCGGGACGCGGCCGGGATTCCCGACCCGCGCGAGGTGGCCGCCGCGCTGCCGGCGCCGCTGGTGGACGTGCTGGACCCGGGCGCGGGCTTCCTGGCGTCGCTCGGCACCGGCGCGCCGGACGAGGTGGTGCGCGCGCTGACCGCGGCGCCGGTGGACAGCCCCGAGGTCGGGTTCCGGCTGGTCCGGGCGCACCTGGACGCGGGCCACCCGAGGCGGGCACGGGCGGAGCTGGACGCGCGGGCCGCGGCGGACCCGCTCGACTGGCGCGTCGACTGGCACCGCGGGCTGGCCGCGCTCGCCGACCGCGACCCGGCCGCGGCCCGCACGTCGTTCGAGGCGGTCTACCACGCGCTGCCCGGCGAGCGCGCGGCCCGGCTGGCGCTGGCCGCCGCGTGCGAGTGCGCGGGCGACGCCGAGGCCGCGGCCGGGCACTACGCGCGGGTGTGGGCCACCGACCGCGGCTTCCTCAGCGCCGCGTTCGGGCTGGCCCGGCTACGGCTCGCGGACGGCGACCGGGCCGGCGCGCTGGCCGTGCTGGACCAGGTGCCGGAGAGCTCCGCGCACTACCTGACCGCGCAGGTCGCGGCCACCCGCGCCGGGATCGCCGGCGCGGCGGACGACGGCGGGCCGGTCGACGACCTGCTCGGCGCGGCCCGGCGCCTGGAACGGCTGGCGCTGGACACCGAACGCCAGGCGCGGCTCGCGGCCGAGCTGCTCGAGCGCGCGCTGGACTGGCTCGGCGGGGACGGTGCCGGGCCGCACGCCCGGGAGCGCATCCTCGGCAACGAGCTGACCGAGCGCGGCGTGCGGTTCGGGCTGGAGCGCACCTATCGGATGCTGGCCCAGCACGCCCGTACGCGCGAGGAACGGTACGCGCTGGTGGACCGGGCCAACGCGGTCCGGCCGAGGACGCTGGTGTGAGCGCCGCCCCGGCCTGCCCCGACCACGGCCCGGCCGACGACGACGCCAGCTTCTGCGAGGTCTGCGGCCGGAACCTGCGCACCGGCGCGCTCCCCCGGCCGCGCCTACGGCCGGCGGCCACCCGGCCGTCCCCACACCCACGCGCCGGAACCGCCGCCGCGACCCGCAACGAAGCCGGGGCCGGCACGTCCGCCGCGACCCGGACCCTGGCCACGGTCGGGAACGACGCGGGAGCCGCGAGGCCCGCCGGTACCCGGCTCGAGGCCGGGCCCGGGAACGAAGCCCGGATCGCCGCCGAAGGCGGTGCCGGGCGGGGCGGGCCCGGCGGCGAGGGCCCGGGCCGGAGCAGCCGGAGGGACGGCGGTAGCGGGTCGGACGTACCGCCGGCAATGCCGCGAGACGCCGGGGAGGGTGACGGATACGCGTGGCTGTCGGCGCGCGAGACCGGTGGGGTCTGTGCCGGGTGCGGCGCCGCCGCTCCGGCGGCGCGCGGCTGGTGCGAGGAGTGCGGCCGCCGGGTCAGCGCGGCGCGGGACCGGGCCGCGCTGACGCTGGATGGCGTCGCCGCGGTGACGGACCGGGCGCGGCGGCGGCACAACGAGGACGCGGTCGCGGTCGGGCACGCGGGCGGCGCGGTCGCGGCCGTGGTCTGCGACGGGATCTCGTCGGCCCGGCGCGCCGACGCGGCCGCCACGGACGCGGCGGAGGCGGGCGTGTCCGCGCTGCTGGAGGCCGTGGCCGGCGGCGCGGGCGGGCGGGCGGCGACCGCGCACGCCGGCGTGGTCGCGGCGGAGGCGGCCGCGGCCACCGGCCGGGCCGAGGACGGCGACGCGCCGCCGGGCTGCACCTACGTATCCGTGGTGGTGGCCGCGGACGGCGTCACGGTCGGCTGGGTGGGCGACAGCCGGGCCTACTGGGTGGGCGCGGACGGCGACGCCCGGCAGCTGACCGTGGACGATTCGATCGCGGCGATCCGCGAGGCGGGACGGCCGGTCCCGGACGGGCTGGCGGACGCGGACCCGGACTCGCGCGCGCTGGTGCGCTGGCTCGGCGCGGACGCCGGTGAGGTGGCGCCCCAGGTCAGGTCGTTCGCGCCGGGACGGCCGGGCCACGTGGTGGCGTGCACGGACGGGTTGTCCCGCTACCTGCCGTCGGCCGCGGACCTGGCCGCGGCGATGCGGTCCGGCGCGTCCCCGGCGGAGCTGGCCCTGGAGCTGACGGCGCTGGCGCTGGACGCCGGCGGCGACGACAACATCGCGGTGGCGGTCCTGCCCGTCGCCGTGGCCGAGGCGAGGAGGACGTGATGGCCGACGAGACGACGGCGCCGCGGTTCGAGGCGGAGGTGGACCAGAACGAGTACCTGCCGGAGGGCGGGCGCACGGTGGACGCGATCCTCACCGTGACCGCGACCGGCGGGCCGGCGGCCGGTGCCCGGACCGCGCAGATCATCATCGTGGACGTCTCCGGGTCGATGGCCGCGCCGGCCACCAAGATCGTGGAGGCGAAGAAGGCGACCGCGACCGCGATCGCCGCGCTGCCGGACGGCACGCCGTTCGCGGTCATCGCGGGCAACGGCGGCGCGCAGATGGTCTATCCGGGCGAGCCGGGCACGGTGCCCGCGGACCCGCGCAGCCGCGACGAGGCGGCGCGCGCGGTGCACTCGCTGTGGGCGAACGGCGGCACCGCGATCGGCCGCTGGCTCGACCTGGCCAACGTCGTCTTCGCCGGTACGGACGCCGACATCAAGCACGCGATCCTGCTCACCGACGGCGAGAACCAGCACGAGACGCGCGAGCAGTTGGAGAAGGTGCTCGCGGCGTGCGAGGGGAAGTACATCTGCGACGCGCGCGGCGTCGGGCACGGCTGGGTGGCGGAGGAGCTGCGGCTGATCGCGTCGGCGCTGCTCGGCACCGCGGACGGCCTGGAGTCGCCCGCGGAGCTGGCCGGCGCGTTCGCCGCGATGACGCGGGCCGCGCGCTCCAAGACCGTGGCGGACGTGGCGCTGCGGCTGTGGACGCCGGCCGGTGCCGTGGTCCGCTCGGTCAAGCAGGTCTTCCCGCGGGTGGAGGACCTGACCGCCCGGCGTACCGAGATCAGCGCGCGGATCGGCGAGTACCCGACCGGCGCGTGGGGCGCGGAGAGCCGCGACTACCACGTGACGGTGGACGTGGAGCCGGACGCGGTCGGCGAGGAGGTGCTGGCGGGCCGGATCAGCCTGGTCAGCGACGGGCAGGTGCTCACCGAGCGGCTGATCCTGGCGAAGTGGACGGACGACACCGCGCGCTCCACGAAGATCAACAAGCGGGTGGCGCACTACACCGGGCAGGCCGAGCTGGCCACCGCCATCCAGGAGGGGCTGAGAGCCCGCGACGCGGGCGACGAGGACACCGCCACCGCGAAGCTCGGCCGGGCCGTGCAGCTCGCCGAGGAGACCGGGCACACCGACACCGCGAAGCTGCTCGCCCGCGTGGTGGAGATCGAGGACGCGAGGACCGGCACGGTACGGCTGAAGCGCCGCACGCCCGGCGAGAACACCGAGATCATCGACGTCCGGTCGACGAAGACGGTCCGGGTGCGGCGGCAGAAGGAGGACTGAGGACGGCCATGACGACGTCGACCTGCCCGAAGGGGCACGACTCCGCGACGCTGGACTACTGCGACACGTGCGGCAGCCCGATGGCCGCGCCGCCGCCGGACCCGGAGCAGACGCAGCCGGTGCCGGCGCCGCCGGCCGCGCCGGACTGCCCGCTGTGCGGTACGCCCCAGGCCGGGCGGTTCTGCGAGGTGGACGGCCATGACTTCCTGCTGGCGCCGTCCGGGCCCGTCCCGGAGCGGGCCGCCGCGCCGCCGCCCGCGGAACCGGAGCGGGAGACCGGGATGGAGGTCGTGGTGGGCGCGGACCGGGCCTGGTTCGACGGCGTCGTGGCGCAGGGCGGCGAGGACGCGGACGGCATGGTGTTCCCCCGGTTCGTCGTGGAGCGCCGGTTCGCGCTGACCGGTGAGCGGCTGCTGATCGGCCGCCGCAGCCGCTCCCGGGGCGTCCACCCGGACGTCGACCTGTCCGGGCCGCCGGAGGACCCGGGCGTCTCACACACGCACGCGATGCTGGTCCACGAGGGCGGGAAGTGGTCCATCGTGGACCTCGGCTCCGCTAACGGGACATACGTCAACGATCCGGCGAGTGCGGCGATCCCGGCTGAAACCCCGGTCCCGCTGCGGCCGGGGGACCGTGTCTACGTTGGAGCGTGGACGTCGCTGACCGTGAGGGAAGCACAATAGCGTTCCTCCGGCCGTCCGGCGAGAAGTGCCGGATATCCGACGCCGCCTTTCTCCGGAAATAGCGCCCCGAGCCGCGATAGCGCGCCATTGGGCGTCTGTGCGGTGAATTCCCGGCAGCGCGCCCGTTTCAAAATCGAGTCCCAGTTTCCCGGGGTTTCCCGCGAATTCCGAGGTCAGCGCGGAGATCGCGGCGCCCCGGGTGCGCCGTTTGGACCGCACGCCCCGATTGCTCGGCCTGTGATGATCGAGACCGGTTGTGCCCGATTCACACACCCACCCCCTAAGCCGACCGTCCGGACGACCGGGGCATCCTCCGTACGGACTAGGTTGGCGACCCAGACGGCCGTTTTCGTCACTCCGTGCGGCCGCGACGAGCGCTCTGCGTAGCGATCTAGCGACGTTTGGCGGATGCGCTCCGCAACGGCGGCGCGGAGTCCCGTTGCAGCGCTCCCATGTCCGAGGTGTTGACGAGGCGTTACCCGCGGGCCCGAAAAAGCGCACGTCAGGGCCGTGAACACTGCCGGCGTCCACAGGGGAGCGGGATTGATCTCGATGGCTGCAAACGATTCTCCGAACAGTTTCCGCTAGCACTCCGGCCCGTGCGCGTCAATGCGAAATCCGCGTTCCGGAGCGGCCCCGGACACCCTTGCGATCATTGCTAGCGTTCTCCATTGTTCTCGCCGGGCACCGCCGTCCCGGGCCCGGCCAGGCCGGACAGTCCTGGATGGACTCACACACACGGCTCCGCATCGGAGGTTCACCAGTATGGTCCTCACCGGACCCACGCGCCGCCGTGCCGCGGCACGCATCGCTCTCGCCGGGCTGACCGCGCTCGCGGTCGTGCTCGGCGGCCAGACGCCGGGCAGCGCGCAGCTCCCGGCCGCGCCGGCCTCCCCCGGCGCCCAGCCGCCGTCCGTCGCCGGTTACGGCCAGGTCGACACGCCGGCCGTCCAGATCCCGGGCCCGCTGCCGAAGCGGACCGGCAGCGTGCCGCACGTCGCGCCGAAGGGTGGCGCGTCCGCGAAGGCGGCGCTGGTCAACGACCAGGTCACGCTCAAGGCGCTGATCATCGCGACGAACACGGACGACTTCGGCGTCGCCACCTGGAAGGCCACGCTGGACCGGGTCGGCGCCAAGTACGACGTGCTCTACGCGGCGACCACCAACATCACCACCAGCACGCTGGTGGCCGGCGGGGTCGGCAAGTACAACGCGATCCTGCTGACCAACAGCATGCTGCTGGTCCCGTCCGGCGCGAACTACGTCTCCGCGCTGGACTCCACCGAGTGGAACCTGCTCTGGAACTACGAGCTGAACTTCGGCGTCCGGCAGGCCGCGCTCTACACCAGCTACGGCACCTGGCCGGAGAACTACTGCCTGAACGGCGTCGGCGAGGGCGCGGTCGGCGACACGCCGGAGCCGGTCACGCTGACCGCGGCGGGCGCGGGCGTGTTCGACTACCTGAACGCGTCGGCGCAGATCCCGATCCAGTCGTCGTACGTGTACCGGACGTCGCTGGCCGCGAACTGCGGCGGGCAGCCGCTGCTGCAGGACGCGAACGGCAACGTGCTCGCGGTCAAGGTGGCCGCCGGCGGCCGGGAGAAGATCGCGCTCACGTTCACCTCGAACGTCAACATCATCCAGTCCGACCTGCTGGTCTACGGCCTGTTCGAGTGGGCCACCAAGGGCCTGTTCCTGGGTGAGCGCAAGTACCACCTGAACGTCGACATCGACGACTGGTTCAACAGCGCCGACCACTACCACGAGGACGGCACGGTCGAGTACGACCCCGGCTTCCGGGTCAGCGGCCACGACACGGTCAACCTGGCCGCGCGGCAGGCCGCGCTGCGCACCGAGCACCCGAAGGCCGCCGACTTCACGTTCAACCTGGCCTACAACGGCGGTGACATCGACCCGTTCGCCGGCGACACCTGCTACCCGGACGGCGACGAGACCACGCTGACGTCGACCACGAAGTGCCTGAAGGACAGCTTCAACTGGATCAACCACACGGTGAACCACCCGGAGCTGAACGCGACCGACTACAACACCTCGCTGGCCGAGATCGAGCAGAACCTGACGCTCGGCACCGGCATCGGGCTGAACGTGCCGGTCTCGATCCTGAAGACCCCGGAGTACTCCGGCCTCGGCGTCTACAACGACGACCCGGACAACGACACCGGGCCGCCCACCGACCACGGCCTGACCGGCTCGAACCAGGCGTTCCTGGACGCGGCGGCCGCGGCGGGCGTGACGCACGTGCACGGCAACATGTCGTTCGCCAGCCACGTCCCGGCGAACTTCAACACCAGCATCGTGCACCCGCTGAAGAACTCGATCAAGGTCGTGCCGGACTGGCCGACGAACATCGCCTACCACACCACCACGCCGGCCGAGGAGACGCACTTCTACAACTCCTTCTACGGCCCGGGCGGCCTGTTCCCGTACTGGCCGACGAACCGCACCTACCAGCAGATCCTGGAGTACGAGGCCGGCGTCATCGGCTTCCAGCACGTCGCCACCGGCTCGATCTACTCGCACACGTTCCACATCGCGAACGTGCGTGAGTACGGCAACGGCAACACGCTGGTCACCGACTGGGTCGACACGATCCTGGACAGGTACGAGGCCACGTACAACGTGCCGCTGCTGAGCCCGTCGTGGACCGGCATCGCCTCCTACACCGACGCGCGGAACGCGCACTTCGCGGCGCTGCCCGGCGCCACCGCCGTCTACGACCGGGCCGCCGGGACCATCTCGGTGTCGTCGACCACGGCCGGCACGCTCCAGGTCGGCGGCGTGGCCACCACGGTCGCCGGCGCCACCAGCTACGGCAGCGCGGTCACCGCGCCGGTCACGGTCACGGCGGGCGGCGCCCCGGTCGTGGTCACCGCGGCCGCGCGGCTCTAGGCACCACGGAACAACGCAAACACGGCGAGAGGAATCGGGGGCCGCGGATGAGAGTCGCGCTGGTGTCGGAAGGCACCTACCCCTATGCGATGGGTGGCGTCAGCGTCTGGTGCGAGCAACTCATCCGCGGCATCCCGGACTACCGGTGGGAGGTCGTCGCCCTCACGGTCGACGGCACCGAGAAGCCGGCGTTCGCCTACCCGGACAACCTGGACCGGGTGCACAACATCCCGCTGTGGGGGGCGCGGCCGGAGCGCCGCCGCCCCCTGAGCCGGGCGCTCGTGCCGGTCCGGCGGCCCGGGGCCGGGTTCGTCGAGTCGTACGAGGTGTTCCTGCGCGCGCTGGTCACGCCGCTGGAGTCGACCCGCTCCGAGGAGGGCGCGGTCAACCGCAGCATGTTCCTGCTGGCACTGCGCGGCATGTTCGAGTACGCCAGCGACGGCGGCGACCTCGGCGCGGCGCTGCTGTCCAACGAGGCGCTGGACATGATGCTGGACGCCTGGCGCACGCTGCGCGTGGACGAGACCGGGCCGGCGCCCACGGTCGCGGACGCGCTGGAGGCGGCCTGGCTGATCTCGCACATGATGCGCCCGCTGTCCGCTCCCCCGGTCAAGGCCGACATCGTGCACTCCTCGATGAACGGCCTGGCCACGCTGGTCGGGATGGCGTCGAAGTGGGCGTACGGCACGCCGATCGTCATGTCCGAGCACGGCATCTACCTGCGCGAGCGGTACATCGCGTACCTGCACGACGGCGCGCCGCACGCGGTGCGGGTGCTGGTGCTCAGCTTCTTCCGGTCGCTCGCCGGCGCGGCTTACCTGATCTCCGACGTGCTGGCCCCGCACTCCGCCTACAACCGGCGCTGGCAACTGCACAACGGCGCGGACCCGGACCGCATGTGGACCATGTACAACGGCGTCGAGCCGGACGAGTTCCCGGCCGCGACCGGTGAGCCGGACGTGCCGACCATCTCGTTCATGGGCCGGGTCGACCCGCTCAAGGACCTGCACACGCTGATCCGCGCGTTCGCGATCGTCCGCAAGGAGATACCCAACGCCCGGCTGCGCATCTTCGGCGGCACCCCGGTCGCGAACCGGGTCTACCACGCCTCCTGCCAGGACCTGATCGACGAACTGGGGCTCGGCGACTGCGCCGCCCTGGAGGGCCGGATCGGCAACGCGGTGGAGGCCTACCACGCCGGCAACATCGTGGCGCTGACCAGCATCTCCGAGGGCTTCCCGTACACCGTGGTGGAGGCCATGGCATGCGGCCGGCCCACGGTCTGCACCAACGTCGGCGGCGTCGCCGAGGCGGTCGCGGACACCGGCATCGTGGTCGCGCCGCGCGACTTCGAGGCCGTCGCGGAGGCCGCGATCACGCTGCTCAAGGACCGCGAGCGCCGGCTGCGACTGGGCGCCGCGGCCCGCGCGCGGGTGCTGGAGCACTTCACGCTGCGCCGCTCGCTGGAGGCGTACCGCAACGTCTACGAGGGCCTGGCGAAGCCGGCCGAGCGGACCGCTCCCCCACGCCACCTGCGCGGCCAGGCCCAGGGCCGGGTGCTGGTGCCGGAGAAGCGGACCCGGCCGGGCGTCGCGCCGGTGCCGAAGCAGCGCGCCCGAAAAGGCATGGCGCCGGTGCCGCGCCGCGATCCCGGGGTACGGCCGGCCTGGCCCCCGCTGCCGCCGGTGCCGGTGTCGCCGCTGGTCGACGAGACCGTCGAGACCACCGGCACGGACGCGACCACGGTGATCCCGCGCCCCGCGCCGCCGGACTCGGATCGGACCACGCTGCTGCCCCGGCCCGCCGCCGAGGACACCGGCGACACCACCCGGCTGGACGGTGAGATCCGATGACGCTCTCCAGTGACGTCGGCGACGCGGTCCCGGCCCCGAAGCGCAAGGGCCGGCACGGCGGCGGCATCATGGCCGCGGCGCGCGCCGCCAGCGAGGACGAGGCGCCGGCCACCGACATCACGGTGCTGCTGCCGAAGATCTCCACCGACCCGGTCGACGACCTGGTGGAGAAGGTTCGGCCGAAGCTCGGCAAGGCGGTGGACGCGCTGCAGGTCGCGGCGCTGCTGGAGTCGGACGGGCACACCGACCGCGCGGCCCGCGTGGAGTACGGCTACACCGACGTGTTCGCGCTCGCGCTGGAGGTCTACCGGCGGATGGGCCCGCCGTCGCCGGTGGTCCCGGACGAGGCGCCGCCGGCCGGACCGGCCCATGGCCGCCGGGACGCGCTGCGCACGCTGGCGCACGGGCCGCTGTACGTGCTGCCGTCCGCCGCGTTCCCGGCCGTGCTCGCCATGGTCGGGCTGCGCGCGCTGGTCATCGGCCTGGTCGCGGCCGGCGCGCTGGGCTGGGTGCTGTCCGGGACGGCCGCGCACGCGGCGTACCGGATGCTGGGCCTGGGCCGGGACCGGTCGGCCGCGCGAATCCTGTTCTGGTCCGCGGTCGCCGGGCCGCCGCTCGGCCTGCTGCTCGGCGCGGTGGTGGCGCTCGGCTGGGGCGGCGGGCCGGAACTGGTCGCCATGATGACCGGCCAGCTCGCCTACCAGATGGCGTCCACGCTGCTGGTCTTCTACCGGCGCGAGCTGTGGCTGGCGCTGTCCATGGTGCCCGCGTTCGCGGTCGGCGCGCTCTACCTGGTCCTCGGCGGTCCCGGGCTGCAGCTGGCCTCGGTCGGCGTGACCGTGCTCGGCGTGGCCGCGGCGTACGCGTTCAGCCTGATGGCGACCACCCGGCGCGAGGGCGAGCAGGACCGGCCGGAGCCGCCGCTGCTGGCGTCGCTGCGGCCGGAGCGGGGCGCGTTGATCGGCGTCACCGGGTACGGCCTCGCCTCGGCCGCGCTGCTGTTCCACGCGCAGGCGCCCTACCTGCTCGGCCGGCTCGACATCGCGGTCGCGGCCGTACCGCTGATCCTGTGCATGGGGTTCGTGGAGTGGCGGGCCAACCGGTTCTGGGCCGAGACCGTGGCGCTGACCCGCCGCGTGCACCGCCCGGCCCACTTCGTCACCGGCGTCTGGCGGCGGATCGTCCGCGAGGTGCTGGCCTGCCTGGCGGCGCCGGCCGTGGCCGCGCTGCCGCTGCTGATCGGACTGGAGCTGGCCGGGCTGCTCACGCCGGCCGGCGTGCTGATGACCGCCGCGCACGTGGCCCTGGCCGGCGCGTACTACCTGGCGTTCCTGCTGGCCGGGCGCGGGCGCTTCGGCTGGCTGTGCGTGACCATGGCCGTCGCGATCGCGCTGCACCTGGTGCCCGCCGCGCTGCTGCGCGCCGGCCCGGTCGTCGACACCTCGCTCTACCTGGGCAGCGTCCTCACGCTGCTCGGGCTCTTCGCCGCAGGCCTGGTCCCGGTCATCGGGCAGGCCCGGCACTACCGGTAAGTCGTAGCTCAACCGACCGTGGGGAGGTCTGGATGCACGCGGTGATCCTCGCCGGGGGCAAGGGTGTGCGGCTCCGTCCGTACACGACGGCCCTGCCGAAGCCCCTGATGCCCATCGGGGACAGCCACTCGATCCTGCAGATCGTGCTGCAGCAGCTCGCGTCGTGCGGGTTCACCTCGGTGACCCTGGCGATCAACCATCTCGGCCCGCTCATCCGCGCGTTCGTCGGCGACGGCAGCGAGTGGGGTCTGTCCATCGACTACGTGGAGGAGGACAAGCCGCTCAACACCGTGGGGCCGCTGTTCGGGCTGAAGGACGGCCTGCCGGACGAGTTCCTGGTGATGAACGGCGACGTGCTGACCGACCTCGACTACGGCCACCTGCTGCGCACGCACGCGGACTCCGGCGCGGCGCTGACCGTGGCCACGTCCGAGCGGGTGCACCGGATCGACTTCGGCGTGCTGGACAACGCGGACGGGCGGATCACCGGGTTCCGGGAGAAGCCGTCGCTGACGTACTCGGTCAGCATGGGGGTGTACGGCATGTCCCGCAAGACGATCATGCCGTACCCGGCCGGCGTGCCGTTCGGCTTCGACCAGCTCGTGCTGGACCTGCTGGAGCGCGACGAGCACGCGGCGGTCTACCCGTTCGACGGCTTCTGGCTGGACATCGGCCGGCCCGAGGACTACGACGAGGCCAACCGCAACTTCGCCGAGCTCAAGCCGATCCTGCTGCGCGAGCGGATCGACGTGCCACCGACACCGGAGGCGATCATCTCGGCGCCCGAGGCCGTCACCGGGGAGCCGGTGTGACCAGGGTCCTGCTGTTCGGCGCGTCCGGGTTCATCGGCGCGCACGTGCGGTCCGCGCTCGCGGCGGATCCGCGCGTCGCCGAGGTGCTCACGCCCGGTCGTGCCGAGTACGACCTGGTCGCCGGCGACGTGGACGGGCTGGCCGCGCTGCTGCGCGCGACCGGGCCGGACGCGATCGTCAGCTGCGTGGGCGCGCTCGGCGGCACCGCCACCGAGCTGCTCGCGGCGAACACGCTGGTGGCGTCGAAGCTGCTGGAGGCGGCCGCGGAGGCGGCACCCCGGGCGCGGCTGGTGCGGATGGGCTCGGCCGGCGAGTACGGCGTGGTCGAGCCCGGCCGGTCGGTGCGCGAGGACGACCCACTGCTCCCGGTCGGCGCGTACGGCGTCAGCCACGTCGCCGGCACGCGGCTGTTCGCGATCGCGGACGGGCTGGACGCGGTGTCGCTGCGCGTGTTCAACCCGATCGGGCCCGGCATGAGCGAGGAGACGCTGCTCGGCCGGGCCGCCGCGCGCATCCGGGCGGCCGTGTCCGCCGGGGAGGACGAGATCCAGCTCGGGCCGCTCGGCGCGCACCGCGACTTCGTCGACGTGCGTGACCTGGCCGCGCTGGTCGGCACCGTGGTGCTGGCCCGGGACGTGCCGAGCCGGATCTACAACGCGGGCAGCGGCCGGGCGGTGACCGCGCGCGAGGCGGTCGCGCTGCTCGCGGCGCAGGCCGGCTGGACCGGCACGATCCGCGAGGCCGGGACGGGCCCGTCCCGGTCGGCCGCGGTGACCTGGATCCGGGCGGACGTGACGCGCGCCCGGGACGAGCTGGGCTGGACGCCGGTCCGGGAACTGGAGACGACGATCAAGGACGTCTGGAACGCCGGGGAGCGCCGGTGAACAAGGCCTGGTGGCGGCGGCGCTGGTGGATCCCGGTCACGGCCGTGGCCCTGGTGCTGCTGGTGGCCGGGGTGTGGGGGCTCGTTGCCGAGGGCCCCCGCACCACCCCGGGCCCTCCCCCGGTGGCGGACGGCTCGTCCCCGGCGTCCCCGACCCCGTCGTCCGCGTCCGACCTCGGCTCGGCGCCGCCCGGCTCCCCGTCGGTCTCGCCGCCGGCGTCGGCGTCCGCGTCCGCGCCGCCCGCGCCCGGGAAGATCACCACCTGGGCGTACCAGTTGCAGGACTATCCGTCCGGCGGGCTGCAACAGCTCGCCTCCGGGCCGTACGAGCTGGTGGTCATCGATCTGGCCCGGGACGCGCACAGCGACTTCTTCCGCAAGGACGAGATCGCGGCGGTGCAGCGGACCGGGAAGCGGGTGCTGTCCTACTTCGAGATCGGCAGCCTCGAGGACTTCCGGCCGGAGTACCCGGGGCTGCGCCGGGACGCCCCGGAGATGTTCGCCAACGAGTGGGGCGACTGGCCGGGAGAGTACTTCGTGCGCTACTGGGACCCGCGCTGGTGGGACCGGGTGATCAAGGCCCGCGTCGACCAGGCCATCGCGGCCGGGTTCGACGGCGTCTACCTGGACACGCCGCTGGCGTACGAGGAGATCGACCTCGGCGCCGCGCAGGGCCGGGACCGGGACGCGCTCGGCCGCGAGATGACCAACCTGATCGTGAGGATCAGCAAGTACGCGAAGGAGCGCAGGCCCGGCTTCCTGATCGTTCCGCAGAACTCGCCGGAGCTGCGCGCGCACCCCGGCTACACGGCCGCCATCGACGGGATCGCGATGGAGGAGCTGTTCTACCTGGCCACCGACGAACCGTGCACGGAGGACTGGTGCACGGAGAACCTGGCGAACACCCGGGCGCTGCGCGACGCGGGCAAGTTCGTGCTCGCCGTCGACTACGCGGTCCGCGGGGACGCGGTGTCGTCCGCCTGCCGCCGCTACCGGGACGAGCGCTTCGCCGGCACGGTCACCGTCCGCGATCTCGACCGGCCCGCCGCGATCTGCGGCTGACCGTTCCCATCCGAGAGGAGCACAACGCAATGCCAAGCAAGATCGGGGTCGTGGGCCTCGGCTACGTGGGCCTGACGCTCACCGCCGCCCTCGCCGAGAAGGGCTTCACCGTGTACGGCGCGGACGTGTCGCCGGCGATCCTGGACTCGCTGTCCCGCGGCCGGCCGCACATCTTCGAGCCGGGCATCGACGACATCTTCGCGAACCGGATCGGCAAGGACATCTTCGTCTCCACCGAGCTGCCCGCTGACGTCGAGGTCGCGGTGATCAGCGTGTCCACGCCGGTGGACGACATCACCCGCCGCCCGAACCTGGCCAACCTGGCCGCGGCCGCCCGCGCGGTCGCCGCCGCCTGCCGCCCGGGCACGCTGGTCGTGGTGCGCAGCACCGTGCCGGTCGGCACCTCGCGGAACGTGGTGCTGCCGGAACTGCAGGCCGCGTGGGGCGACGACGTCAAGCTGGTGATGGCGCCGGAGCGCACCATCCAGGGCCAGGCGCTGCGCGAACTGGTCGAGCTGCCGCAGGTGATCGGCGGCCTGGACGAGGCCTCGCTGGCCGCCGGGGTCGAGTTCTTCTCCGGCCTGGCGCAGACCATCCAGACCGTGTCCGGGCTGGAGACGGCGGAGCTGGTCAAGCTGACCAACAACTGCCACACCGACCTGATCTACTCGTTCGGCAACGAGATCGCGCTGATCGCAGAGCGGCACGGGCTGGACCCGCTGGAGGTCATCCGGGCCACCAATGTGGACTATCCGCGGCCGGACATCGCCAAGCCGGGGTACGTGGGCGGCGGCTGCCTGTCCAAGGACCCGTACATCCTGATCGACTCCGCCGGTGACCGGCCGCCGTTCCTGGTCGGCAAGGCGCGCGAGCTGAACGAGTACCTGCCGATCCACGTCGGCGAGACGATCGTGAAGATGCTCAAGGAGGCGCGCGGGCGCAGCCTCGGCGCGCGGCTGGCGGTGCTGGGCTGGGCGTACAAGGGCTGGCCGGCCACGGACGACATGCGCGGCACGCCGATCGCCACCATGATGCGCGTGTTCTCGGCCGCGGGCATCACCGTGATCGGGCACGACCCGCTGGTCAGCGACGACGTCATCCGGCAGTACGGCGGCGAGCCGGTGTCGCTGGACAAGGCGTTCACCGACGCGGACGCCGTGCTGATCATCAACGACCACCCGGACTACCGGGCGATCCGGATCCCGGACATCCTCGGCGGTGCGAAGCCGGCGTTCATCTACGACTCGTGGCGGGTGCTGGACGAGGCCGCGGTGCGCGCCGCGGGCATCCGGTACGCGGGCCTGGGCTACCTGCCGGCCGTCGAGACCGCGGCGGTGGCGGCATGAGCGTGCTCGCGGGCGAATCATCGGCTCAGCGCCGACCGGGCCGGGACCCGCGGCAGGACGGGCGATCCGGCACGAGGGCGCTGCTGCTCGGCGGTGCCGGCTTCATCGGCCTGCACCTGGCCCGCCGGCTCGTGGCCGACGGGCACGAGGTCACCATCGTGGACGACTTCTCCCGCGGCCGGCAGGACGCCTTCCTGGACGAGCTTCGGCCGTCCATCGACCTGATCTCCGGCGACCTGACCGACCCGGCCGTCTGGGCCGCGCTCCCGGCGACCGGCTGGGACCAGATCTACCTGCTCGCGGCCGTGGTCGGCGTGCGCAACGTGGAGAAGGACCCGGCGCGGGTGGTACGGGTCAACACGCTCTCCGCCATGCACCTGCTCGACTGGGTGGCGCCGGGCTCGCGCGTGTTCTTCGCGTCGACCAGCGAGGTCTACGCCGGTGGCGTGGACGCCGGGATCGTGCCGGTGCCGACGCCGGAGAACATCCCGGCGCAGATCTCCGACGTGACCGCGCCGCGCTTCGCGTACGCGGTGAGCAAGCTGCTCGGCGAGGCCGCGTTCATCCACACGTCGCGGGCGCGTGGATTCGACGCGGTCGTCGGCCGGTTCCACAACGTGTACGGTCCGCGGATGGGCGCGGACCACGTGATCCCGGAGATGTCGCTGCGCGCGCTGAACGGCGCGGACCCGTTCGCGGTGCCGGGCGCGGACCAGTTCCGCGCGTTCTGCCACGTGGACGACGCGGTGTCGGCGATCCTGGCGCTGATGGCCGCGCCGGCCGCCGCCGGCCACATCGTGCACATCGGCAACGACCGCGAGGAGACCAACATCGGTGACCTCGCCAAGCTGGTGCTCCGGGTGGCCGGCGTCTCCGCCGCGCTGGCTCCCTCGGATGCGCCGCCCGGCTCGGTCCGGCGCCGCTGCCCCGACCTGACGCTGCTGCGCTCGCTCACCGGGTACGAGCCGACCGTGCCGCTGGAGGAGGGGGTCAGGACCACGTTCGCGTGGTACCGGGAGCACGGGTGGCGGCGATGAGCAAGGGCCCGATCTGCTTCTACTACGGCAACGGCAAGCTCGTGGAGCTGGCCGAGTACCCACGCGTGGTACTGCAGCCGGACTTCTACAAGCCGGCCGAGCTGGCCTACCTGGCGGAGCGGGGCGTGCAGACGCTCGGCTATCTGTCGCTGTCCGAGGACACCGGCCCGCCGGCCCCGTGGCAGCGCCAGGAGCGCAACCCGGACTGGGGCGGCGCGTTCGTCCACGTCGGACATCCGCTCTGGGTGGAGCACGTGGTCGGGCAGGCCAGGTCCGCGATGGCGCAGGGCTTCCACGGCCTGTTCCTGGACACGCTGAACGTCGAGCTGACCTACCCGGAGGACGTGCCGCACCTGCTGACCCTGGTGGGTGCGATCCGCGAGGAGGCCCAGCCGGCGTACCTGCTGGCCAACCGCGGGTTCGGCATGCTCCCCCGGCTCGCCGAGCTGGTCGACGGCGTCGTCTTCGAGTCGTTCTCGGCCCGCTGGACCGACGAGGGCTACGCGCCGTGGCCGGCCGACACGCTGGAGTTCCACGCGCAGATCGCGGAGCAACTGCTGCAACTGGAGCTGGACCTGATCGCGCTCGACTACGCGGACACGCCGGGACTGACCGACTTCGCCATGCGCCGGGCCCGCCAGTTCGGCCTGGAGTGCGTGGTCAGCGACCGGGCCCTGTCCCGGGTGTGACGCCCGGCCGCGGGGCCGGGCCGTCCCGGTCCGGTCCCGCGGCGGCGTGCCCGCCGGCCGTGGCGACCAGCACGGCCGCGACCAGCAGGTGCGCGGCCCACGCCGCGGCCGCCGCCGGTACCGCGCCGAACGGCTGGACCAGGTAGTACGTGCTCAAGAACGCGACCATCGCGAGCGACGCGCGGGCGAACTGGCGGGTGAAGGACGGCAGCGTGCGCCGGGTCTCCACCGCCACCAGCACGCCCGAGTAGGGGAACGTCACCGCGAACGCCCGCAGCACGCCGGCCAGCTGCGCGATCAGCAGCGCCGCGCCCACCACCAGCAGCACGTGACCGAGGTGCGGCCGGCGCGGCGGATCTCCGGGCACGACCGGCGGGCGCCGCGCGCCGACGACCGCCCACAGCAGACAGACGCACGCCAGCACCAGCGGGAACGACAGCCGGCCGAGGCCGGCCAGGGGCAGGGCGATCAACAGGTACGCCGCGACGGCAGCCGCGTCGGCGAGCAGGATGTGCAGGCCCCAGCGGTGGTGCAGCACGGTCACCACCGCGAAGAAGCCCACCAGCAGCACCAGGCCGAGCAGGTGCCGGGCGTCGACCGGCGCGCCGGAGGCGACCAGCGCCAGCGTCATCGGCAGCGGCAGGGCGTAGACGACGGCCTTCCACCGTACCGACGGGATCAGCCGGACCGCGACGACGACCGCGGCGATCAGCAGCGCTGACGCGATCGTCACGCGGACGCCCGCGCCTCGCAGGCGTCGGCGAGCGCGCGCAGCCGGCGTACCGTCTCCGGGTCGTGGTGGAAGACGTGACCGCGGATCGTGCCGTACGGGTCCATCTCCGCCTGCCACGCCTGGGCGTCGTCCCAGATCACCGTGTTCACCAGCAGATCGCGGCCGGCGTCCGCGCGGTCCAGCGTGAGGGTCCGGACCCGGGCCGCGGTGTGCCGCTCGATCAGCGCCGCCACCGCCGGGTCCGCCCGGTCCGCCACGATGAAGACCCGAGTGATCTCGACGCCGCGCCCGATCGCCTCCTCGTTCGCCCGCCAGTACTCCCGGCCGATCGGCGAGTCCCACCAGGCCGGCCCGATCTCGCTGATGTTGGTGATCGCCCGCATCCGCCGCCGGCACCGCCGGGTCAGCTCGACCAGCCGGTCCGCGTCCCAGGCCGCCGTCCGCAGTTGCCCGCGCGCCAGCCCCTCCAGTTCCTCCGCGAACCGCCGGCAGTGCCGCCGCAGTTCGTCCCGCGCCGTCCGGTCCGGATACCGCTCCGCCGCTTGTCCGCTGAGCGCCACGATCCGCTCCAGCTCCGCGCGCAGCGCCGGCACCGACTCCACCAGCCCCCGCATCTCGGCCCGCCGCTCCGCCCGCAGCCCCGCCCCGACCACGAACGTCAGTGTCGCCCCGGCCAGCGCCACCAGGACCGCCTCGCCCGGCCCGGCCCAGTCCACCAGGTTCAGCGCGATCCCCAGCCCCACCGAACACCCCACGCCCACGGCCGCCAGCCGCTCATCGAACGACTTGCGGAACAGCCGCACGGGACTCTCGCTCATGCCCGCCAGCCTAGGCACCACCAGCAACGACATCACCACTACGGGTGACACTCGTACGGTGAGGACCGGCTCAGGCGAAGACCGGGCCGGCCTTGCCGCGCTTGGCCTCGTACATGGCGCCGTCGGCAAGTTTGAGGACCTCGTCGGCCTCGTACTCCTGGCCGTCGGAGGGGGCGCCGGCGTCGTCGACCATGGCGATGCCGATGCTGGGGACGACGCGGGCGGGCTCGTCGCCGCCGACCGGGATGGGGGTGGCGCAGCTGTCGATCATGCGCTGGGCGACGGAGCGGGCGGAGTCGCGGTCGCCGATGGCGTGGCAGACCACGACGAACTCGTCGCCGCCGAGGCGGGCGACGACGTCGCCGCCGCGCAGCGCCTCGGTGAGGCGGCCGGCGGTGACCCGCAGCACCTCGTCGCCGGCGTCGTGGCCCATGGTGTCGTTGACCTTCTTGAAGCCGTCCAGGTCGAGGAAGAACACGCCCATCGCGGGCGTGCCGGGACGCCAGCGCTTCAGCGTCTGCGACAGGTGGTGGGTGAGGAAGCGGCGGTTGGGCAGGCCGGTGAGCGCGTCGTTGAGCGCGAGCCGCTCCTTGCGCCGCTGCTCGGTCACGTCGTGGTTGACCATGATCGCGGCGAACGAGCTGCCGGACTGCTCGGGCAGCCCGGTCAGCGAGCACTTGATCTCGACTTCCTCGCCGTCCGCGCGGCGCTGGCGCAACTCGCCGTTCCACACGCCGGTCTCGCGGATGTACGGGATGACGTCCTCGAAGGTGAGCGGCTCGCCGTCCTCGTCGAGGAAGCGCGTGTCCAGCAGCGCGTGCGCGTCGCAGCCGACCGCGTCGGCGAGGCTGTAGAGGTACACGCCCTCGGCCGCGGTGTTCCAGGTGACGATCCGGCCGTCGCCGTCCCAGGAGACGATCACGTCCGAGACCTGGTTGACGATCTCGGCCTGGGCGCGCATCTCCTCGAACGCGACCGCGGAGCCGTTGAGCAGGTCGACGGTGGCCAGGCTGGTCGCGGCCATCTCCGCGACGGCCTGCAGGTACGCCAGGTCCGCCTCGGTGAACGCGTCGCCGCCGGCGTCCCGGGTGACGACCAGGATGCCGGTCGGGTGGCCCTCGGCGCGCAGCGGCTGGATGGACACGGCGCCGATGCCGCGCGCGGCCAGGCCGGCGACCAGCGCCGGGTCGAGCGCGTCCAGGTGGGTACGGATCTCCGCCGGATCGAGCACGGCCGCGACGCCACTGTCGGTGACCGCGGTGACGAAGCCGTCGTAGTCGCCGATGGTGATGCTGCCCGGCGTCTGCCGCAGCGCCTTCTCCGCGCCGGGGTCGCGATGGGTGGCGCCGATCCGGGTCAGCGTGCGGTGCGCGCTGGACTGGGTCCACACCGAGGCGCTGTCCGCGACGATCGTGGCGGCCTGGACGACGACCGTGGCCAGCCGCGCGGGGTCGGCGAGCGCGCTGTTCGCCGCCCGCGCGATCCCGACCAGCGCCCTCAGGCGCGCCGCGTCGCTCATGGTTGCAGCCACCATGGCCCATCCTCCTCCCCGCACACGTGCTCCGGGTCGCTCTGCGTGACTTCGCGGGTGAAACCGCGTGGCTGCCATTTCGGCGCGGGCGGTACCGGCCTGAGGAAAGGCCGGGTGTCCTCCGTCTCAGCCGCGTGCTGAGGCTTTCCCGGATCGGAACAACCGGATCGCAACCGTCGGCAACCGGCGGTGCACCTTCCGGACCGGAGAGTTCTCCCTGGCCAGCGACGTGCTGACTTCCACGGGGGGAACCGAGAATGAGCATCACCACCACGACGACGATGAGCGACCGCGAGCGCGAGGACCTGATCCGCGCGAACATGCCGCTGGTCGGTCACCTGGTCCGGGACATGCTCGGGCGGGTCCCGGCGCACGTCAACCGCGACGACCTCACCTCGGCCGGGCTGGCCGCGCTGGTCACCGCCGCGCGCGGCTTCGACCCGGAGCGCGGCATCCCGTTCCACCGGTTCGCCGCGACCCGCATCCGCGGCGCGCTGCTGGACGAGCTGCGCGGCCTGGACTGGGCGTCCCGCTCGGTGCGGCACCGCGCCCGGCAGGCCGACACCGCCCGCCAGCACCTGACCGCGACGCTGGGCCGTACGCCCACGCCGCAGGAGCTGGCCGAGTACCTGGGCGTGCCGGTCGCCGAGATCAACTCGACCGAGGACGACGTGCAGCGCGCCGTGGTGCTGTCGCTGCAGGGCTTCACCACCGGCAGCGCGGACGACATGGTCACCGAGTCGACCATGGGCCCGGAGGAGCTGCTGGTGCACCGTGAGCGGATCGGCTACCTGCACAACGCGATCGAGGCGCTGCCGGAGCGGCTGCGCGTCGTGATCACCCGGTACTTCCTGAACGAGGAGCCGATGTCCGTGATCGCGGCCGAGCTGGGCGTCACCGAGTCGCGGATCTCGCAGCTGCGCGCGGAGGCGCTGACGCTGCTCAAGGACGGCCTGAACACGCACCTGGACCCGGAGCAGGTCACGGCGCCGGGCCGCCCGGACGGATGCGTGGCGCGCCGCCGCGCCACCTACTTCGCGCAGATCGCGAACAAGGGCACCCTGTCCAGCCGGCTCGCGTTCACCACCCAGCAGGGGCTGCCGGCGCACCTGGCCGCGTAGCGGACGAGCGAGGC
This sequence comes from Catenuloplanes atrovinosus, assembly GCF_031458235.1. Classification (NCBI taxonomy): domain Bacteria; kingdom Bacillati; phylum Actinomycetota; class Actinomycetes; order Micromonosporales; family Micromonosporaceae; genus Catenuloplanes; species Catenuloplanes atrovinosus. The sequence continues at coordinate 2,946,969 of NZ_JAVDYB010000001.1, read as the reverse complement.
CCGCCACCCTCCCGTTGAGGTGGCGGGCCTCGCCGCATGCGGTGAACCCTAGTACCGCGCGAAGGTGATCGAGCCGACCTGCAGCACCGACGGGAAGTTGCCGATCGACGTGGCGAACCCGGACGTCAGGTCCACCGAGTAGAGCGTGCTCCGGTTGGTCACCGGGTTGATGAGCGCGGCGAACGCGGTGTTCGCCACGGTCCGGCCGTTGCTGATCGTGCTGACGATGTCCATGCTCGAGTTCTGCGCCGGGTCGACGCCGAGCATGCCCTGCGGGAACAGCGTGCCGGCCGCCGGCGGGTTCTGCAGCGAGATCTGGTTCGCGATCGTGTCGACGTCGTAGAGCGCGGTGGCGGTCAGGTTGCTGGTGTCGTTGTTCGTGTACGCGCCCGCGGTGACACCGGTCGCGGACTTGCCGCTGGCGCCGTCGGTCAGCGCGGTCTGCGCCGTGGTGACGTTGCCGTCGACGTCGTGGCTGAGGTTCTGGCCGGTGTTGCTGAAGATCCGCAGCCGGTCGGCCGCCGGGTTGAAGTCCACGCCGAACGACTGGCCGTTCAGGGCCACGCTCAGCTGTCCGACCTTGGTGATGTACCACCGGTCGACCGTGTAGATGCCGCCGGCGTTGGCGACCAGGTAGATCACGCCGTTCGCCGGCCGGGTGTCCAGGCCGACCCCGTAGGTGTCGTGGCCGGTGAACCCGACGATGTCCTGCACCCAGTCGCTGACGTTCGGCGTCTGTGACTGGAACGCCAGCATCGTCAGGCCGTCCGCGGTGAGCCCGAAGCCCTGGACGGCCGGAACCGCCGCCTGGCCGGCCGCCGGCCCGCTCGCCACGACCGTGACCGTCGCGGCCGCGGTCAGCGCGGCCGCCGCGAGAATCTGCTTGATGCGCCCGTTCATGATTTCCTCCCCCAGTTCGAGTGGCGAGGGAGAACCTATGAGGCGGTACGGGACGCGCGCTGGACGCCGACTGGACGCGCAGCCGGAGCCGGGGGTACGGCGCGCACGCCGTACCCCCGAAGGCTTGTGATCTGCTCAGAACCGGTCGAACTTGGCCTCGATCTCCGGCGCGAACGCGTCCTGGTCGCGCCGGGAGAAGCTCGGCCCGGACGCCGCCGACGCGCCCTGCGCCGAGTAGTACCCGCCGCCGTTCGGGCTCATGCGTCCCGCGTGCTCGCGTCCGGAGAAGTCCGCGCCCGCGTAGTCCGGCCGCGGCCGGCGGCCCGGCGCGCCGACCGTGAAGAAGTCCATCATCGTCTGCAGCTGCGTGGTCTGCGCGGACATCTCCTCCGCGGTGGCGGCCAGTTCCTCGCTCGACGACGCGGTCTGCTCGGTGACCTTGCCGATCTGGTTCATCGCGATGTTGATCTGCCGGACGCCGGTGGACTGCTCGCCGCTGGCGGCCGCGATCTCCTGCACCAGGTCCGAGGTGCGGATGATGCTGGGGATGATCGTGTTGAGCAGGTTGCCGGCCCGCTCCGCGGTCTCCACGCTGCCGGACGCCAGCTCGCTGATCTCCTGCGCCGCGACCTGGCTGCGCTCGGCCAGCTTGCCGACCTCGGTGGCGACCACCGCGAAGCCCTTGCCGTGCTCGCCGGCGCGCGCGGCCTCGATCGTGGCGTTCAGCGCCAGCATGTTGGTCTGGAACGCGATGTCGTCGATGATCCCGATCTTGCTGGTGATCTCCTTCATCGCGTTCACGGTCTTCTGCACCGCCTCGCCGCCCTCCAGCGCCTCCGCGCGGGCCTGCGCGGCCATCTCCTCGGTGGCTCGCGCGTTGTCGCTGTTCTGCGCGATGCCGGCGGTCATCTGCTCGAGGCTCGACGTGGTCTCCTCGATGCTGGACGCCTGCTCGGTCGCGGCCTGGGACAGGCTCTGCGACGCGCCGCTGATCTGGCTGGCCGCGTTGTTGATCTGCGCGGACGAGTCGATCACGGTGCTGACCGTGTCCGAGAGCCGGTCCAGCGCGCTGTTGAGCGCGGTGCCCATCCGGCCCACCTCGTCCCGGCTGTCCACCTCCAGGCGCTGGTCGAGCCGGCCGGCGGCGAGCCCGGTCAGCACCGCGACGGTACGCTCCAGCGGGCGCGAGATCGACCGGGTGATCAGCTGCACCATGGCGAACATGAACACCAGCGCGAACACGATCAGGCCGATCAGCACGATCCGCGCGGTCTCGTACGCGCTGGCGGAGGAGTCCGTGGACACCTTCGCCGCGTGGTCCTCCGCGTCCAGCAGCCGGGTCAGCGACTCGTCGATCGCGTTCGTGATCGGCGCGACCTCCTCGTCCACCACCTGGTTGAACAGCGCGTAGCTGTTGGACGCGCCGGCCGGGATCAACTTGTCCCGCACCACCTGCTGATAGTCGGCGAACGCGCCGTCGATCTCGTCGCGGTCCGCGTCCGCGCCGGCGATGTCCAGGCCCTCGACTCCGGCCCAGGTGGTGGCCAGCGCGGCCAGGCTCTCCTCCACCCGGATCGTCGCGGCGTCGTTCTCCTCCTTGGTCTGCGCCATGCCCAGCACGCGGGTGGACAACCGCGCGTCCCGGTACGCGATGGCGACCTCGTCCAAGGTCTTGGTGTTGTGCAGGTGCACGGCGTACATGCTCGACAGGCGGCTCTGCGCGCTGCCCAGCTGCACGATCCCGACCACGCCCACGACCATCAGCAGGACGCAGGCGATCAGGGCCATCCAGCGCAGCTTCCAGGCGACGGACAGGTTCTTGAACCCGAAACCGGGCCGGGCGGGCGACGTGTTGACCATGACGGGGCTCCTCGGTTGATCTACGCCTCGGCCCTCAGCGTAGGTGCCAGAACCGCTCCTATCCCGATAAAAACTCATATAGGGCTCTTTGACGACGAATGCGTGATCGGATGGGTGCCGGTGCCCATCCACAGATCGAGAGGACCCGGCGGTGAGTGACGTTTCCACCATGTCGACGGCGACGCGGGCCGGTTCCGGCCGGTTCCTGACGTTCACGCTGAACGGCGAGGCGTACGCGCTGGACATCTTCCACGTGCTGGAGATCCTGGAGTACCGCAACCTGACCGTGGTGCCGATGATGCCGCCGTTCATCCGCGGCGTGATCAACCTGCGCGGCCGCGCGGTGCCGGTCATCGACCTGGCCATCCGGTTCGACCGCGGCTCCACCACGGTACGGCGCCGGACCAGCATCATCATCGTGCACATCGCGGAGACCGGCCTGGAGCCCGGGCCCGGCGGCACGGACGGCGACGGCGGCCAGGACATCGGCATCCTGGTCGACAGCGTCAACAAGGTGGTCGCGCTCGGCGAGGGCGACATCGAGCCGGCGCCCAGCTTCGGCTCCGGGATCCGGGCCGACTACATCAGCGGCATGGCGCGCCGCGACGGAGACTTCCTGATTCTGCTGGATGTCGGCAACGTTCTGTCGATCAGTGACATGGTCAGCCTCGGCGCGGCGGTGCGTACGCAGGGTGGCCGTGACACCGAGACCGACACCGACTCCGACGACGTAGCCGACGAAGGAAACTGATGCAGAAGTCCCTCACCAGCCGACCCCTCGGGCCGGACGAGTTCGCCTACATCACCGGCGTGCTCTACCGGGAGACCGGCATCAGGATGACGCCGGGCAAAGAGGCGCTGGTCGCCGGCCGGCTGGACCGGCGCCTGCGCGCGCTCGGCCTGGGCGGGTACGCCGAGTATGTGCGCCTCCTCAAGGACCAGCCGCGGGGTGGCCCGGAGCTGCGCCAGCTGATCAACCTGCTCACCACGAACGAGACGTTCTTCTTCCGCGAGGAGCAGCACTTCGACTTCCTGCGCGACGTGGTGCTGCCGGCGCGCGACCGCGGCCGGCCGTTCCGGCTGTGGAGCGCGGCCAGTTCCACCGGCGAGGAGGCGTACACCGCCGCGATGGTGCTGTCCGAGGCGCTGCCGGACAGCCGCTTCGAGATCGTCGGTACGGACATCTCCACCCGCGTGGTGGAGGGCGCGCAGCTCGGCATCTACCCGCTGGCGGCGGCCGACAAGATCCCGCGTCAGCTGCTGCGCAAGTACTGCCTGCGCGGCCGCGACGAGTACGACGGCAGCATCGCGGTCAGCCGGCCGCTGCGCCAGCGGGTCAGTTTCCGCCGGCACAACCTGATGGAGAACCTCGGCCACCTCGGCCGGTTCGACGTGATCATGCTGCGCAACGTCATGATCTACTTCGACCCGGAGACGAAGCGCGAGCTGATCGGGCGCCTCCAGGAGATGCTGCACCCGGGCGGCTACCTGATCATCGGCCGGTCCGAGTCGCTCAGCTCGATCCCGTCCCGGCTGACCATGGTCGAACCGTCGATTTACCGGATCCCCGGGCAGCAGCGTGGCTAACCTCGTGGAGGTGGTGCTGAACCCGGGTGAGTTCTGCTTCGGCGGCGCCGACACCCGCATCCACACGCTGCTGGGGTCGTGCGTGTCGATCACGCTCTGGCACCCGCGCCGGCTGGTCGGCGGCATGTGCCACTACATGCTGCCCGCGCGCCGGCTGCCCGGCCCGCAGGCCCGGCTCGACGGACGATACGCCGATCACGCGGTACGGATGTTCCTGCACGAGATCGACCGCCAGGGCACCCGCCCGTCGGAGTACGTGGCCCGGATGTTCGGCGGCGGCAACCAGTTCCCGCCCGCCCAGCGACACGGCCGCGCCCCCGACGTCGCCCGCGAGAACATCGCGGCCGGCCTGGCCCTGCTCGACCGCTACGGCTTCCACCTCGCCGAGACCCACCTCGGCGGACGCGGCGCCCGCCGCCTCACCTTCGACGTCTCCACCGGCGACGTCGCCCTCCACGCCGCCCTCCGGAAGACCCGATGACCACCGCACCCGGCTCGGCGCGTTCGGCACCGACCACGCCGGCCCCGCGAAGCGGGCCGTGGTGCGGGAGCCTCGGGCATGCGCCACGCCCGACGCCGGCCGCGCCGGAACCGCGCGGTCACGCGCCGCGACCGGCGCCGAGCGCGCCGGAATCGCGGCGTGGCCGATCGCGTGGGAGCGGCGTGCCCGGATCGCCGGGGCGGAGCCCGGCTCCCCGGGACCGCGGCCGGGGCGGGGGTTCGGCATGACCGAGGGTGGCGGGATCGGCGTACTGATCGTGGATGACTCCGCGGTGGTGCGGCAACTGCTGACCGCGCGACTGGCGGCGAGCCCGGGGATCGAGGTGGTGGGCGCGGTCGCGGATCCGATCTTCGCGATGGCGCACATGAACCGGGTCTGGCCGGACGTGGTGGTGCTGGAGCTGGAGATGCCCCGGATGGACGGGCTCACGTTCCTCCGGCGGATCATGGCGGTACGGCCGACGCCGGTGATCGTCTGCTCGGCGCTGACGGCGCGGGGTGCGGAGACCGCGATGGAGGCGCTGGCGGCGGGCGCGGTGACCGTGATCCCCCGCCCGCCGACCGGGCTGAAGGAGTTCGTGGAGACGCAGGCCGCCGACATCGTGGCCGCGGTGCGGTCCGCCGCGGTGGCTGGGCGGCGGGTACACGTACCCGTACCGTCCGGCGGTGTTGATTTTGATCCTGTAGCGCCGGCTGGCGCGCCACCGGCGCGCCACACCACGGCACCCGCGGCCTTCGCTCCCGCGCACCACGCGCCGGGCCGTTCCACGGCGATGCCCGCGTCCTCCGGGACCGCGCCGCCGATCGCGCCTCGCGCGCCCACGCCCGTCAGGGGTGCCCGGACCGGCTCCACGGCGCACGCGGGCGCCGATCACCTGACGTCCGCGAAATCATCCCTGCCCGATTTATCGGGAAATAAGATGAACAAGGCGGTCGTCAGTGCGGAACGGGTGGTGGCGATCGGGACGTCGACCGGGGGGACGCGTGCGCTGGAGGTGGTACTGCCGGCGTTGCCGCGGTCCACGCCGGGCGTGGTGATCGTGCAGCACATGCCGGAGCGGTTCACCGCCGCGTTCGCGCAGCGGCTGGACACCATGTGCCGGATGCGGGTCCGCGAGGCGGCGGACGGCGACGAGGTGCTGCCGGGGCACGTGCTGGTCGCACCCGGCGGACGGCACATGGAACTGGTCAGGATGGGTGGCGGGTACCGGGTGCGGGTCTTCGACGCCCCGCCGGTCAACCGGCACCGGCCGTCGGTCGACGTGCTGTTCCGGTCCGTCGCGAAGGCGGCCGGGAACGCGGCGCTCGGCGTGATCATGACGGGTATGGGCGACGACGGCGCGCGCGGCCTGCTGGAGATGCACCGGGCCGGCGCGTTCACGGTCGCGCAGGACGAGGCGACGTGCGTGGTGCACGGCATGCCGCACGAGGCCGTCCAGCTCGGCGCCGTCGATCGGGAGGCGCCGCTCGAATCCATCGCGGAGGTGATCCACCGGTATGGCTGAGATGCTGTGGGTTCTGCTGGGCCTCGCCGTGGGCGGGGGTGCCGGGTACGGCCTGGGCCGGCGGCGCTCCACCGCCCCACCGCCGGCCGCCACCCGCGACGATCCCCATCTGCGCAGCGTGAGCCGGCTCGCCGGCACGCTGGCGCCGGTCTGGTCCGCGCAGCTCACCTCCTCGCGCAGCCAGATGGAGACCGCGGTCGGCACGCTCACCGAGCGGTTCGCGGAGATCGTGGAGAACCTGGACACCGTGCTGGAGTCCTCCACCGGCGCGCTCGACGACGGGCAGGGCGGCACGTTCGACCGCAGCCGGGAGCGGCTCGGCGGTGTGGTCGGCACGCTCGACGAGGCGCTGTCGTCCAAGCGGGAGACGGTCGCGGAGCTGCGCACACTGCTCGCCTTCAACGACGAGCTGCGCCAGATGTCCGGCGAGGTCACCGCGATCGCGGCGCAGACCAACCTGCTCGCGCTGAACGCGTCCATCGAGGCCGCCCGGATCGGCCGGGCCGGTGCCGCGTTCGGCGTGGTCGCGGACGAGGTGCGGCAGCTCGCCGACCGGTCCGCCGGCACCAGCGAGCGGATGGCGGAGAAGGTGGGCCGGGTCGAGTCGACGATCAGGACGCTGCTCAACCACGCGGAGCAGACCGCGGAGCGTGAGGACGAGGCGGTGGCGGGCGCGAACGCGGAGGTCCAGGCCGTGCTCGACGACCTGCAGGGCGTGGTCGCCGGCTTCCGGGACTCCTCCGCGTCGCTGGAGCGCGCCGCGGTCGGCATCCGCGGCGACATCAGTGAGTCCCTGGTCAACCTGCAGTTCCAGGACCGGGTCTGCCAGGTGCTGGAACACCTCCAGGCCAGCATCGACCGGCTGCCCGCCGTGGTGGAGGAGGCGGGTGAGCGCTCCCGGACGGACGCGCCGCCGATCGACCCGGAGGCGATCCTCGGCGAGATGGAGGCCACCTACACGATGGCCGAGGAGGTCCAGGCGCACCGCTCGAAGTCCGGCGCCCGGGTCGCCGACTCGGAGATCACGTTCTTCTAAGGGGGAATCATGGGGAAGACGGTGCTCGTGGTCGACGACTCGGCGTCGGTACGGCAGGTGGTCAGCATCGCGCTCAAGGGCGCGGGCTATGACGTGCTGGTCGGCACGGACGGCAAGGACGCGCTGCAGAAGCTGGACGGCCGCCGCATCCACCTGATCATCTCCGACGTGAACATGCCTAACATGGACGGCATCACGTTCGTGACCGAGGCGAAGAAGCTGCCCGCGTACAAGTTCACGCCGATCATCATGCTGACCACGGAGTCGCAGGAGGACAAGAAGCGCCAGGCCCAGGCGGCCGGCGCGAAGGCGTGGGTGACCAAGCCGTTCCAGCCCGAGCAGATGCTCGCGGCCGTGAGCAAGTTGATCGCGCCATGAGCGAGCTTGCGAGCGAATCATCGGCTCAGCGCCGACCACACCGCAACCGCAGCCTGCCAGCAGAGCCCGGCACACGCGAGCGTGCGAGCGAATCATCGGCTCAGCGCCGACCACACCGCAACCGCAGCCTGCCAGCAGAGCCCGGCACACGCGAGCGTGCGAGCGAATCATCGGCTCAGCGCCGACCACGCCGCAACCGCAGCCTCCCGGCAGAGCCCGGCACACGCGAGCTTGCGAGCGAATCATCGGCTCAGCGCCGACCACGCCGCAACCGCAGCCTCCCGGCAGAGCCCGGCACACGCGAGCTTGCGAGCGAATCATCGGCTCAGCGCCGACCACGCCGCAACCGCAGCCTCCCGGCAGAGCCCGGCACACGCGAGCCTACGAGCGAATCATCGGCTCAGCGCCGACCACACCGCAACCGCGGCCTCGAGGTGAGTCCGGCATGAGTTCGGTCGAGCTGGAGGGGGAGCTGACGATCCACGCGGCGGCGGAGCAGGCGCCGCGGCTGATCGCCGCCCTGGAGGAGAAGAGCGTTCTGCGGGTACGGCTGGCGGGCGTCACCGAGCTCGACACGGCCGGACTCCAGATCCTGCTGCTGGCCCGGCGCGAGGCCGCGCGGATCGGCGCGACCGTGGAGTTCCGGGACGCCAGCCCGGCCGTGCGGGAGGCGCTGGCCATCGTGCACCTGGACGGATCGCTGGAGGCGCTGCCGTGAGTTTCGAGGACGACGCCACCGAGGCGCTGGACATCTTCATCACCGAGGCGCGGGAACTGCTGGAGGCGCTGGAGGAGGGCCTGCTCGGGCTGGAGGCCGACCCGGACGCCGCGGAGACCGTGAACGCGGTGTTCCGGTCCGCGCACACGCTCAAGGGCTCGGCCGGCCTGTTCGGCCTGTCCCACCTGGTCAGCTTCACGCATGTGGTGGAGACGCTGCTCGGTCACGTCCGCGAGGGCGACGTGCGCGTCACGCCGGAGCTGATCAGCGCGCTGCTGCCGTGCGCGGACCACATCGCGCAGGTGGTCGAGGGCGTGGCCGGCGGCCGGCTGGAGGCCACCCCGGCCGAGGAGGCGGCCGGCGCCGCGCTGCTCGCCCGGCTCACGCCGTTCCTGCCCGGCACGTTCACGCCCGCGGCCACGGCACCGGCCGCGCCCGTCGCCAGCGCGCGCGCCGACCGCGGCTGGCGGCTGAGCCTGCGGTTCGGCCCGGACTGCCTGCGCAACGGCATGGACCCGATGTCGTTCCTGCGCTACCTGGGCACGCTCGGCACGCTGGCCCGCGTCACCGTGGACGACTCCGCGCTGCCCGAGGCCGCGGATCTGGACCCGGAGACCAGCTACCTCGCGTTCGAGGCCGACCTGGTCACGGACGCGGCCAAGGCCGAGATCGAGTCGGTCTTCGAGTTCGTCCGCGACGAGAGCGACATCCGGATCACACCGCTGGCCGCCGCGTCCTACGTGGACTTCATCGAGTCGATGCCGCAGCGGGACCGGCTCGGCGACGTGCTGCTGGAGAGCGGCGCGGTCACGCCCACGGAGATCGACACGGCGCTGCGGATTCAGCGCGAGCGCTCGCTGTCCGTACCCATCGGTCAGGTGTTGATCGAAGAGGGTATCGCGGACCCGGCCGTGGTCGAGGCCGCGCTCACCCGGCAGCGCAAGGTCGCGGACACCCGCTCCGGCGACACCCAGACCATCCGGATCGACGCCGCCCGGCTGGACCGGCTCATCGACCTGGTCGGCGAGCTGGTCATCGCGCAGGCCAGCACCACCATGCTGGCCGCCGGCGCGGAGGCCCAGGGCGAGGTCACCCGCCTGATCGACGAGGTCCGGCACAGCGCGCTGTCGCTGCGCATGGTGCCGATCGGCATGACGCTGCGCCGCTTCGAGCGCGTGGTCCGCGACGTCTGCGTCGACCTGGGCAAGGAGGTCCAGCTGACCATCACCGGCGGCGACGCCGAGATGGACAAGGCGCTGGTCGAGCGGATCAGCGACCCGCTGCTGCATCTGGTCCGCAACTCGCTCGACCACGGCATCGAGCCGCCCGCCGAGCGGGTGCGGGCCGGCAAGCCCGCGCAGGGCTCGCTGCGCCTGCACGCGTACCACGACGCCGGCAACATCGTCATCGAGGTGGCGGACGACGGCCGCGGCCTGGACCGGGACAAGATCTTCGCCAAGGCCGTGGACCGCGGCCTGGTCTCCGCCACCGCCACCCTGACCGACGCCGAGGTCTACGACCTGATCTTCGAGCCCGGCTTCTCCACCGCCGACCAGATCTCCAACCTCTCCGGCCGGGGTGTCGGCATGGACGTCGTACGCCGCAACGTGGCCGCGCTGCGCGGCAGCATCGAGGTCGAGTCCGTCCGCGGCCACGGCGCCACGATCAGAATCCGGCTCCCGCTGACGCTGGCCATCATCGACGGCTTCCTGGTCGGCGTCGGCCCGTCCTCGTTCATCGTCCCGCTCGACCGGGTCACCGAGTGCGTGGAGCTGCCGCCGGGCCCACGCGGCCGCGACTGCATGAACCTCCGCGGCGAGGTGCTCCCGTTCATCCGCCTCCGCCAGATCTTCGGCATCCCCGGCGACCCCGCCCGCCGCCAGAACGTCGTCGTGGTCGAGCAGTCCGGCCAGCGCACCGGCCTCGTCGTCGATTCCCTCCTCGGCGAGTTCCAGACCGTGATCAAGCCCTTGGGCCCGTTGTTCTCCAATCTGAAGTGCGTCAGCGGCTCCACCATCCTGGGGAACGGGGACGTCGCCCTGATCCTGGACGTGGGCCCCCTGGTCTCCGAACACACGGATCTCGAACGCGCGCGGCAGGCCCCACTCCCGGTGGGCTGACCGGCGATCGTCCCGTCGGACCCGCCCGGCGGAGTCACGCTCGGACGACACGGTTGCAGATTGGCCAGAAACGGCACGGCTGCCCTTAGGATGCGCGAGGCTGTTTGTTAACAGGGACAATTCGCGCAAAAGGACTGGCGATCTTGATGGATGTTGATCATCTCACGTGGTTGCGCGCTTCGGCGTGCCGGGACGGCTACTGCGTGGAGGTCGCGGCGTCGCCGTCCGGCACGTTCGTCCGAGACGCCAAGGACGGCGGACACGGCCCGGTTCTCCGCTTCACCGCGGAGGCCTGGACATCGTTCGTCAAGAGCCTTCACGGCTCGGTCGACGGCGCCGGTCGCGCCTGACCCGTGCGCGGGTCGCGAGCCAGATCGAGATGCGCAGCAGATGAAGGCAGGTGGACAACACCCGCCGGCGCCGTTTGCCGGGAACGGGGAGCAACCCGGCCACATCCAGCGTGTCGAACTCCAGGTCGGCGCTGATGGGTGGTCTGACCGGCCCGACGGGTGAGGCCTCAATCTCCGCCAACTCCGCCACGTTCCGGTAGTGTCGTTCCGCGATTCGGGCGAGACTGACGGCCGACGCGTCGCCGGACTCGATGTACACCATCCGAGCCTCCATCCAGAACTCCCGGACGACGTCCATGCGGAACATGTTGGAGAGCATCCTCTCCAATTCCAGTTCCGCCATGCGGCCGTTTCGCAGCGCGCTCTCGAAGTAGCCGAACACCATACCGAGGTAGGCGTGCTGCGTCATCTCCCCCGCGGACAGCGATGACCGGAATCCCCACAGGGGAAGAAACCCGGGATTCTCCAGTGCGACGAGCATGAGGTCGTTACGCATCGCGCGGACGACCTCCTCCTCGGAGGCGCGCGTCTGTCGCTGCTGGAACTGCAGGGAGCGCATGACGCCCAGCAGTGCCAACGCCGAGATCACCGTGCCGAGCGCGCTGATCGCCTGGCCGATCTCTCCGATTGTCTGTAGGTCGATCTCCGCCGCGGTGATTCGACTCTCGACTGCCGCCACAATCGCGACTGGCGCCTCGCGGACGATTCGCATGAGGGCATGAGAGCACACATGCGCAACACCGCCGCCGCGTGGGAACGTGAATAATCTATTCACTCCAGAAACGAATGCGATCGACCGACTCGATTCCGGTTCCGATTGCCACCCGGTCGAGTGAGAAAATGAAACTGGCACCCACGGAAATTGCGTTTCATGCCTTCGGCGCCGGCCGAGTGGCGGTCCGCCGGCCGGGGATCTACGTTTGCCCGAGGTCCGACGGAGGGTGGGACGGCGTGCGGATGATCGAGGCGGGCGTGCTCGAGGTGGCGGTCCTGGAGGATGGGCCCGAGGACGGGTGGCCGGTCGTCCTGGCGCACGGGTTTCCGTATGACGCGCACGCCTACGACGAGGTCGTTGCGCTGCTCACCGCGCACGGTGCCCGGGTGGTCCGGCCCTATCAGCGCGGCTTCGGGCCCACCCGGTTCCGGTCGGCGGCGACGATGCGCAGTGGGCAGCAGGCGGCGCTCGGCGCGGATCTTCTCGCCTTGCTGGACGCGCTGGGCCTGGGCACCGCGATTCTCGGCGGCTACGACTGGGGCGGGCTCGCGTCCTGTGTGGCGACGGCGCTGTGGCCGGAGCGGGTGGCGGGGCTGGTGTCGATGGCCAGCTACGACGTCATCGATGTGGAGCGGCAGCGGCACGCGTTCGATCCGGCGATGGAGCACGCGGTCTGGTACCAGCACCTGTTCCAGACCGAACGCGGCCGCGAGAGCCTGGCCGAACACCGCGAGGAGCTGTGCCGGATGCTGTGGCGGCAGTGGTCGCCCGGCTGGGAGTTCGACGACGCGACGTTCACCCGGACGGCCGCGTCCTTCGGCAATCCCGACTTCGTCGACGTGGTCGTCCACGCGTACCGGCACGCCTTCGGCCTGGCCGCCGGGGAGCCGGGCCTCGAGGACCTGGAGCGCCGGCTGGCCGGACGGCCGCCGATCACGGTGCCGGCGGTGACGCTGGACGGCGCGCGCGACCCGCTGAAGCCGGGCGGCACCGCCCAGCTGGCCGACCTGTTCACCGCGCGGCACGAGCACCGGGTGATCGACGCCGGGCACAATCTGCCGCAGGAGGCACCGGAGGCGTTCGCCGACGCGGTCCTCACCGTACGGTCGTGGCGGTAATCCGACACTCCCGGGTGGGCGCGACCGGGTCGCAACCTACGGCTGGCACGCTCGTGGGATGGGGCAGCGGGAGAACGAGCGGGACGGCGGGCTGGGCGTCGTCTATCAGAACCTGGACGCGCACGTTCCGGCGGCCGGGCGACGGCCGCGCCGGGCCGGGCGGCGCACCGGCATGGTGGCCGCGGTGCTGCTCACGGCCGCGCTGATCGCCGCGCCCGCGATCGTCTACGCCGGCATGCTGCCGGACGCGCCCGGGCGCGTCGTCCCGGCCGGGCTGACGACGGCGTCGCCGACCCCGACGGCGGAAGCGACACCCACGCCGGCCGCGGAAGCCGATCCCGGGCCGATCGGCGTCGGGGAGTTGCGCGGGTTCGCGCTTCCGGAGGTGCCGGAGGGCTGGACCTGCCCGGCCGCCGGCGTCACGGTGGTCGACTCGCCGTCGCTCGGGAAGGTGTGGGCCACGGCGATCACGCACGGGGATCTGGACGGGGACGGCGCTCAGGACGCGGTCGTGGTGCTGCGCTGCGTGCTCAAGGAGTCGGCGGGGCCGGAGGCGGCGGTCGCGTTCACCCGGCTGGGGGCGGACGTGGTGCCGCTCGGCGTGGTGACGATGACGACCGGCACGACCGTGCAGTGGCTGACCGCGGCGCGGATAGCGGATGACGGCACGGTCGTGGTCACGGTCGGCGATCTCCAGCCGTACGCGGATCAGCCGGCCGAGTGGACCCGCTACCTGGACCAGCAGTTCTGGTACGTCGGCAACGGCGAGTTCGGCGGCTCCTCGGTCTCGTTCTCACCGCTGCTGAACCCGTCCGCCCGGCCCCGGGCCGACCTGTGGGTACGCAGCGGCAACCTCACCTACGACGCCACCGGCGAGGGCACCATCTCGATCACGGTCGGCAACCGCGGCCCGGTCGTCGCGGACGACGTGTGGCTGTCGCTTGACCCGGGCGGCCCGCTCGCCGCCCGCGAACAGGGCTGGGACGCCTGCCTGGAGCTGCGCACGGCGGCGCCGTGGGCGGTGCCGCCGGAGCAGGGCCGTTCCGTGCCGCTGACCGGGGGCGCGGCACCGTCCGAGAGCCCGGTGTCGCTGAGCGGCTTCCCGGTCCAGTGCCGGCTCGGCAACGTCGGCGCCGGCGAGGAGGTCACGCTGCTGCTGGTGGTCCGCAAGGGCGGCGACGCGGCCCCGGGCGGCTCCGTGGTCGCCTACCGGCGCGCGCTCGGCGGCGCACCGGTCCCGGACGACGATCCGGCCGACGACCTGGCGACCTTCGCGGTGCGGTAGCTCATCGGCAGGCCGAAGCGCGGGAACAGCCGTGCCGTGTCCAGGAAGTTCGTCACGGCCGCGATGCGCCCGTCGACGATCTCCAGAGCGATGATCGACCACGGTACGTGGCCGGACGCGGATGCGCGGTACTGCCCGTACCCGGGAAGGCCGTTGATCGTGATGGGGACCAGGCGGGAGCCGCGGCAGCCGGAGCCGGTGCCGGACATCCAGGCGCGGATGTCGGCCGGGCCGCGCAGCCAGAGCGGCACCGGCGGCATGGACAGCGTCGCGTCCTCGTGCAGCAGCGCGGTGAGCGCGTCCAGGTCGTACGCCTCGAAGGCCCGCACATACCGTTCCAGCAGCGCGTTCTGTGTCTCGTCGGCGGGCGCGCGCAGGTCGGCGGCGTGCGGGTCGAGCGCGGCCATGGTGGCGCGGGCGCGCTGGAGCGCGCTGTTGACGCCGGCCACGGTCATGTCGAGCAGGTCCGCGGTCTCGGCGGCGGACCAGGACAGCACCTCGCGCAGGATGAGCACGGCGCGCTGCCTCGGCGGCAGGTGCTGGAGCGCGGCCACGAACGCGAGCCGGACCGTCTCCCGCGCGGTGACGACCACGGCCGGGTCGTCCGGGATCGGGCCGAGCCAGGTGGCGTCCGCCAGCGGCGCGCCGGGCGACTCCGCGTGCCCGGAGCCGGCCGGGCCGAGGTCCATCGGGCGGACGCGCCGCTGCGCACCGGTGAGCATGCTGAGGCAGACGTTGGTGGCGATCCGGTAGAGCCAGGAGCGCAGCGCGGACCGGCCCTCGAACCGGTCGAAGCCCTTCCAGGCGCGGACCATCGTGTCCTGCACCGCGTCGTCGGCCTCGAACGCGGAGCCCAGCATGCGGTAGCAGTAGCCGGTGAGCTCCGGCCGGTACGCCTCCAGCTCGATCGCCACGTCGGTCACACCGAAAAATCTATCCGGGCACCGATGAGTCCTCATCACCCGCCCGGTCATAGGGGTGTAGAACGCGATCGAGGGAGGCACCACATGGCGTACGCAGAGGTCAACGGGATCGACCTGTACTTCGAGGAGCACGGCGCGGGCAGCCCGCTGGTGCTGCTGCACGGCGGGCTCGGCAACGGCGAGATGTTCGGCCCGGTGCTCCAGCGACTGGCCGCGCACCACCGGGTGATCCTGCCGGACCTGCAGGGGCACGGCCGGACCGCGGACATCGACCGGCCGCTGGACATCCGGACCATGGCCGACGACGTCGCCGCCCTGATCGGCCACCTCGGCCTGGACCGGCCCGCCGTGGTCGGGTACTCGCTGGGCGGCGGCGTCGCGCTCCAGGTGGCGATCCGGCACCCGGAGAAGGTCGGCCGCCTGGTCAGCGCCTCGGCCGGCATCCGGCGGGACGCCACCGACCCGGAGATCCTCGCCCAGCAGGCGCAGATCGGCGCCGCCGCGGCCGAGTTCATGAAGGACACGCCGATGTACGAGACGTACCAGCGGGTGGCGCCGCGCCCGGAGGACTTCCCCCGCCTGCTCGACAAGATCGGCGAGGCGATGGCGCAGGACTACGACTTCACCGACGAGGTCCGCGGCCTCCAGGTGCCCGCGCTGATCGTGGCCGCGGACGCCGACCTGGCCCCGGTCAGCCACTTCGCCGAGGTGTTCGCGCTGCTGGACGGCGGTCTGCGGGACGGCGGCTGGGACGGCTCGGGCCGGCCGAAGGGCGGTCACGCGCTCGCCATCCTGCCCGGCCTGACCCACTACAACCTGTTCATGTCCCCGCTGTTCGCTCAGGTCACCCTGGACTTCCTGGCCTAGCGGTCAGTCGTCGGTGGGCACCACCGCGATCGTCGCGTCCCCGCGTCCGGCCGCCGCCAGCAGCGCGTCCCGGCCGGCCGGGCCGGGGGCGTCGATGAGCAGCACCGGCGGGCGCTCGTCCGGGTCGACGCCGGCCAGGAACGTGGACGTCACGGTGCGGCTGATCAGCGCGACCCGGCCGTCCCGCCCGCCGACCGCGGCCCGCGCCGCGCGCAGCCCCGCGTCGTCGTGGTCCTCGACCAGCTCGTCCAGGACCCCGGCCGGCGCGGTCAGGCGCACGGTCAGCGCGTCCCCGTCCTGACGGTACGCGGCCTCCAGGTCGTCCGGCAGCAGGTAGAGCGCGCCGTCGTCGCCCTGATGGCCGCGGTCGAGCAGCGCGGCGACGAGCCGCTCCCCCGCGTCGCCCCCGTTGTCCACGCCGATGAGGACGCTGAGGTGCACCGGTTCCAGCGGCGGCACGGTGGTCACCCAGATCCGGTCCGAGCCGGCGTCGTCGTTCATGCCGGCAAGTCAACCGCACGTGCGGTGAGGTGTCACTCGGGCGGCAATGGATGTCGATGCGAGTGGACGCGGGGTACCACAATCGAGCACATGATCCGCTTTCTGCTCAACGTCCTGTGGCTGATCTTCGGTAGCGGCATCCTGCTCGCGATCGGCTACGGCATCGCCGCGCTGATCTGTTTCGCGCTGATCGTGACGATCCCGTTCGGCGTGGCCTCGCTGCGGCTCGCCGTCTACTCGCTCTGGCCGTTCGGCCGCACCATCGTCCCGAAGCCGAACGCCGGCGTCGCGTCCGGCCTCGCCAACGTGCTCTGGGTGATCGTCGCCGGCTGGTGGCTGGCGCTCGCCCACATCTCCGCCGGCATCGCGCAGTGCGTGACCATCATCGGCATCCCGTTCGGCATCGCGAACTTCAAGCTGGTCCCGGCCGCGTTCTGGCCGCTCGGTCAGGAGATCGTCGACCGTCCCTGACCCGATCGGACCCGGCCGCGCGGCCGTTCCACGGGCGACGCAGTCCCGGCGCACGGTGGCCGGGACGGCGCGGGCGTGGCACCCTCGGCGGTGAACGCGGCGGTACGCAGGCCGGGGAGGGCGCGCACCGATGACCACACCGCCAGAGGACTCCGGGCCGGCCGGTACCGGACGGGATCGCGCGCGATCGCGGGTCGTGTTGCTCGACGAGAGCCTCGCCAGGGCGTGCACGACCGCGCAGGACGTCCTCGACCTGGCCGCCGCCGCACAGATCAACATGGACGACGTACGCGGCGGTGACCTGCTGCACCGCCTGCTCACCCGGGCCTACCGCACCGGCCGGGTCCGGGCGCTGCTGCTGGCCGCGCACCGGCGCTACCCGGACGACGAAGACATCATGCGGCTCTACAACTCCCTGGTCGGCGGCGGCCCGGCCGCCACGCTCACGACGGCCGGCCCCACCACGGAACCCCGGGCCACCGCGAATGCGGCACCCCCGGGCACTGCGGCGCCCACGGTTTCCGCACCGCCCGCGGGTTCCGCGCCGCCGGCGGGTTCCAGAGCAGCCGTGGATGCCGGGGCGCGTGCCGATTCAGCGGCACCCGAGGGCTCCGCGGCACCCGCGGAACCTGCGGCACGCCCAGGTTCTGCGGCGCCCGCGGATTCCGCAGCACCCGTGGATTCTGCGGCACCCCCGGCATCCGGGTCTCGATCGGCAGACCCGCTGCCGATGGGTAGCCCGCCTCCGCCCGCGCGTGTCGCGCCGCCGCCTGCCGAGGACACCCCCGCCACAGCGGATCCGGCGGCCCGAGCATCGAACATGACGGGCGCCGCGCCACTGGTGGGACGAACACCGGCGCCGGACAACGGCAGCGGCAGCGGCGCGCCAGGCTACACCTGGCCGAGGCGCCGATTGGCGGCGGTCGCGGCGGCGATCGTGCTGCTGGCCGCGGCGAGCCTCGCCTGGCGCGCCGGCCTGGCGCCGACCGGCGACCATCGGGCGGATCCCGCGACCAGCACCCCGCCGCTCAGCACTCCCGCTCCCACCCCGGCCGGCACCGGATCCGCGCCGTCCCCGGCCGGGAGCGCAGGCCCGTCATCCCAGCCCGCGACACCGACGGCCGGCAGCCGGCCGACCGCACCCGCCGCCGCCCCCGGGAAGACGGCGGCCCCGCCCACCCCCACCGCCACGCCGGGCGGCCGGGCCGTGGCACCGCCGGGCGACGAGGTGCGGACCGCGCTGCCCCCGTCCGGGCTGCGGATCGCGATCGCCGCGGACGGCGGGATCACGCAGCTCGCCGGCCAGGACGGCGCGGACGTACAGCTCAGCCGGGACGAGTTCGCCCCGCTGAGCGAGGGGGTCGCGCCGGTGCCGGGCAGCGGCCGGTGCGCGGACGTGACCGCCTGGGACATGACGCCGCTCGACGCGCAGCCGGTGCCGCACACGGAGCAGAGCGCGTGCGTACGCACCGAGGGCGGCGTCGCGGTGCGGGTCGCCTTCTCGTTCTGGCCGGCCGGGGACGACGGCGACGCGGAGTGCCGGGTGCGGACCACGGTCGGCTGAGGACCCGGTGCCCGGGTGGGCACCGGGGGCGTCGGCGGCTCAGGACAGCCAGCAGATGACGGCGTCTCCGCAGGCGGCGGCGCGGACGAAGTAGTCCCGCATGCCGGCCAGCCGGGCGGCCAGCTCGGGCAGGCGGGCGGGCGTATACAGGTGGTACAGCCCCGCGCGGCGCAGCTCGGCCGCGGTGACGCCGTGGATCAGCTCCTCCGCCGTCAGGTCGCGCAGCGCGGCGGCGGCCGTGCGGACCTGCGCGGGGGTGAGATAGCAGGGCGGGTCGGAGTCCCACTCCTTGTCCTCCGCGGACGGCGCGGCGAACGGCTCCTCGCCGTAGATGATGTCGACCGGGAAGTCGCGGCGCCGGAGCAGGAAGTCGATGCCCGGCCAGTCGCCCTCGGTGCCGGACCGGGGCCCCTCGCCGTCGGCGATGAACTTGCGCACCGCGGTGAGATCACCGCGCAGCGGCTTGAGGTCGGCGGGTGCGGCCCGCATCCACTCTCCAAAGAGTCCCATGGCCGCAGACCTTAGAACACAGGTACGACAAGATTCCGCCGTGCCTCGTCCGTACCCCCGGAGCGGTTATGCGTGCCGCAGCCAGAGCACGCCCAGCGGCGGTACGCGCAGCGCGGCCGACACCGCGAACCCGTGCCACGGCTCGTCGTCGGTGTAGATGCCGCCCAGGTTGCCGACCCCGGACCCGCCGTAGACGTGCGCGTCCGTGTTGATCAGCTCGGTCCAGCGGCCCGCGTACGGCAGCCCGATGCGGTAGTCGTCGAGCGGCCCGCCGGAGAAGTTCGCGACGCAGCACAGCGTGCTGCCGTCCGGCGCGATCCGCAGGAACGCGACCGCGTTGTTGGTCACGTCGTCGTTGATGATCCAGCGGAAGCCGTCCGGCGTGGTGTCCTGCGCCCACAGCGCGGGCTCGGCCCGATAGGTCTTGTTGAGGTCGGTGAGCAGCCGCTTGAGGCCGGCCCGGCGCGGGTCGTGCAGCAGGTACCAGTCGAGGCCGCGCTCCTCCGACCACTCCCGGTCGTCGCCCAGTTCCGCGCCCATGAACAGCAGGTTCTTGCCCGGGTGGGCGTACATGTAGGCGAGCAGCGCGCGGGCGTTGGCCATCCGCTGCCAGTCGTCGCCGGGCATCTTGCCGGCCAGCGAGCCCTTGCCGTGCACCACCTCGTCGTGGCTGATCGGCAGCACGTAGTTCTCCGACCAGGCGTAGACAAGCGAGAACGTGAGCTGGTGGTGATGGTACTGCCGGTAGATCGGGTCCTTGCCGATGTAGGTCAGCGTGTCGTGCATCCAGCCCATGTTCCACTTGAAGCCGAAGCCGAGGCCGCCGCGGTCGGTGGGCGCGGTGACGCCGGGGAACGCGGTCGACTCCTCCGCGATCATGAGCGTGCCGGGGTACTGCCGGCCGACCGTGGCGTTGACCTCCTGGAGGAAGCCGATCGCGTCCAGGTTCTGGTTGCCGCCGTACTGGTTGGGCAGCCACTCGCCCTCGTTGCGCGAGTAGTCGAGGTAGAGCATGCTGGCGACCGCGTCCACCCGCAGGCCGTCGACGTGGAACTCCTCGAACCAGTAGAGCGCGTTCGCGACCAGGAAGTTGCGCACCTCGCGGCGGCCGTAGTCGAAGACGTACGTGCCCCAGTCCGGGTGCTCGCCGCGCCGCCAGTCGCCGTGCTCGTAGAGCGGCGTGCCGTCGAACCGGGCGAGGGCCCACTCGTCGCGCGGGAAGTGCGCGGGCACCCAGTCGAGGATGACGCCGATGCCGGCCTGGTGCAGTTCGTCGATGAGCAGGCGCAGGTCGTCCGGATCGCCGAACCGCGAGGTCGGCGCGTAGTAGCCGGTGACCTGGTAGCCCCAGGAGCCGCCGAACGGGTGCTCCGCGACCGGCATGAACTCGACGTGCGTGAAGCCCATCTCGACCACGTAGCCGACCAGTTCGTCCGCCAGCTCGCGGTAGCCGAGCCCGGGGCGCCAGGAGCCGAGGTGCACCTCGTAGACGGACATCGGCTCGCGGTGCGGGCGCTTCCGTTCGCGGGCCGCGATCCACTCGCCGTCGTTCCACCGGTACGAGCTGGTGAAGACCACCGAGCCGGTACGCGGCGGGACCTCGGTGTGCCGGGCCAGCGGGTCGGCCTTGTCCCGCCACTGCCCGTCCGCGCCGAGGATGCGGTACTTGTAGCGCGCGCCCTCCGGGACGCCGGGCACGAAGATCTCCCAGACGCCGGTCCCGCCCATCGAGCGCATCGGCCAGCCGTCGTGCGCATCCCAGCCGGTGAAGTCGCCGACGATCCGGACGCCCTGCGCGCTGGGCGCCCAGACCGCGAACGCGGTGCCGGTCTCGCCGTGCTGGGCGCCGAGCACGGTCCACAGTCGCTCGTGCCGGCCCTCCGCGATCAGGTGCAGGTCGAGTTCGCCGAGCGTGGGCGGGTAGTGGTACGGGTCGTCCTGCTCCTCGCCGTCCACGTCGAGCAGGTAGCCGTCGGGCCGGCCGGGGATGGTCGCCTCGAAGACGCCGTCCGGGTGCACGCGCTCCATCGGGTGCTTGGTGCCGTCGGGCGTGATCACCGCGAGGTCGGTGGCGTGCCGGCGCAGCGCGCGGATGACCGTGCCGCCGTCCGGCGCCGGGTGCGCGCCCAGCACGGCGTGCGGGTCGTGGGCGTTTCCGGTGATCAGCCGGTCCATGGCGCTCACCCTCCGATCCGCTCGACGGTGAAGATGTGGGCGGGGTTGATGATCGGGTCCAGCCGGACCGCGTTGCCGGAGGCGCCCCAGACGTGGTTCGCGCCGTTGAGCAGGTCGTGCACCCGGACGCGGTCGCCGGGGTCCAGGCCCAGCGCCGGCATGTCCAGGTCGACCGTGGCCCACTGCACCGCGTGCGGGTCGAACGAGCACGCCACCAGGATGGTGTTCGCCGAGTCGGGATCCTTCTTGGACCAGACCAGGATGCCCGGATTGTCGCAGTGGTGGAATCGCAGGTTCCGCAGCCAGTGCAGCGCCGGGTTCTCCTTGCGGATCTCGTTCAGCCGGGTCAGGTACGCCCGGAGCGAGCGGCCCTCCAGTTCGGCCAGCTCCCAGTCGCGCGGGCGCAGCTCGAACTTCTCGTTGTCGAGGTACTCCTCCGCGCCGGGCCGCGGCTCGTGCTCGAACAGCTCGTACCCGGCGTACATGCCCCACGACGGTGACAGCATGCTGGCCAGCACCGCCCGGATCTTGAACATCGGCGGGCCGCCGTGCTGGAGCGTCTCGTGCAGGATGTCCGGCGTGTTCGGCCAGAAGTTCGGCGTCATGTAGTCCGCGGCCGCGACCAGTTGCTCGCAGTACTCGCGCATCTCCTCGGCGCTGGTCCGCCAGGTGAAGTACGTGTACGACTGGGTGAACCCGATCTTCGCGAGCCCGTGCATGATCGCCGGCCGGGTGAACGCCTCGGCCAGGAAGATCACGTCCGGGTCGGTGCGCTTGACCTCGCCGATCAGCCAGTACCAGAAGTCGAGCGGCTTGGTGTGCGGGTTGTCCACCCGGAACGCGCGGATGCCCTGGCCCATCCAGTGCCGGACGATCCGCAGCATCTCCGCCCGGATGCCCTCCGGGTCGTTGTCGAAGTTGAGCGGGTAGATGTCCTGGTACTTCTTCGGCGGGTTCTCCGCGTACGCGATCGTGCCGTCCGGGCGCCGGGTGAACCACTCCGGGTGCTCGGTGACCCACGGGTGGTCCGGCGAGCACTGCAGCGCCAGGTCCATCGCCACCTCGACGCCCAGCTCGTTGGCGGTGGTGACGAACTCGCGGAAGTCCTCGGCCGTACCCAGGTCGGGGTGGATGGCGTCGTGGCCGCCCTCGTCCGCGCCGATCGCCCACGGCGAGCCGACGTCCTCCGCGCGCGCGATCAGCGAGTTGTTCCGGCCCTTGCGCCAGGTCCGCCCGATCGGGTGGATCGGCGGGAGGTAGAGCACGTCGAAGCCCATCTCGGCGACCGCGGGCAGCCGCTTCGCCGCGGTCTGGAACGTGCCGCTGCGGTGCGGCAGCACCGCCCCCTCGGACCGCGGGAAGAACTCGTACCACGAGCTGAACAGCGCCTTGCGGCGATCGACCCACAGCCGGTACGTCTCGGAGGCGGTCGTATACCGGCGGACCGGCTTGTCCCACAGCAGGTCGTCGAGCTGCAGCGCGGGCGTGGTGCGCTCCTGAAGCGTCAGCTCCTCGTCGCGCAGCGCCTCGACCGCCGCGAAGATCCGGGCCCGCTCCGCGCGCGGCGTGGGGATCGCGGCCTCCGGGATCTCACCGGACTCCTGGATCACCGAGCCGCGGCCGTACGCGTACCCCCGGTCGGTGAGCTGGATGCCGGCCCGGCTGTCCGCGTTGAGCGGCAGGTGCCGGGCCGCCTCCGTCAGCAGGGCCGCGCCCTCGGCCAGGTCGTTGGCCAGGTCCGCGATGCCCTGGCCCGCGGCCAGCTTCTTCGTGACCGCGTTGTGCCAGGTCAGGTACGGATCGTCGAACGCCTCGACGCGGAACGTCCACTCGCCCGGCGCGTCCGGGCGGATGACGCCCTGCCACCGGTCCAGGCCGGCGCCGAGCGGCCGCAGCCTCGTGAAGGGACGCTCCGCGCCGTCGGGCCCCTGCCACACCACGGCGACCCCGAGCGCGTGGTGGCCCTCCCGGTACGCTGTCACCGTCACCGGCACCAGCTCGCCGACGACCGCTTTCGCCGGGTAGCGCCCACCGTCAACGGCGGGCGCGACGTCTTCGATGGGGAATCGTCCGGTCACACCAGCAAACCTAGTCCAGGCACGCCCGTTCCGCGCGCCGAGAAGATCAGGCTTTCCGGATCATCTCGAGCGCGCGCTCCACGACGAGCACGGTCGCGTCCGCGTCGTAGCCCGGCAGGCCCTCGTCGGTGAACAGGTGGGCGCTGCCCGGGTAGAGGAACAGCTCGCCGTGCTCGGCCTCGCCGATCAGCTCGCGGGCAGCGTCCAGGTCGCCGGAGGCCGCGAAGATCGGATCGTCCTCCCGGCCGTGCACCTGCACCGGCAGGCTCCGCGGCCAGGCGCCGAACTCACCGTTCGGCAGGCAGCCCTCCAGCAGCAGCGCGCCGCGCGCGCCGGGCCGCGTCTGGGCCAGCATCTGAGCGGGCATCGCGCCGAGCGAGATCCCGGCGTAGATGACGTCCTCGGGCAGCGCGTCCGCGGCCACCCGGCCCCGCTCGGCGATCCGCGAGAAGCCGATCTCCTGGGCGTAGGCCAGGCCCTCCTCCAGCGTGCCGAAGGTGCGGCCGTCGAGCAGGTCGGGCAGGTGCACGGTGTGGCCGGCGGCCTCGAAGCGGGCGGCGAGCGCCCGTACCCCCGGGGTGAGGCCCTGCACATGGTGGAACAGCACGATCTCGGTCATGCGCACCATCCTGCACGCTTTTCCCGACACCGCATGTCGGGATAACCTCTTTCGTGCGCGCCTCCCGGATGATGTCACTGCTGCTGCACCTGCAGGTGCGCGGGCAGGCCACCGGCGCGGAGCTCGCCCGGCTGCTGGAGGTCAGCGAGCGCACGGTCCAGCGCGACGCGGAGGCGCTGGCCGCGTCCGGCGTGCCGATCCGGTCCACGCGCGGCCCGGCCGGCGGATACCGGCTGGACGGCGGCTACCGCACCCGGCTGACCGGGCTGGGGCTGGACGAGGCGGGCGCGCTCGCGTTCCTCGGGCTGGCCGGGCCGGCCGCCCAGCTCGGCCTCGGCGAACTGCTCGAGGGCGCGCGGGTCAAGGTGTGGGCCGGGCTGACCGGCGAGGCCCGCGACCGCGCCTCCGCCACCGCGGCGCGCTTCCACCTGGACCCGGTGCGGTTCTTCGGCACGGCCGAGCCGGTGCCGTGCCTGACCGCGCTCGCCACCGCGGTGTGGTCGGACCGGCGCGCCCGGATCGTCTACACCACCCGGTCGGGCGACACCGCGACCCGCGAGGTCGACCCGCTCGGCCTGGTCCTGGCGGCTGGCGTCTGGTACCTGGTCGCGCTGCGCGACGGCGCCCGCCGGACGTACCGGGTGTCCCGGGTCCGGTCCGTGGAGACGCTGGAGACGCCGGTCCGCCGACCGGCCCGCTTCGACCTGGCGGCCAGCTGGGCCGACGCGCGCGCCGACCTGGAGCGCGAGCGGACCGCGGTCGAGGTCACGCTGCGGGTGGCCGGGCACGCGCTGTCCCGGCTGCGCGAGTGCCTGCCGGTGCACGGCCACGACCGGCTGCCCGCCGGGACCGCCGCCGCCCGGGTGGAGGTGACGGTCCCGTTCGAGAGCCTGGAGTGGGCGGTCAGCGCGCTGCTCGGCCTCGGCGCCGCGGTCGAGGTGCTCGCGCCCGCGGACCTGCGCGCCCGGATCGCGGCCGAGGTACGCGGCGCCGCCGCCCACTACCGGCTCTAGGTCACAGCACCGAGCGGTAGACCTCCATGGTGGCCTCCGCGATCGCCGGCCAGGAGAAGTGGTCCACCGCGCGCTGGCGGCCGGCCCGGCCCATCCGGTCCGCGCGCTCCGGGTCGCCCAGCAGCGCGTTGATCGCCGCGGCGAGGTCGGACTCGAAGCGGATCGGGTCGACCGGCGTGCCGCTGCCGTCGCTCACCTGCTCGATCGGCACCAGCAGGCCGGTCACGCCGTCCTCGACCACCTCGGGGATGCCGCCGGTCGCGGTGGCCACCACCGCGGTCTCGCAGGCCATCGCCTCCAGGTTCACGATGCCCATCGGCTCGTAGACGGACGGGCAGACGAACACCGTGCTGTGCGTCAGGATCTGGATGACCTCCGGCTTGGCCAGCATCTCCGGGATCCAGACCACGTTGTCCCGGCTGGTGCGCAGCTCGTCGACGAGCGCGGACACCTCCGCCGCGATCTCCGGCGTGTCCGGCGCGCCGGCCAGGAACACCAGCTGCGCGGCCGGATCGAGTTGCCGGGCCGCGCGCAGCAGGTGCGGCAGGCCCTTCTGCCGGGTGATCCGGCCGACGAACGTCAGCGTCGGCACGCCGGTCGCGATGCCGAGCCGCTCCAGCACGTCGGTGGCGGGGTCCGGCGCGTACTGCGCGGTGTCGATGCCGTTGTGCACCACCCGTACCCGCGCGGGGTCGACCGCCGGATAGGCGGCGAGCACGTCGCGCCGCATGCCGTCGGAGACCGCGATGATCGCGTCGGCCGCCTCCAGCGCCGTCCGCTCCGCCCACGAGGACAGCGCGTAGCCGCCGCCGAGCTGCTCGGCCTTCCACGGGCGCAACGGCTCCAGGCTGTGCGTGGTGACCACGTGCGGCACGCCGTGCAGCAGCTTCGCCAGGTGGCCGGCGAGGTTCGCGTACCACGTGTGGCTGTGCACGAGGTCCGTGCCGGCCACGCCGGCCGCGATCGCCAGGTCGACGCCGAGCACCTGGAGCGCCGGGTTGGCGTCCTTGAGCTCGGCCAGGTCGGCATAGGCCGACGCGTCCGGCCGGGGGGCGCCGAAGCAGTGCACGCCGACCCGGGTCAGCGCGCGCAGCGCCGCCGCAAGGTACTCCACGTGCACGCCGGCGCCGCCGTAGACGGCGGGCGGGTACTCCCGCGTGAGAAGGTCAACTCTAAACCGGTCTGTGCCCACCATCGCACCCTAATCAAAGATTGCGTGCTCGGCTGGCGGAGCGGTCCCGGCCTGGATAACGTCCTTTCATGACGCCCAAGGTCCTTGCCATCGTCCTGGCCGGAGGTGAGGGCAAGCGGCTCATGCCGCTCACCGCCGACCGGGCCAAGCCCGGCGTGCCCTTCGGGGGCATCTACCGGCTCATCGACTTCGTCCTGTCGAACCTGGCGAACGCCGGATTCCTCAAGATCGTCGTGTTGACCCAGTACAAATCGCACTCGCTGGACCGGCACATCACCCAGACCTGGCGGATGTCCAACCTGCTCGGCAACTACGTCACGCCGGTACCGGCGCAGCAGCGGCTGGGCCCCCGCTGGTTCGCCGGATCGGCCGACGCGATCTACCAGAGCCTGAACCTGATCAACGACGAGAACCCGGACTACGTCATCGTCTTCGGCGCGGACCACATCTACCGGATGGACCCGCAGCAGATGGTGCAGGACCACATCGACTCCGGCGCGGACGTGACCGTGGCCGGCATCCGCCAGCCGCTGTCGATGGCGAACCAGTTCGGCGTGATCGAGGTCGACGAGAGCGGCCGGCGCATCTCCGCGTTCCGGGAGAAGCCCACGGACGCGGTCGGCCTCCCCGACGCACCCGACGAGATCTACGCGTCGATGGGCAACTACGTCTTCACCACCAAGGCGCTCTGCGAGGCCGTGACCGCGGACGGCATGGACCTGTCCAGCAAACACGACATGGGCGGCAACATCATCCCGAACTTCGTCACGCGCGGCACCGCGAACGTCTACGATTTCCGTGACAACGAGGTGCCCGGCAGCACCGAGCGCGACCGCGCCTACTGGCGGGACGTGGGCACGCTCGACTCGTACTACGAGGCCAGCATGGATCTGATCGCGATCCACCCGGTCTTCAATCTCTACAATTCCAAGTGGCCGATCCTGACCGACCACGCGCCGTACCCGCCCGCCAAGTTCGTGCACGGCTGGGAGGAACGCATCGGCCGCGCCGTCGGCTCCATGATCTCCCCCGGCGTGGTCGTCTCCGGCTCCCTGGTGGAGAACTCGATCCTCTCCCCCGGCGTCCGCGTCCACTCCTGGGCCAACGTCACCGGCTCCGTCCTCCTCGACGGCGTCGACGTCGGCCGCCACGCCGTCATCCGCAACGCCATCATCGACAAGAACGTCCGCATCCCGGAAGGCGCCGAGATCGGCGTCGACCTGGAACGCGACCGCCAGCGCTTCACGGTCTCCGACAACGGCATCGTGGTGATCGGCAAGAACCAGCGCATCGACCCTTGAAAACCCTTCCCACGGTACGCGCCGGGCGCGTCCCCGCCTCGGGCGCTTCGCGGTCCGAGCGCGGGACGGCCCGGCGCTCGCCGTCCGTGGCCGGTGGCGTCCCGCACCCCGCCGCCGGGCTGACCACGTGGCGCCGCGATCGCCCCGGCACCCCCGTCCCGGCCGCGCCCCACCTCCGGCGCCCGACCGCACGGCGATCGCCTACCCGTGGCCGGTCCCGTCCCGCACCCCGCCGCCGGGCTGACCACGTGGCGCCGCGATCGCCCGGGCACACCCGACCCGGCCGCGCCCCACCTCCGGCGCCCGACCGCGCGGCGATCGCCTACCCGTGGCCGGTGGCGTCCCGCACCCCGCCGCCGGGCTGACCGCGTGCCCGCGATCAGCCCGGCGCCCCCGTTCCGGCCGCGCCCGCCTATCGGCGTTTCGCGATCCGGTGCTCAACCTCCCGGTGCTCGACCGCCCGCCGCTCGTCTTCCCATGCCGGTCACGCCCGCACACCACGCCGCCCGGCCGACGCCTGCCACGCGACCCGTTCCGCCGCCCTCGTCCCGGCCCGTGCCCCGCCCTTCGCGCGGTGCACCGTCCGACCCGCACTGACGTCCGCCGCGCCCTGCCTCTCTCCCCGCCGATCTAGGGCGTATTCCGGCACTTCGATCTTCGATCCCGCGAATCCGCCCTAGATCGGCGGTGGCGACGCGCCGCGCTGGGCGCCGCCGCAGCCGGCGTCGCGCCGCGCCGTGTTGCGTCGCGTGGCGCCGCGTGGCGTCGCGCCGCGTCGATCTAGGGCGCATTCCGGCGGGATGATCTCCAATCACGCGAATCCGCCCTAGATCGACGCGGCGAGCGACCCGCGCACGGCGGCCAGCGACCCGCACACGCGGCCAGCGACCCGCACACGGCGGCCAGCGACCCGCACACGCGGCCAGCGACCCGCACACGGCGGCCAGCGACCCGCACACGCGGCCAGCGACCCGCGCACGGCGGAGGCGGGGGTGAGGGTCAGGTGGGGGTGCCGGAGAGGGAGGGGCGGTGGGCGTGGGTGAGCCAGCGCAGGGCCCATTCGGCCGGGCCGTAGCGGAAGTGGCGCAGCCACAGGGTGCTGGCGGCGGCCTGGGCGGCGAAGACCGCGGCGGCCAGGAGCAGCAGCGCGGGCGGTGAGAACGTGCCGGCCAGGCCGAGGCCGATGCCGGTGAAGAGGAGCAGGCCGATCACGGACTGTCCGAGGTAGTTGGTCAGCGCCATCCGGCCGGCCGGGGCCAGCGCGGCGCGCACGGCGGTGCCGCGTGGGGTGTGCATGATCCGTAGGAGGGTTGCCACGTACGCGGCGGACAGCAGTGGGGCGGTCACGACGCTGGCGGCCACGGCGAGCGTGCCGGAGTTGCCGCCGCCGAGCGCGTAGATCAGGCCGCCGGTCAGCCCGACCGGGAAGCCGATCAGTTGGAGGCGGCGCAGCACCGGTTCGTCGCCGCGGATGTGGGCCAGCCGGTCACGGCGGCCGGCGACCATGCCGAGCAGGAACAGCGCCAGCGCGGTCGGGCCCTGCAGCGACACGGCCTGGATCAGCAGCAGCGGCAGGCCGGCGAGGTTGTGCCCGATGCGCGTGCCCCAGCCGCCGGTGGCCATCTCGCGCGTCTGCGCGGCCGCGGTGGCCTGCGCCTCCGCGGCGCCCGGCAGGAACGCGGACGCGTCCAGCGTGAGCGCGCTGGTCACCAGGCCGGCCACCACGACGGCGTAGATGATCACGGCGGTGCGGATCGCGGTCACGTCCCGCACGTGCCGCATCAGGAACAGGATCAGACAGGCGACGGCGTACGTGGTGAGGATGTCCCCGCCGTACAGGAACACCGTGTGCAGCGCGCCGAGGACGAACAGGCCCGCGATCCGGCGCA
This sequence comes from Catenuloplanes atrovinosus, assembly GCF_031458235.1. Lineage (NCBI taxonomy): Bacteria > Bacillati > Actinomycetota > Actinomycetes > Micromonosporales > Micromonosporaceae > Catenuloplanes > Catenuloplanes atrovinosus. The sequence continues at coordinate 2,917,793 of NZ_JAVDYB010000001.1, read as the reverse complement.
GCATCCGGGCGGGGAACGCGGGGCCGGCGGAGCGCAGCTGCATCGCGAAGCTGTAGCCGAACAGGAACGAGAACAGCACGTAGAACTTCATGTCGACGAACACGGACGACAGCGTGCGCACCGCCTCGTCCGCGAACGACGCGAAGCGCGGATCGTCGGCCAGGTTGCCCGGGTAGCCCGAGGCCATGAAGGTCACGTTCACCACGAAGATCCCGAACAGCGCGAAGCCCCGCACCGCGTCGACGTCAACCGATCGTGCCATCCGACACCCTCCCCGTTAACTGCGTTGAAGCTACACAGTACGACATACGCAGATGACTTCTCTAGACTGATGACGCGAACAGCCAATGAGGGCAGGACGGTGCAGATGGGGACGATCCCGCCGGTGGTGGCGCGCATGTGGGGCCGCGACACCGGCTCCCGCCGCGGCCCGCGCCCCAGCCTCGACGTCCCCGGCATCGTCGCCGCCGCGATCGCGATCGCGGACGTGGACGGGCTGGCCGGCGTGCGGATGAGCAGCGTCGCCGAGCGGCTCGGCGTCGCGCCGATGTCGCTCTACCGGTACGTGGGCAGCAAGGACGAGCTGCTGGTGCTGATGGCGGACGCGGCCGTGCCCGACCCGCCCGCGCCGGGCAAGGGCCAGTCCTGGCGCGACTACCTGACGGCGTGGACCCGCGCGCACCGCGACTACCTGATCGGCCGCCCGTGGCAGCTCGAGCTCACCCGCCGCACGCCACCGGCCGGGCCGCGCGCGCTGCGCTGGCTGGACCGCGCGCTGGCCGCGCTGGACGCGACCGGACTGCCCGCCGGCGCCCGCATCCCGATCGTCACCACGCTCACCGGGTACGCCGCCGCCCAGGCCGGGCTCGCGGTCAGCCTGGGCCCGCAGGAGGGGCTGGGCGGCCCGGAGGCGTACGGCGCGGTGCTGGCCGAGGTGCTCGACCCGGAGGACTACCCGGCGCTGGCCGCCGCCGC